>CAXTKV010000098.1:0-18745 GCA_964244895.1 uncultured Deinococcales bacterium
GCACGAACCGCGAATGCTCGGGCAAAGGCGGCAATGTCCACTCGGCCCGACCGCGCACCAGGGCCACAGTCGTGGCGTATTCGACCCGGCGGGCGTCCGTGGTGGGTTCCAGGCTCACGACCTCGAGCGTCACGGGCGTGCCATCGTCCGGTAACGCGCCGTCCCGGTCGGCCACGGGGCCGACGGCCACGCTGGGGTGAGAACCAGCCACGATCCTGGCGGGCAGGCTCGAGAGGGAGAGCGGTTGGGTCGCGCGCAGAGCTGCAGGGGACGAAGCGAACGTATCGGCGTGCGCGTTGAGGCGATAAGCGCCCTTCGGCACGAGCGCGGGCAACGTCAGGCTGGCGGTGGCGCGCACCAACGGGCGGACGGCGAAGAGGCGGTACGGGTCGCCCCGTCCGCCCACAGTTTGCGCCGCCAAGCGCACGGCGGTGCCGTCGATGGCGGGATTGCCCAGCTCGTCGCGCGCGTCCCGCAGTTCGATGCGCCAGGCCTCGCGCGGGCCGCTCGGGGCGCTCGAGACGGGGGCGACGAGCTGCGCGCTGGCGACGGGGCCGGGCAGCAGATCGGTCTCGGCGCGCTCGCCTCTGGCCTGAAGGCTGGTGGCGCTGACCTTGAGGATGCCCGTGCGCTGGCGGGCGGGAATGTACGACCAGGCGACGAGGTGCTCGACGCGCATCGTGGTGCTCCACGTACCGGAATCCGGGTAGATCGCGCGCACCCGCACGTCCTTGGCGCTGACGTTGCCGAAGCGGTCGAGCGGGTGCAGCACGAGCGCCGGGTTCCGGTCACCCGCCACGCGCACCGCCCGAGCGCCGAGCTTGAGCGCGAGTGGCGTGACCGGCTCGAGCGGCTGGCGTTCGAGCTTACCCTCGAAGGCGTAGCGGCCCGCCGTGACCCGGTACACGACCAGTCCAGCGCGAACGTAGGGAATCTCGAGCGTCAATGCGCGCTCGCTGGTCGTGGTCACCTCCACGCTGATCGGCCCGGACGGCGTAGTCAGCACGGCGCGCACCGACACGCCCTCTGCAAATGGTATGCCTCGCGGGTCGCGCAAGGCGAAGCGCACGCGCTCGGGCGTCGCGCTGACGCTCAGGGCGGGACGACGTTGCAATTCGGCGCGCTCCGGGGCTGGCCGGGCGCGAAGCGCGAGCGCGCTCAGCGCAAGCAACACCACACCGACCGATAGCGCTCTGCGGCTGAGGAATTTCACGGTGATGCCTCGAAACCCTGGAACTGAATCAAGTACTTCTCGAGCCCCGCCGCCTTCAAAGGCGCAGCCTCACTCGCGCTGCTGGTCTGGCGTTCGCCGTCGAAGGCGCGCTCATCGCGGGGCGGCGGTTTGCGAAACAAAGCGATCTCGTACGCTTTTGGCAACCTCGCCTCGAGACTGAACGCCTGGTGGTCGCGCGGCGGGATCGAGGCGAGCAGGTAATCCGAATCGACCCAGGCCAGACCCTTGGCATCGAAAAGGCTCACGAGCGCGCGCGGGATCAGCACCTCGCTCGTCCCGACGTTGGCGGCCAGACCGTTCAGCTTCGGGCCGTCCAGCTTCGAGCCATCCGGGCGCACCCAGGCGATGATCGAACGCGAGAGGTCGCGGCTGGTGACGACCGCCTTGGCGAAAACCTCGAAGTCCTCGACGGCCAGCGGTTCTTTTGGAACATCCGGCCCGGTGAAATCGACCCGGAAGGGCGTGCGCTCGCCGGGCAGGAGCTTGTGGATCATCAGCGGGCCGACGTTGTTCTGAGCCAGCCGCGCGCCAGCCCTGTCGCGCAGGATCGCGGTCACGGTCACGTCGGCGGGTCGGGCATCGACGTTCTCGAGTTCACCGACGACGCTGTAGCGCCAGCCCGTCAGAACCGTGATCGGTTTGCCGGAAGCGTCGAACTCGGTGGGGTCGGCGGGCAGGGCCGCGCGGCGCACGAGGCGCGCGGAAATCACCGCCAACCGTGGACGATCCAGCACGTCGCCCGCCGCCGTCGCGTCGGTGGTCAAACGGCGCGGCGCGCGGTAATACGAGACGTTGGGTTCCTCGGTCAGCCGATCCCGCGGGCGCGTCCGGACGAGCGGCCACGTCAGGATGCGCCAGCCCTGGGCGGTGCGCTCGAGTTGCTGGGTGACTTCCTCGGGGATGCGCTCGAGGCTCGTGACCCAGGTCAGTCGCGTCCGCACGAGCGCGCGGTCACCGACGCGGGGGCGGTTTTCGTCGCCCTCGCGCGCGATCACGCGCGGTTCAATCCGATCCAGCTTGGCGTAGCCGCTGCGCAGCCCGCCCTGAACCGAAAGATCCAGCAGGTGACGCTCGAGCGTCAGGCCACCCTGCGGCGAGAGGCGCGTGAATGCCCTGTCGAAGCGCTTGAAGTCCACGTCGTCCCAGTAGGCCAGAACCGTCGCCTCGGGTTTATCCGGCGCGCGGAGGTGAAGGCCGATGGAGACGAACGCGCCGATCAAGACCAGTCCAATCGAAATCACGCGAACCCACCGGGACCGCGCCGCGCGCCGCCGAAAGTTCAGCACGCGCTCCAGGGGGCGCAAGAGGCCGCGCCACGGCTGCCAGGGGCTGGCTGGAACCTCCGGCAGGGCGTCCTCGCGGAGCAGTTCGAGCAAGCGCGCCCCGAAACCCCATCGCTGCCAGCGCCGTCGCCGGGGCGCGCGCCTGCGCAGTCCGAGGCTCGAGAGCGCCAGGATCAGCGCTAGCGGTGGCAGCACGCCCCACATCGCGCGCTGGTAGATCGGCAGGCTTTTGCGCGGTAGGCGTTCGGGCAATGGCGGGATGTCCTCGCGCTCCCAGACGACGATCCCGTTCTCGAGGCGGTTGACGCGGTGCCAGCCGGAAAAGTAGAGCAACGGATCGTAAAACGCATCGTTCGAGAAGACGAATTTCAGGTTGTATTTTTCCGGCGTGGACAGGAATTGATCGAGGCTGCCGATGCCGGGCACACCCGTGTACTTCGCACCATCCAGGCGCTCTACGGGCGTGGTCGTCAGTTCAATCAAGCGCCGCGCCGAGTGGTAGTTGCCGTCCGGCGTCAAGGCCCGCGTGTTCGCCGAGAGCCAGGCCATCTGATCGCCGAAGCCGAGCGTCAGGTAGCGGTAGCGGTAGTGTTCGTCCTTGTCGATGAAGCTGACGATCGGGGAAACGTCGATCGGTTCCGGCTGGAACGGCCTGTAGCGCGTCAGGGTAGACACCCAGACCGCCAAACTGACGAAGCTCACGACCAGGAGACCCAATCCGGCCAGCCGCACGCGCCGCCCCAGGTTCGCCTCGAACCAGGCCCGCGCGCGCCCGTGACCGAGGCTCTCGAGCCCCATGCCCGCGAACGGCAAAATCAGGATCGTACCCCAGAAGGTGAACCGGTCGAGCGTCAGGATGTCAAAAGCGCCGCGCAAGAGCATTTTCGGGATCGGCGTCGTGCCGCCCGTGCCGAGTACGAACAGCGTCAGCAGGCTCAGGGCCACCGGCCAGCGCCACGTCAACAGCCCCTTGTAGCCAGCGTAAGGGGCGAACCAGATCGTGCTGGCCCACGGGATCACGAAGAACATCAGTCCGGCGGCGGTGTTCTTGATGAAGCTGTCGCGGCTGGCGTGGGGGATGCTGACCTGAAGGATCGGGTCGGTGCGGCTCCAGTACCAATACGGGAAAACCACCAGCACCAGCGAGAAGACCGTCAGGCTCACGACCAGTCCCGCCCGGTAGGCGCGCGGCGCGAGTCGGTAGAGGCGGCGCTTTGATCGCGCGATCAGGCCCTCACCGCTCGGCTCAAACGGGCGCGGCGAACGGAACGCCTGAAGGAGTGCCAGCGCGATCACCGGAGCGGTGAAGAAGACGCTACCGAACAGGGTCGTGACGTGGTGCGCGGCGGTCGTGGCGCTCATGAAGGCGACCGCGCGGGTCAGTGAGACCTTCTCGCCGGTTCTGAGGTACGCGAAGGCGAACGGGATGCCGTTCAGTAAGAACCCCAACGAGAGCGTCGTCGGCAATTGCCCGAAGACGTGAACAGTCTCGGCGATCGAGCTCGAGAGCACCAGGGCGATCGCGGCGTAGCCCGCCGCTCGCGGCGGTGCGAGCAACCGCGAGAATCGGTACAGCCCGACGGTCAACGACAGGATCGCGCCGAGTTGCGTCAACCCGAAGGCGGTCTTCAATCCGACGGCCTTGGACAGCACCGCGATCAACTGGTGCGATAAGGGCGGATAGGAGACGGTCGAGAAACCCGTGTACCAGCGCGGTTCCCACGGGTCGAACCAGCTCTGCGCGTAGTGCGCGCCGAAGAAGACGTGAATCAGCGCGTCGTAGGTGCGCACGTAGCTCTGGTTGGCGAGCAGCACGCCGTGAAACAGCAGCGCCAGCGCCAGGGCGATGGCCAGCAACCACAGCCCATCGCGCTCCGGCGGCACGGTGGGGTTCGCTGGAAGCTCGAGCGCATCCGTTTCCAGGCGTCGCGCGCGCCGTCTGAGAATCACCCCGCACCCCAATTCAGGCCGGTCTGCGCGCAGGAACACCGTCCAGCACGCGTTTCAAAATTTGCGTGCTGGACGGTGTTCCCGAGAGCGACGAGGCACACGGGACACGATGGGATCGGCGACGGGGTCAACACGGCCCGAGGTCAGGTTCCAGCCGCAGCGAGCTGCGCGTTGACCGCGCCGAGAAGCTGAACCCGAGAGAAGGGTTTCGTCAAAAAATCGTTCGCGCCCAGCGCGCGGGCCGTCACCTCGTCGCGGAACTCACCGTGGGCGGTCACGACGATGATCGGGACGCTCGAGAGCGCCCGAAGCCGTTCGATCAACCAGTACCCATCGCGCCCAGGCAAGCCGAGGTCGCAGATCACGAGTTCGACCTCGCGGTCGAATTGCTCCAGACCTTCCTCCGCGCTCTGCGCGAGCCGAGGGGCGAAGCCGTTCGACTCGAGCAGCAACTGAAGCAGGTAGCGGATGCTCGGCTCGTCCTCCACGACCAGCACACTCACATGCCGACCGGATCGGCGAAAGCCGCCTCGAGCGATTCGTGAATCGGCACCACGCGGTCGAGCAGGGTGTAGGCCAGCACGCGCCGCACGCTCTCGCTCGGCGCGATCAGGCCGAATTCACCTCCGGTTTGGCGGGCGGCTTTGAGGCCGGAGATGATCGCGGCCAGGCCGGAGGAATCCATGAACTCGACCGCGCTCATGGTGATGAACACCCGGCGGGCTTCGTTGTGAAGCAGCAACAGGGTGCGGCGCAACTGCGCGGCGTGGTGGGCATCCAGACGCCCTTCGAGCGTGAAATGCGTGGTAAACGGGCGGGGTTGTTCGACGCGCGTGTTCATGATGACCTCGTGTTCATGATGACCTCGTGGCGTGATCGGTGCTTCGATCGGATTGAGTGTCGGTTCCGGTTTCGGACGCGAAGCGCAATTCGGTGTGGTTCCAGCCGTTCTCGCGGCGGTGGCTGATCTGGCCGTGTTTGGCGAGGCTGCGGATCAGGTGCAAACCGTAACCGCCGCTTCGAAGCTCGCCCAGGGGCTTCAGGTCGCCCTCGAGTGGGTTGAAAACCCGACCGTCATCGCTGAAGATCAGACGCCAGGCCGCGTCGTCTTTCTGGTAGGTGATGGTGCAGCGACCCGCTCGACCGTGGCGGATCGAGTTCACGAACAGTTCGTTGACGGCCAGTTCGATCAGGATCGGGTTGTGCGTCTCGATCTGCAACCGTCCGATGAACTCGCCGAGGGCTCCGAGGGACTCGGTTTCGGGTGGCAGGCAAAGGTGGACTTCGATCATCGCTCCTCCGGTCGGTACAGCACCGCGACCGCGCACAGGTCATCGTCCACGGACCACAAGTCGAGCGCCCGGCGAACGGACTCGAGCGCCGATTCGGGCGTGTCAACCCGCTCGAGCGCGGCCTCGAGACGCTCGGGTCCGAACAACTCGAAGTGCTCGAGCGTCTCCTGGCGCGCCTCGGTCACGCCATCCGAATAGGCGAACACGAGATCGCCCGGCTCGAGCATCACCTCGCGCACCAGGTACGCATCGCCGCTCGAGGCTCCGAGCGGCGGGGCGGTCGAAGACAAGGCTTCGAGGCGACCATCGCGCGCGCGCCGCACGAACGCGGGCGGGTGACCGAGATTGAAATACCGCAAGCGCCCATCCGCCAGCAACTGCGCCCCGAAGAGCGTGCAGAACATCCCAGCGCGCTCCAGATCGCCCCCGAGCGCGCGATCAAACGCGGCTGGAACGTCTTTTTCTCGGGCCGCGAGCGGAGCGGCGGCGGCGAACATGCAGGCGAACACGGCGGCGGGCATGCCCTTGCCGCTGATGTCACCCAGCAGCAACCAATCGTCCGCCAGCACGTAGAAATCTCCCCCGACGCTGCGGGCGGGCTCGTAGTGGGCACTCCAGACGTAGCCGGGCAGGGCCGCGGGACGATCCAGCATGATCTCGCGCCAGAGGTCGTTGGCGAGTTCGCGCTCGTGCGCCTGACGCTCCAGGCGGGCTTGCCGGGCGCGCGCTGCGCTCGCCTCGAGCGCACTCGAGACCAGCCGCCCGAGCGTCTGGGCGAGCCGCACCTCCGCCGCACCGAAGCCGCCCGGACGATCCCAGAAGGCCGTCCATCCTTCACCGAAGGATCCCTCGAACGGCACGAAAAGCACGCTCGACGGGCCTTCGTTGAACGCCGCGTGCGCCACCGAAAGCTGGGGCCGATCCGGTCGGGGTTGGTCGCGCAACCAGTCCGGGACGATATCCAGCCACGCCCCACAGACGCTGATGGCCGCACCCAGCGCCCCCATGGTCGAGCGCGCTTCCTCGAGCACCTCCAGGCATTCCACCGGATGCCGCAACCCGACGGTCAGTCCCACCGCGCGCTCGAGGAACACGATCTGGTCGTAGCTCTCGGCGAGTGCGGCGGCCATCGAACGCAGTTCGCTACCGCCCGGATCGAAAATGCCTGGCTGGAGGGGCCGCGAAGGGTGCGGCACGGGCGTCATTTTTTCGCCACGGCTTTGAACTCCACGGGCAGGACGCGGTCGAGTTGCGTGATTTCCAGGATCAACCGGACAGGGTCCTGGATATTCATGATCAGCAACTCGTGCCCCGCTTCGCGGCAGCGCCTGTACAGCCCGATCAGCGCGGCGAGCGCGCTCGAATCGATGAACAGGACTTCCTCGAGGTCGACCCGAACGTTGCGTTTCGGGGCGCTCGTGACCTTTTTGAATCGCGGCGTCTCGTGCGCATCGAAGCGCCCGCGCAGGGTGAAAACGGTTTCCGTGAGCAATTCAGAAAGTGTGATCTCCATGGGCAGCCTCTCGGTGGAGCAGTTCGTGGGTCGAACGCACAATGGTTCGTCGGCTCGAAGGTCTACGGGTACCCTCAAAAAGAGTGCTGGCGAACCCTGGTTTCTCGCCCGAGTTTCAAACGCTCGAGGTGAAGGACGTACCAGTCCGCCACGTCCTCGAGCAGCAAACCGCTCGCGGCGGCGTGGTTCGCCAGACCGAGTTCGAGGGCGCGCTCGGGCGTCTCGAGAACCCGCCAGAGGGCGTCTGCCAGGCTTTCGGGGTCGTTGGGCGCGAAGAATTCGGCGCGGTAGCCTTCGTCTTCGATCAGGTCGGCCAGATCACCGATGCGCGGCATCACCGCAGCGCGGGCGTACTGTCCGGCCTGGTGCAGGACGCCGCTCGAGCCGGTCGTGCTGTTGTACGGGAAGGCGACCACGGTGCAATCGCGGAAAACCTCCGGAACCTTGTCTTCGGGAACGTACCCGGTGAAGGTCACGTTCGGCAGGTGCGCGTAGTTGGCGCGCGCGTTTTCCAGGTAGCCCTGCGCGTTCGGTGAGTCTCCGCCCGCGATCACCAGGCGAACATCCGGGTCGCGCGCCAGCAGGCGGGCGTGGGCCTCGAGCAGCGGTTCGACGGTCTTGTAGGTTCCAAACTTGCCGAAAGTCATGACCACCCGACCCGACGGCACGGGCGGCGCTTCGCTGGCGTGAAAGGCTCCGTGCGGAGCCAGGAACACGTTTTTTGCCGCGTACTGGTCGCGCAACAGATCGACGTAGCGCGGCATCGTGGTCGCCACCAGATCGCTCGCCAGGAGCGCCCTGGTGAAGGCGCGCCCCGCCAGCCGCGTGATGCGCTCAGCCAGCGCGTTCCCGCCGAAGCCCGCGCGCTCGAGATCGACGGTCTCCATGATGTTGTGCAACAGCGTGATGGTCGGAATCCCGCGCCAGCGCACCAGCCCCGGCGCGAGCAGGCCGAGCGCAGCGGGGACGCGTCGGTCGCCGAAGGATGCGAATTGAAGATTGAAGATCGCGCCGTCCGGGCGCAATGCCTCGAGTCGCCGCGCGATGCGCCACGCGTTCGACGGATCGTTGAAGCCCCAGGTTCGGTGAAGGCTGACGTTGGCTGGCCACTCGAGTTCAACCCCGTCCGTCACGTCGCAGATGACGCTCAGGTGCGAGACTTCGGGCTTCGAGGCGATGGCGCGCACGAGGTGTTCTCCGTACTCAGTGAGCGTCCGCCGACTCGGCGGGCAGGCGCTGATGATGGCCAGGTGCATTCAAACCTCCTGTCTTGCGGTAGTGACCGCCGAGATCGTTGAGGATCAGTTTGCAAAGATCCCGGATAAAGCGCAGACCGTCGCGCACGGCATCGACCTTGCTGCCGGGCGCATCGAACCAGCGCACGGGAACTTCAATGACGCGATAACCGAATTTGCGAGCCAGGTACAGAATCTCGAGGTCGAACGAGAAACCCATCGCGCGCTGCGCGGTGAAAAGCCGCAGCGCGGCCTCGCGCTGGAAGAGCTTGAAGCCGCACTGGGTGTCGCGGGTTTTGAGGCCCGTGAAGGCGCGAGCCAGGCTGCGCAGGAAGGCCGAACCGAGCTTTCGCACGATGGACTTGTTCTCCTCGGTCGCACCGATGGCCGCGCGCGATCCGATGGCGACATCGTTGCCCGCTTCGAGCGCCGCGATCAGACGAGAAAGTTCTTCGATGGGTGTGCTGTTGTCGGCATCCGCGAAGAGGATCATCTGTCCCGTCGCCGCCAGCACGCCGCGCTGCACCGCGCCGCCCTTGCCGGTGTTCGCGTGGCGCAACACCCTCAGGTTGACCCAACCGAGCGTCTCGACCAGATCGGAGGTCAGGTCGCGGCTGCCATCGTCGGAGACGATCAGCTCCCAGTCCGGTGCAATCTTGGAGACGATCACGGCGAACGCACCGAGCGTCGGCAGAATCCGTTCGCCCTCGTTGTACGCCGGAATGACGATCGAGAGCGTCGGCGAAACCACGCGCTCGCACCGCCAACGTTCAAAAGCCTCGTATGACATGTTTATTTCCTTTCTGGCGCGCACGCGCGACCGTCCAAGCGAGCAACGAAAGCGCGAGTGCGCCCATGACCACCATCTGCACGACCACCAGTTGAAATCCCGAGGAGTGAAACCCGAAAAGCAACCCGACCTGCGCGGCGGCTCCGATCGCGGGCAAGACCACCGCACCGCGCGCACCGAGCGCCATCTGGTGGTTCGTGACCGCGCTCGAGATGGCGTACAGCGTCGCCGTCAGGGCGTAAGGCGCGAGCCAGGCGACACCCGCCGCGTAATGAGCCCCGAAGATTGCCGGAATCATCCCCGCTCCGAGCGCGCATGCGAGGCTCAGGGCGCCCCCGGCCAGCGCGACGAGGCCAATCGCCATCCAGGCCAGCCGCATCTCGCCCGGTGCGGGTTCGGGATTGATGCTCGAGAACACCGTCCAGGACGGAAAGATTAATTTGCGTGCAGGACGGTCTTCCCGGTTCGGCCACGGTTTTTCTGCGGCCTCCATCTGGGGCTGAAGCCCCGGCGCGTATCGCGCGACGAGCGGGAAGAATGCCGTGTTGACCGCGACCGACACGAAACCGACCGCGCGACCGATCATCCCGATCAGCGCATAGACCCCCGCTTCGGTCGGTGGCAGGAACACCCGAGCCATCACGATGTCGCTCTGCCCGATCACGGCCTGCGCCACCTGAACGCTCAGCGCATCGCGCGCGAAACCCGCGCTGCCCGAATCGCGATCCCACACGACCCGCGCAGCGCGCCACGGCCAAAGCGCTAGCACACCGACGAAAACCCCGCCAACCACCCCGACCACGGCGGCGTTGAGACCGCCCAGGAATTGCCAGAGCAGGGCCGTCAGGCCAATTTTTGTACCGTGCTCGAGCAACCAGTTGATCCCGAGGGCAGACATCCGCAGCTTGCCCTGAGCCGCACCGCGCAATGCGCCCAGCAGGGCGTACACGGGCGTACCGAGACCGAGCGCGATCAACCACCAGCCCGGCAGCTGCAACAGAGGCGCGAGCCAGAGCGCGCCGATAAGGATCAACGCCGCGAGCGGCAGGCTCGAGCGTACGACTGGACGAAGATCCAACCCGACCTCGCCCGCATGCATCGCCACTCGCCGGGCCTCGAGCTGCTGCAATGTCACCGGCAATAGCGTGAGCGCCATGAACACGGCGGTGAAGGTCGTGTAAGCACCGTATTCGGCGGGCACCAGCAAACGCGCCAGGATCAGCGTGTTGGCGTAATTTATAGCGCTCACCGCGACCGTCGTGATCAACAGCCCCGATGCTTTCCCCAACGCGGCGCGCCCCGATGCCCGCTCAGAGGACGGCGAACGAGAAGGATACGTCTCGGGAAGGATGATTCCGCTGGGTGACGTGTCAATGTCCATCAATTCACCAGGGTCAGCTTGCCGAGGGCGCGCTCGAAGAACACGTCCACCACGGTCGGATCGAAGTGTCTACCGCGCGCCACGGAAAGCTCTTCGAGCACCGCCTGGGCGTTCCACGGTTTCCCGTAGGGCCGTTTGGAAAGCAGGGTGTCGTAGACATCGCACACGGCCAGAACTCGCGCTTCGATCGGAATCTGTTCGCCGCTCACGGCTTGCGGGTAACCGCTGCCGTCCCAGCGTTCGTGGTGGTGCAGCACGGCTCCGAGCGCCCGTGGGTGAACACCTGGAATCGCTCGAGCCAGCTCGAAGCTCCACCTCGGGTGGGTGCGGATGATCGTCCACTCGTCGCGGTTCAAGGGTCCAGTTTTGAGGATCAGCCGCTCAGGCAACACGAGTTTTCCGATATCGTGCAACAGCGCTGCGTGGGTGAGCGCCACCAGGGAATCCTCGCCCAGTCGAAGCATCTGGCCGATGGATTCGACCAGTTGCACCAAGCGGCCCGTGTGACCGAGCGGCTCGAGTCCCCGCTCCTCGAGTTCCCCAGAGAGCGTGTCTACCGTGCTGAACGAGATCGACATGTCGATGTGATTCCCCCGTCTAAAGTCGATTGGTGGACAAAAAGCATCCTGCTAGCAGAGTAGTTGATTACTCGGTTTTCTCCTGGTCATTCCCGACCTGGCCGTCCGTACAAACCGTGAAAGGGGAACCAATCCGGCCACGGAGTGATCAACATGGTTTGCAGTTTCAAGCGACTCGCCGCCCGCTGGAGCGCTATCGAGTCCAGAGGGCGAACCCAAACGCAACCCCCTCGAGCCTGATTGACGCTCGAGGGGGTTGCGTTTGGCGTGTGTAGCACACGCTTTTTTGTGGTGACCCCAACGGGATTCGAACCCGTGTCGTCGCCTTGAAAGGGCGATGACCTAACCGCTAGTCGATGGGGCCGCGCCGGACTTGCGGGCTCGAGGGATCGCCCCGAGAACCGCCTGAAGAGTGTAGCAGGACGAGCCCGTTCCCTCAAGTCCAGCCCCGAGCCGAAGTCATCGCGCGCCAAACCTCGAGATCGCCGTTTCCGCCGTCGGCGGAGAGTACCGTCCAGCACAGCGCCTCTAAATACTCGAGAATAGGCGTGCTGGACGGTACTCTCAAAATTCGAGCAATCCTAAACCAGTGTTCTTCTCGAGGTGACGCCCGCAAAAACGCGTCTCCCGGTAAGCTCCAGGCATGGGTTTCACCGATCCGAGATCGCGGTTCGCGCTGACCATCACGGTCAACGAAGCCGATATAGACGAGCTGGGGCACGTCAACAACACCGTCTACCTACGTTACGTCGAGGAATTGACGCGCGCCCACGCCATCCAGATCGGAATGGGCCTGGAAGGAATGCGAGCCAACGGCGCGGTTCCCGTGGCCCGCAAGCACGTAATTCAGTACCACCGGGGCGCGAGCCTGGGCGACCAGCTGGTGCTTTCCACGCAGATCACGGTCGCCAACGGGCCTCGGGCAGCGCGGCACAACGAGGTCAGGCTGGCGCTGAATGGCACGCTGCTGGTCGAGATTGACACGGATTGGGTCTGGGTCGATCCGGTACGCTTGCGGCCTCGGGCTGCGCCGCGCGCGATCCTGGCCGCGTTCGGCGTGACGGATGACCGCGATCAACCGCGTCTTCGAGAACCGTAAACGCCCGGTTCGCTATACTCTCGCGGTGCCCGATGTCGCGTACCACCGCCTGAACGATTTTTTCTACCCCGACCGTGTGGACCGGCTGTACCCGGCAAACCCGTCCGGCGCGTGGCATCTGGAAGTCGGCTTCGGCGATGGGCGCTTCTGGACGATGCAGCGCGCATCCGAAGAAAACGCCAATTACCTGGGCGTGGAAATTTCCGGGGTCAGCGTCCTCAAGGCGCGTTCCAGGTTGCGTCAGGCGGGGATCGACAACGCGATCCTGAGCCGCCTGGCCGCAGAATTCGTGGTGCGAAACATCGTTCCAGTTCGCGGCCTCGCGCGCGTGTACGTGAATTTTCCCGACCCGTGGCCGAAAGCCCGCCACGAGGACGCCCGCTTGCTTCAGGCCAGTTTTTTCGAGATGCTCTCGACGCGCCTGGTGGAACGCGGCGAGTTGTGGCTGACCACCGATCACCCCGGTTATTTCGAGTTCGGCGTTCTCAACGCGACCGCCACCGGCCTGTACGACGTGACCCAGCCCGAACCGCCGCCCGCCGCGCTGGAAACCAAGTACGCGCTCAAATGGCGCGACATGAGCCTGCCGATCTTTCACGCGCGCTTCCGCAAGCGCGCCGAATCAGCGCAAGCCTTCCCACCACTGGAGGTTCACGAGATGCCCCACGCCGTGCTGCGCGGTGTTTTACCCCAAACCGACCTCGAGAAGACCGTCGTTCACGGCTCCACGTACACGGTGATCCTCCTGGAGCGCTACCTGACGGAATCCAGAATCGTCGTGCTGGCGCGAATCGAGGAAGAAAAACTGACCCAGGAAATCCTGATCGCCGCCCTGAGGCGCGACGATGGCGAGGTCGTGGTCGGCCTCGAACCGTTCGGATCGCCGTTGATCACCACGGGCGTCAAGGCCGCCGTCGGTGCGGTCGCGGACTGGCTGGCCGGGCAATCGCTCGAGGTCGTGCGGCGCGTGTACTGAAGCGGGAAGTGGTCAGGAGTTGTCTGGGAACGCCGTCCAGCACGGCGTTCTCGCGGATTGCAAAGATGCGTCCAGGACGGTGTTCCCGGTGTCACTCGAGCATCCTACGGCCTCTTGAACGCTCCGCCTTTCGCGCAGAACCCAGCGCTCGAAACCCAGACCGTCCATCTCACATCAGCCCATTGGCGGATTGAGCCCACCCGATCGGGTCGCTAAGCTCAGTCGGTGCCGAAAAGCACGAGAAAACCGAAGAACAGACGCGCAACCCCGAAGACGGGCGGGCCGAAGCTGATCGCCGTGCCGAAACGCACCGTCCAGGCCAGCGCGACGCGGACCACCGCGCTCGAGCCGCCGCTCAACCTGACGGATGGGTTGCGCGAGGTCGCGCGCGAAGTCTGCTATTACATGCCCGACCTGGCGCACGTCAAACTGGAGGCGGTTCATTTCACGCTCTTCCACTCGCGCGAGGCATCGCGGGTCTTCACCTTCGCGCGCTGCTATCCCCTGCCGAGCGCCATGAAACGTCGCGGACGGCGCTGGTATCGGCTGACCAGCGTGTTCACACCCGGCGGCGTAGAGGCGCGCTACATCCTGTCTTTTGCCTGGCCGCGCTTCTGGGGCATGACGCCGCGCGAACGGCTGGAAACGCTGGTGCACGAGCTTTATCACATCGGCCCGGACTTCGACGGCGAGGCCCGCAGCTTCGAGGTGGGCGGCTGGCACGGTAAGGGTCGCGCTTGGTTCGACGCGATCATCGCGGATCTGGTGGACACGCACTTCCCGGACGGGATTGAGCATCCCGTGCTGAACGTACAGCTCGATGAGAACGTGCGTGTGACGGGCGAGCGGTTGAAGAAACCGTACTGGCAAGAGGCGTTCAGAAGCTTATGAGCCTAAAACACCATTCTCGCTCACGGAAGAGCACCTTCTTGATCCTGAGCATGCACCTTCTTGCCGCTACAGATAGCACCTGACGGGCTTGCGGCGCTGACGGGCAGGATCGCTATCGGGCTGTTCGCGCTTCTTGCTCACGGGATGGCACCTATCGGGCTGTTCGCGCCCCCACACGCATTCTCGGGTTCGTGTGTGGGACGGTGTTCTCGAGCATGGCTCTGGGATAAGCTCCTGCCGTGCGCGATCTTTGGGGCTTCCAACACGACCTTCTGGCGTGGTTCAGGCGAAATAAACGCGAGCTGCCGTGGCGCGAGACGCGCGATCCGTACCGGATTCTCCTGAGCGAAGTCCTGCTGCAACAGACGCAGGTTTCGCGCGGGCTGGAATACTACGCGCGGTTCCTGACGGCATTCCCGACCGTGGAAGACCTGGCGAGCGCACCCGTGGAGGCCGTGCTGAAAGCCTGGGAAGGCGCAGGATATTACGCTCGGGCGCGCAACTTGCACCTCGCGGCGCAACGGATCGCCGCGGACGGCTTTCCACGCACACTCTCGGGCTTGCTCGAGCTTCCCGGCGTCGGGCGCTACACGGCGGGCGCGGTTCTGAGCATCGCGTTTGCGCAACCCCTGCCCGTCGTGGACGGCAACGTCCGGCGCGTGCTGGCGCGCGTGCTGCTCGAGCCGAACCCGACCGAGGAATGGTTGTGGACAGAGGCTGAACGCCTGCTCGAGAAATCCCATCCCGGCGATTGGAACCAGGCTGTGATGGAACTCGGCGCGCTGGTCTGTGCGCCGAAGAACCCGTCCTGCACGTCCTGTCCCGTTTCCAGCCACTGCGCGGCGCTCGAAGCTGGGCGGGTGTCTGGCACGCCAGCCCCGAAAGCCCGCACAGCCGTCAAAGAGATTCGGGCGGTGGCGCTCGCGGCGGGAAAAAACGGGCGCTTCATCCTCGAGCAACGACCGAAAAAAGGCTTGCTGGGCGGACTGCACGGCTTCCCCATAGAGGAAATCGCAGACATCGGGGAAAGCTCAGGCGCGCGCCAGCCGGGTCAAGCCGCGCGCTCGAGGCTTCTCGAGCGGTTCGGGCTCGAGGCGAACGGACGATGGGCGGGAACAGTCAGTCACACCATGACGCACCGGCAACTCGAGATTCGGGTGTACGCCTTGGAGTACGACGGGGACGGCCTGGAAGACCCGGACGATGTGGCCGTATCGCGGCTCGATCAGAAGATTCTGAAGGTGATCAGTGCGGGGCCGTTGTTCGAGGTGTAAGCGGGAACACCGTGCTGGACGGTATTTTTGCGATACTCGAGAGGAGCGTTCTGGACGGTCTTCTCGTTGTGGGCGCTCGAGTCAGCTTGACGGCGCTATCAACCTTCATTACACTCGTCTGAGCCTTCACGGGCTGACAACTTGGTTCTCTTATCGAGAGCGGCAGAGGGACTGGCCCGCAACCCCAACAGGGAAGAAGCCGCAGCAACCAGGTTCGGAGAGACGATGCTCACCGGGAATCACATGCGAATGCCAACGCGCCGAACCGTGCGCGGCGTTCTCGTCTGATTGACTGAGATCACCTCCCGAACCGTTCGGTGCTCATTCCAGCCGTGGGAACACGGGCAGATAAGGGAAGGGAATCGTGGAACGGAACGCCCCTTCTCGAGACGAGGAGGGTTTTTTGTATGTCCCACGAGATTGACAGCGACAGTTCTTTCGAGACTCTGGCCTTCGAGACGAACGCGGTGCACGCGGGCTTGACGCGCGGCAGCGGCGATCCGGTCGGCACCCCGATCTATCCCGTGATCGCCTGGGAATTCGAGGATCTAGAGCACGCCGCCCAGTTGTTTTCGAGCAACGAAGGCCGCAGCTACAGCCGCATCCAGAACCCGACCACCGCCGCCCTGGAAGAGCGCCTGAGCGCCCTGGAAGGCGCGACGGGCGCGGTCGCGACCACGACCGGGCAGGCCGCATCCCTGCTGACCATCACGGCCCTGGCCAGAGCGGGGGATCACATCGTGGCCACCACCAGCCTGTTCGGGGGTTCCGTCGGGTTGTTCAACAACGTATTGCCGAACTTCGGGATCACCAGCAGCCTGGTGGCCAACGACGTGAACGCGATCCGGGATGCCATCAGACCGAACACGCGCGCCATCTGGCTCGAAATCATTGGCAACCCCGCGCTGGACGTGCCCGATCTGAGCGCCATCGCCGCCGTCGCGCGCGAACACCACCTGCCATTGATCGTGGACAACACCTGGGGCGCAGTTGGTTACTTGTGCCGACCATTCGATTTCGGTGCGCACCTGTGCGTGCATTCCCTGACCAAATGGGCCGCCGGGCACGGCGCGGTCATGGGCGGTGCGGTCGTGGCGCTCGAGACGCCAGAATTCAGGGCGTGCCTGGAGCGCAACCCGATCTTCACCGACCCCGACCGGGACGGCCTGAGCCTGATTGACCGCTTCGGCGATCGCGCCTTTTTGAAACGCGCCCGCAACCTGGGCCTGTTGCAGATGGGCCTGACCCTCGCGCCGCAGAGCGCCTGGCAGATCAACCAGGGCTTAGAAACCGTGCAACTGCGCGTCCAACGCGAATGCCAGAACGCGCTGGAACTGGCGCGGTGGGCGCAAACCCAACCCGGTATCGCCTGGGTGTCGTACCCCGGCCTGGAAACGCACGCCTGGCACGCCAACGCCGCCAAGTACCTCAGGAACGGCTTCGGCGCGGTGCTGACCATCGGCATCGAAGGCAAACTCGAGGGCGCGAGCGCGTTCTACAGCGCCCTCAGCCTGATCCGCAAAGCCACCAACCTGGGCGACACCCGCACGCTGGCCGTTCACCCGTGGACGACCACGCACGGACGCCTGACCGAACCCGCCCGCATCGCCGCCGGGGTCAGCCCCGAAATGATCCGCATCAACGTCGGGCTCGAGGACGTGCGCGACCTGCAACGCGATTTAACGCGAGCGCTCGAGACGGCACAAAAAGCGTTGGGGGTGGCGAATGCGGCGAGGTGATAACACCTTTTCCCCCTCATCCCGACCTTCTCCCACAAGGACAGAACAGTACAGTGTGCTGTCCAAAGGAGAAAAACGGGGAACACCGTCCCAGACGCATTCTCGAGAATACGTGCTGGACGGTGTTCCCAAACTCGAGAACCGTCCCGGACGCATCTTCTCGGGCTTGCGGCTCGCGGCTTGCGGCTCACAACCCGGCGGTTCCCTGTGAGGCTGCGCGACAAATTTGGCAAGGTCTTCGTCGTGACCGCCGAACTCGACCCACCGCGCGGCTCAGACCCGACGCCGACGCTCGAGGAGGCGCTGGCGGTGCGGGGATTCGTGGATGCGGTCAATATCTCCGACAGCCCGCAGGCGAACTTGCGCATGACGCCGCTCGTGGCCGCGAAGCTCGTGCAGGACGGCGCGGGGATCGAGGTGATCGCGCACTTCACCTGCCGCGACCGCAACGTCATCGGCGTGCAATCCGAGTTGCTGGGGGCGCACGCGCTGGGCGTGCGGAACATCCTGGCCCTGCGCGGCGACCCGCCGGAGCGCGGCGATCACCCGGATGCGAAGGGGGTTTTCGAGCTGGAGGCGGTCAGCCTCGGCCGAGTGGTCGCCTGCCTGAACACCGGGAAATCCCTGTCGGGCCGTGATCTGGACGGCGGCACGGATTTCACCATCGCCGTCGCCGCGAACCCCGGCGCGCCGGACTTGAACCTCGAGCGCGATCGGTTCGCGGAAAAAGTGGCGGCGGGCGCGCACTTCGCGCAGACGCAACCCGTCTTTGACGCGCAAACCGTGGAGCGCTTCCTCAATACCGTGCAACCCAACATTCCCGTGCTGTACGGCGTGCTTCCCGTCCGAAGCTTAGAAATGGCCGAACGCGTGGGGAAATGGACGCACGTTCCAGACGCCCTCGTTGACGACCTGAAGGCGCGCGGTCGCAAGGCGGGCATCGAGTGGGCCGCTCGCGTCGTACACGATCTGCGGGCGATTGGCGTTCCCGGCGTTCACCTCTACCCGCTCGGGCGTCCGAAGGTGGTCTCGCAGGTGCTGGGCGCGCTGACCGACCCGATCCCGAGGCTGGTCTAGGCATGGATCTTCAGGTCGCGTGCGCCGCGCTGGACTGGGTTTCCGACCCGGATCGCGCCCTGGAGGTGGTGCGCGAGACCGCCGCGCGCCTTCGCATCGCCACGAGCGAGCATCGCCGCAGACGCGACCCTTACGAGTGGCAGCACGGTTTCATCGGTTTCTCCGACGACCGATACGAGCAACTCACGCCCCAGCAGCGCGAATCCTGGCCGTTGCGCCGCATCCGCGATCAGTGGTACAGGATTCCCGACACGCCCATCGAGCGCAGCCCGTACTACCAGCGTCGCGTGCGGATGCTCGAGGACGGCGTGGAATCCATGACCGGACGGCTCGAGGCGCGCGGCCTGAAGCTCGCGCTCCACGAACAGATGTTCACCTTCGACTTCCTGTTCATCACCCTGGAATTCCCGGATGAAACCGTCGGGCCGTTCCT
>CAXTKV010000099.1:0-7265 GCA_964244895.1 uncultured Deinococcales bacterium
ACTCGCGCGTCAGGGTTCCGCCTGGAGGCTCGAGAAAAACCGGCTCAGGTGGGGCTTGCTGCGCGTCCTTGCGAGGGCGTTCGCTCCACACAGATTTTGTGCGACTCGCCCCGAGATCTTCTCGCCTCGGGGAACACCGTCCCGCACGCCGTTCCCAAAGACTCGAGAAGGCTGTCCCGAACGGTCTTCTCGAGGCAACGAAAAAAGGGCGACCGAGCGGTCGCCCTTCTCGGAAACACGAATCTAAGGCTTTAACTCGAGCGTTTCCGTCTTGCCCCAATCTTTTTCCTGGGCGCTCATCGGGATGTATTTGACATCGCGCCACAATTCCAGGAAATCGTCGTAGTGGCGGCTGAACGGGTCGCCGGACTGACCCATCGGGTGAATGAACCTCGAACCGTCCATGTTGGACGCGTCCACGATCTCGCGGTAGCTCGGCCCGGCACTCTGGATGAACGTGTCCGGGTTGTAGCCGCCGACATCGACGCTCTGGTACGTGCCGTTGTTGCTGATCTCGCGGTTCAAAAACCCGCCGATGATCGGTGCGCTGCCGATGGTCGCGTCGAAGCGCGCCTTGTGGATGCTGCGCCAACGCCAGTTGACCGGATCGCTGCCGAGTTGCGCCTCGAGCGCCGCCGCACCCTTCTCCAGCGATTGACTCATCCAGTCCGCGCACGATTTGATCGCCGGGTTGCGGGTATCTAAACAGTATTTCGAGTTGTCGCGCAACGCCGGAATCAGGAACAAGAAGTTGTTGTCATACTTCGCGCCCAGCTCGTCCTCGAGCATGCGGATCAGTTCGCGGTGGTAAAACGCGAAGGCGGTCACGCCCGAATTGTCCAGCGTCGCTTGCGGGTTGTTCGGATTCCAGCCGCGCACCGCGTTCTGCAATCGTCTGGCCGCGTCCGATTTCGGCGTCAAGCCTAGCAAGCCCGGCACGAGTTGCCGGATCGGAATTGAAACGGTGTCCGCCTGGAAGGCCGCCACGTCATCCACGCTGATTTTTGGTGTGGCGTTGATCAATTCTCGGATGCGTTGCGCGCGCCACGATTCCGTGTAATCGCTCGGTTCCCAGGCCGCCTGGTGCGGCAGCACCTTGTTGTTGGCGGTCACGATGAATCCCTCGCGCGGGTTCAGGACGCTCGGGAGTTCGTCGAAAGGACGGTAGCCCGTCCAGTTCTGCCCTTTCGCGGCGCTGGCGGGCAAGCGACCATCCCAGTCGCGGATCGGGATTTTTCCGGGCGCAAAATACCCGATGTTGCCGTCCACGTCGGCGTACACGAACGATTGCGTCGGCCCGACGTAGACGCGCATGGCGTCCTTGAAATCGTTCCAGTCGCGGGCGTAATTGAAACCCACGAACGCGTCCAGGGTCGTGTCTCCCGGCTCGAGGCTCGTCCAGCGCAACGCCACGGCCTGACCGTCACCCGCGATCTTGCCCGTGATGCCGATGTCGGAGATCACCGGCCCGTACGCGCTCGAACGCACGGTCAGCTTGACATCCTCAGCGCCCTTGACCTTGATGACCTCGTCTCGAGCCTCGAGCTTGAGCATCCCGGAAGGCGTCTTGTACGCGCCATCTTTCACGTCCAGCACGAACAAGTCCTGCGTGTCCGGGTAAACGTTGGTCGCGCCCCAACTGATGCGGTCGTTGCGGCCCAGCACCACGCCCGGAACGCCCGGCAGGGTCGCACCGATGGCGCTGAGCGCACTCCCCTTCAGATCCGCCAGGTACCACAGGCTGGGCGCGCTGAACCCCAGGTGCGGATCGTTCGCCAGGATCGGTTTGCCCGTCGTGGTGCGCGAACCCGAAATCACCCAGTTGTTGGAACCGATCTGCGGGTCGAAACTGAGCGCCGGAATGGACTTCTGAATCTGCGCGGTGCGTTTTAATGCGTCCACCACGGTGTTCTCGAGCGTCACGCCGGATGGCCTGCCCTCGAATTCCGGCTTGAGCGGTCCCTTGTAATCCTCGAGCTGCACGATCGTCGGCGTGCCGGGCAGCGGATTCGGTTTGATGGTGTTCAACCCGTCCAGCCCGATTTTCGCCACGATCTGCGCGTTCTCGACTTCCTCGTCCCAGTTGCCGCCCAGGTTGAACGACAGCATTTTCGCCCAGACCAGCGAATCGGCGGGCTTCCACGGTTCCGGGCTCGCGCCGACCAGCGAATACTCGATCGGCCAGTTGCCCTGACTGATGAACGCATTCACGCCCGCCGTGTACGCCTTCAAGATGTCCTTGGCGCGATCCGACAAGGCCGGGTACGAGGCTTCCGCCGCGCGGTAAAAGCCCCAGGTGCGCAAGAACTTATCGTTGCCCAACGCCGCGCTGCCCAGGATTTCCGACAACCTGCCCGCGCCCGTGCGCCGGTTCAGTTCCATCTGCCACAACCGATCCTGCGCGTGCACGTAACCCTGCGCGAAAAACGCGTCTAGATCGGTTCTCGCGCGGATGTGCGGCACGCCGTACTGGTCGCGGATCACGAGAATGGAATTCGACGCACCCTGAATGCCCGCCCGGTTCGCGCTCGGTGCGCACGCGATCAGGACGCTCGAGACGAGCACTGCTGCAAAACGCTTTCGCATGATTCCTCCGTGTTGGTGCGCTCAAGATAACACGCGTCCCAGAGCCCGAAATTGGAATCTCGATCCCAAAGAACACCGTCCCAGACGGTATTCCCTGATGCTCGAAAACTGCGTCCCGAACGGTGTTCGTCCTCCCCGATGAAATAGGGGAGGTGGCATTCGCCCGGCGTCGGCGGATGACGGAGGGGTCGCCGTGCGCGAACTGCGACCCCTCCGTCTCGAGCACGGAAAAACTGTGCTCGATCCACCTCCCCTACCAGGGCAGGGGAGGACAAGACAGAAGGGCAGGACAAAAGAAAACACGCTCGAGCGATCTCGGGGCACAATGGAACCATGCGCGTCCTCGTGGTCAATTGCGGAAGTTCCAGCCTGAAATACGCCGTCTACCAGACCGATCCGAAAACCGTGCTGGCCAAAGGCTTGCTCGAGCGCATCGGATCGCCGGAGGCCGCTCTGAAACGCGCCGACGGTTCGCCCACGCCGATCCACGCGCCGGATCACGCGACCGGACTCTCTGAAATTGCGAAGCTCGAGGATTTCTCAACCGTCGAAGCCGTCGGCCATCGCGTCGTCCACGGCGGCGAAGCCCTGACCGCGCCGACCCTGATCACCGACGACGTGATGAAGGTGCTCGAGGAAAATGCGCACCTCGCGCCCCTTCACAACCCGCCGAACATCGCGGGCATCGAGGCTGCGCACGCCGCGCTGCCCGGACGCGAGCAGGTCGCGGTGTTCGACACGGGCTTTCACGCCACGCTGCCGCCGCGCGCTTTTCTGTACGCGATTCCCAAAGCCATGTACGAAAAAGACCGCATCAGACGCTACGGATTCCACGGCACGTCCCACCAGTACCTCGCGCATGAGGCCGCGCGGATCATCGGCAAGCCGCTTACGGACTTGAAGATGGTCACGCTCCACCTGGGCAACGGCGCGAGCGCCTGCGCCGTGCAGCACGGTATCAGCGTCGACACGACGATGGGATTCACGCCCCTGGAAGGACTGGTCATGGGCACGCGCTCCGGCGACCTCGACCCCGCCGTGGCGCTCGAGATCGCCAGACGAGAAGGCGTGGATGCCGCGCTGGACACGCTCAACAAACAGTCAGGCATGATCGGGCTGACCGGATCGAACGACCTGCGCGACGTTCACGCCAGCGCCGAATCCGGCGACGAGTGGGCCACGCGCGCCCTGGACGTGTACGCCTACCGCATCCGCAAGACCATCGGCGCGTACGCCGCCGCGATGGGTGGATTGGACGTGCTCGTGTTCACCGCTGGCGTCGGCGAGAACGACCGGGCCATGCGCGCGATGGTGCTCCAGGATTTGGGGTTCTTGGGGCTCGAACTCGACGCCGACGCGAACCAGAACCACGGCCCGGTCATCACCAAACCCGGTTCCGCCGTGGGATTGGTCGTGCGCACCGACGAGGAATGGGCGATTGCGCTCGAGACGAAGAAGGTCTTAGAAGCAAAAAATCAATCTTCCAGGAGTAGCAATTCGGCGGCAGAAGGCTTCTCAAGGTGATATTGATGAAAACAATGTTCTTCGTCTTCTTCATGATCAAGTTTAACTGTGTACTGATCGGGAGTTATTACTTTTATGACTCTTCCCCAACAGCCATTTAAGTCTTCCCGATTAATAAGCGAGGCTTTCACTACGCGCACCTGATCTCCCTCTTTGAATTTAGAATTCGTTTGAGACATTGTTTAATGATAGTCTAAACAGCTATAAACAGACCGTGAAATCGTGAGCGAGTTCTCGAGACCACCGTCCTACACGCATTCTCTCGAGCCTCAAAATTCGCGTCCTGGACGGTCTTTACGCGCGACCGCGAACCACGTACCCCGCGTTCTCGAGCGCAATTTTCGCGCCCGTGGCTTCCTCGAGTTCCGCAAATCCCAACCGCACCGCGCCGCCCTGATCGCGGATCGCCAGGACTTCGATGTCCTTGATGTTGATGCCCGCGTCACCGACCAGCGTCGTGATGCGCGCGAACTCGCCGGGTTTGTCTGGGATGGCGACGACCAGATCGTGCAGCGCGGGCAGCAGGGAACGGCGCACGACGGGCAGGCTGTCGCGGGTGCGTTTACCTTCCAATGCGGCGTCCATCAGGGTGTCGGGTGCGTCCAGCATGGCTTCCAGGTTCTCGAGTTCCGCGCGGTAGCGCGAGATCGCCTCGCGCAGCGCGGCGCGGTTCTCGACGACCATGTCGCGGCTCATGCGGGCATCGCCGGAGGCCACGCGCGTCAGGTCGCGGAAACCGCCAGCGGCCAGAAGCGCCAGCCCGTCCCTGTCCTCGTGCCGCGCGATCAACCGCGTCAACGCCAGCGCCGAGAGGTACGGCAGGTGCGAGACGGTCGCCACCAGCCGGTCGTGCGCGTCGGGTTGCAGCACGACCGGGTTCGCGCCCAGGCTCTCGACCATGTGTCGGACGCGTTCCAGGGCGCTCGGGTCGGTTTCGGTCGTGGGCGTCAGCACCCAGATCGCGTTCTCGAGCAATCCCGCGCTGGCGTGTTGCACACCCGCGCGCTCCGATCCGGCCATCGGGTGGCCGCCCACGAATCGCTTGCGGAGTTCAGCCGGAAGGCCCGAGAGTGCGTCCAGCAGGGGCGCTTTGACCGATCCGACATCGGTGAAGACCGTGTCCGGCCCCGCGAACTTCGCCATGCGCGAGGCCAGGTCGGGCAGCGCGCGCACGGGCGCGGCCAGGATCACCAGGTCAGCCCCCGCCAGCCACGCGCCGATCTCGAGGTGCGCGGCGTCGATCACGCCCAGCCCGAGCGCGGTCGTGAGCGTTTCCGGGTCGGTATCGAAGCCGATCACCTCGCGCGCCATGAAGCGTTCCCGCAAGCCCAGCGCGACCGAACCGCCGATCAAGCCCACGCCCGCGATCACGACTGTCCCGAGGATCGGCTCCAATCGCGTGGTCACGCGATCACCTTACAGGGACACCGTCCGGGACACGCGGACTGATTTGCGTCCAGGACGGTGTTCTCGAGGACGGGCGCAACCTCAACCGCGCTGATGCTCGAGCCCGAAAAACCGTCCTGCATTCACGCCCCGGCGAGCGCGGGTGCGCGCTTCTGCGCCAACTCGAAGGCGTGCTCAAACAACTCTTCGGTCTGCTCCCAGCCGATGCAGGCGTCCGTGACGCTGACGCCGTACTTGAGCGGTGAACCGTCCGTCGGGATCGTCTGTTTGCCCTCAAAGATGTGGCTTTCGACCATCATGCCGACCACGTCCGTGCCGCCGTGGACGTATTTCTGCTCCAGCATATCGTTCCAGGCGATGACTTGCGCGCGGTGGTCGTAGCCGCTGTTGGCGTGGCTGCAATCGACCAGCAGGCTGGGCTGCAACTTGGCGGCGCGCATCAGGTCGGCGGCGTGCTTGACGTGTTCCGCGCCGAAATTCTTGCCGCTGCGACCGCCGCGCAAAATCACATGACCGTCCGGGTTGCCCTTGGTGTGCACCAGCACGGCGTTGCCGTCATCGTTGATGCCCAGAAAAACGTGGGCTCTCGAGGAGGCCAGGATCGCGTCCACACCGACCTGGACGTTGCCTTCGGTGCTGTTCTTGAAACCGATCGGCATGGACAGGCCGCTAGACATGGTGCGGTGCGTCTGCGATTCCGTGGTGCGCGCGCCGATCGCGCCCCAGGCGACCAGATCGGAAATGTACTGCGGTGCGAACGGATCGAGCCATTCGGTCGCGGCGGGCAAACCCAGTTCGTTGACGCGAATCAGCAGGTCGCGGGTGCGGCGCAAACCTTCCTGGAAGTTGTTGGTGAAATCCATGAACGGGTCCACCATGTACCCGCGCCAGCCGACCGTGGTGCGCGGCTTGTCGACGTAAACGCGCATCATCACCAGCAGTTCATCCTGGTATTTTTGCGCCAACTGCGCCAGGCGCTCCGCGTAATCGAGCGCCAGGGCCTCGTCGTGAATCGAGCACGGCCCGGCGATTACCAGCAACCTGGAATCCTCGCCGCGCAGGATCTTGCGGGCGATCTCGCGGCCACGGTTGACGGTCTCCTGGGCTCTGGTGGTGGCGGGCAGTTCTTTTTTCAGTTCGCGCGGCGCGATCAGGGCTTCGAAGCGGTCAACGTTGATGTTCTCGAGCGGCATGGTGGTCTCCTTGGGTTTTATGGGGATGTTTTACGGGGTTCGGTCACTGAAGCGTTCGGTTGCAATCAAGAAAAGCGTCCAATGGAGACCTCATCAATCTGGAACCAAAAAAATTCCCGGCCTTGGCCGGGTCGGTGTGGCGAAAAAACGCGACAAGACCCGGCGTTAGCCGATCCAATACGCGTAAAAGTAGCCACGAATGTCGAGCACGAAGAAGAGCGTGACATCCCGGCGTGCAGCTTGTCAAGGAAGATGCCATTCTTTCTCGCCCGAGAAACCGCTCCGCTCGTCCGGTCAGGCTCGAGGAACACCGTCCAGGACGCGATTTTTGAAATAGAGAATCGGTGTGTGGGACGGTCTTTTCAACCCGAGCCTCGAGCTAGAACCATCCCGCTTGAGCATATCGAAAGGGCGGGTCTGCGACCAGCCCTTTCTGACCGAGCGTTCTCGAGGCGGAGTATTTTGGGAACCTTGCACACCTCGAGTACGTTATGAAACATATGATTCCGATTTCGCGCCGCACCGACCCCCGGACTGCCCGATGTGCGAGCCACG
>CAXTKV010000099.1:7365-18532 GCA_964244895.1 uncultured Deinococcales bacterium
GCCACGTGGTTTCCCGATGAGCCGCACCCGAAACTCGAGCCTGCGCTTCGGTTACCTAGGAGCCATCGCCGCCGTGATCGGCGCGATCCTGTTCGAGCTGCTCGCGCCCAGGGCTGTTGCACCGGTGCCCGTGGCGCAGCCCAGCGCGCAACGCGTGGCTTTGCTGATCGACACGTCCGGCAGCATGGCGGACAACGACAAGATCGCGGAAGTCAAACGCGCCGCCACCAGCTACGTGGCCGCTCAGGATCGCAAATTGTCCATCGGGCTGGTGTCCTTCGCCACGGATGCGCGCGTGGAGAGCCCGCCGACCACGGATTTGAACGCCCTCAAGACCGCCATCAACGGGCTGAACGCGACCGGAGCCACCAACATGGCCGAGGGCTTGCAGGCCGCCGCCCGCACCTTAGAGGACGCTTCCGACGCCGGGCGCACGATCCTGTTGTTCACCGACGGCGTTCCGGGTTCCAACATTGAACCCGAAGAGGTCGCCAAGCCGCGCACGCTGGCCGCCGCTCAGACCATCCGCAACGCCGGGACGCGCATCGTGGCCATCGGCACCGAGGACGCCGACGTGGATTTCCTGGCGCAAGTCACGGGCTCCAGAGACCTGGTCTTTCCGACCACGGCGGGCAATTTCAACGTCGCGTTCCAGCGTGCGGATCAGGCCATCAAGGGCTTGTTCCGCACGGGCGGCACGGCGGGGAGCGCCATCGCGGATGCGCTCCTGCTGGGCGGTCTGGTCGCGCTGTGCCTGGGCGCGGCGCTGTTGGTGGCGGAGAACGTCTGGGGTTTGCGCGGGCGTTGGTGGCGCGATCTGGCCTGGGTGCCGTTGGGCGCGGCGGTGCTGGGCGCGCTCGGGGCGCTGGTCGGGCAGGGGTTTTACACGATTCTGCCGTCTCGAGCCTGGGGCTGGGCGCTGTTGGGCGTCTCGGCGGGCTGGATGCTCGGGTTGGCGGATCGATCCAGGGCCAAGAGCGTGCGCGGCGCGCTGGGCGGCTTCGCGGGCGGCTTCATCGGCGGTTTCGCGTTCGATCTTTTGAGCGGCCTGAACCTGGGCGCGGGCGATACGGGCGCGCTGCCGCGCGTGCTGGCGAGCGCCGTGCTGGGTTTCGCCATCGGGCTGATGGTGCAACTCGCCCAGCAGGCCTTCAAGACCGCCTGGTTGACGGGCATCACGACCGGCCCCTACGAGGGCAAGCAGTACATTCTGGCCAAACAGTCCGTCACGGTCGGGCGCTCGGACGGCAACGACATCGGCTTGTACCGCGAGAAAGACCTGCCCATCAAGGCGGGCGTGCTGGCGTTTTCGGGCGGTCAGTGGGCGTATCAGGGCGAACCCGTGACCATCAACGGTTCCGCCACGCCCAGCGCGGTGCTGGCCTCCGGCGACACGATCCGGTTCGGCAAGACGGAATTCTTGTTCGAGGAACGCGGCAAGGCCGTCACCCAGACGCCCGCCGAACTCGAGACGCCGGAACCCGCATCAGCGCCCGCCGTGACCGCGCCGATCTCGAGCCCGGCACCGCGCATCGCGCCCAGGCCCGTCTCGAGCCCCGCCCCGCAGCCCGCGCCGCCCGTCACGCCCATGCCCGCGCCGACCCAACCCGAACGCTGGCGGCTGGTCGGAGATCAACTCCTCGAATTGCCCGCCGCGCCCGCCCGCGTCACGCTCGGACGCGCCGACGACAACGCGCTGGTGCTGCGCGAACCGAGCGTCTCGAGCCACCACGCGGTCGTGGATGTCGCGGTGGACGGCCTGACCGTCACGGATCTCGGGGCGACCAACGGCGTGATCGTCAACGACATCAGGATTGCAGTCAACACGCCGACGTTGCTGCACCCCGGCGACCGCGTGCAGTTCGGGATTAAGAAATTCACCGTGCGTCGCTAAAAACTCCGTTCAGCACACATTCTGGAGCTTGCGTGCTGGACGGTGTTTCGAGGGGAATCATGAACGAACTCTGGAACCGTTTGAAAACCTGGCTTCAGGAAAACGCACCCGAACTCCTCGAGACGCTTCAACCCGGTGCAACCGAGCAGCAGATCGCGGCGCTCGAGCAGCACCTGGGCGCGAGCTTGCCGGACGATTACCGCGCGTTTTTGCGATTGAGCAACGGTCAACCAGGCGATCCAAGGCGCAGGTTCTACGACGGCGAGTTGCTTTCCACCACGACCGTCAAAGAACAATGGGATGTCTGGAAGGAACTTCTGGACGCTGGCGATTTCGATGCCTACCAGAGCGAACCGCACGAGGGCGTGAAGGACGACTGGTGGAACCCGCGCTGGATTCCGTTCACGCACGATGGCGGCGGCAACCACTTGTGCCTCGATCTCGACCCGGCGAAGGGCGGAAAAGTGGGTCAGGTCATCACGATGTGGCACGACAGCATGGAACGCGAGTTGGTGTTCCCCGATTTCGCGGCCTGGCTCGAGACCCTCGTGGACGGCTTGGAATCTGGCGAGATCGTGTTCGACACGGAGGAATACAACGCGTTGGTGGATGCGGAGGATCTGTCATGAACATGAATGAAACGCGCTTCTGGACGATCATCGACACCGCGCACGATCAATCCGACGGCGATGCAGACGCTCAACTCGAGATGCTTCAGGACGCCCTGATGCCACTCGAGCTGGACGAGATCGTGGAATTCCAGAAGTTGTTCACGGCCTTTCACCGCGCCTCTTACCGCGCGGACTTGTGGGGCGCGGCGTACATCATGAACGGCGGCGCGAGCGACGATGGTTTCGATTACTTTCGCGGCTGGTTGATCGCGCAGGGTCAAAAAGTTTTCGAGGACGCCCTAAAGAACCCTGAATACGCTGGCAGCGCGGCCCGTCAAGCCGCTCGTCGTGCGCCTCGAGCGCTTGCCTGGTGCGCGTGACGCACGCTGGGCGCACACGCTGATGGGTGCGGAAGGCATCGCGGCGATGCAGGCGGATTTCGTCGGCTCGAGCGTACCCGCTGCAAGCACTCCAAGCGTTGACCCCAGCCGTCTCGAAGCCCTCGAGAACGAGGTTCGTGCATTGCGCGCGGAATTGGATGAGGTCAAGAGGCAGTTGGGGTTGTGAAGGACGAGGTAAAGCAAGAGATACAGAGGTATGCCCAAAGTCTTCCTGAAGAACTACGTCAACTACCTGCAACTGAACAGGATATCGAAGCGTTTGAGTCGATTTACGGATCAATTCCAGAAGATTACCGCTGGCTTCTTCGGATGTGTGGCGGTGGAGTTTTCGGCCCAGACCAACTTGACAACATCGAAGAACTCGCGCGGAGTCATGCAAAATTCGCGTCGGAGTCTGCATTACCTGATGGTTGGGCGATGCAGAATGTTTTCGTCATTGGCTGGGACGGTAGTGGGAACCCATTTGGAATCGAGTACAGTACAGGACGTATCCTTGTCGAGGATCACGACTTCAGTGGTGTGTTCGAACTTGCCCCCAGCTTTGAATGGTTCGTACTCGAGCGAATCCGCACCTAACGCGAGAACACCATCCAGCACGCATTCAGGGATTCGCGTGCTGGACGGTGTTCTGAAGCGCACGCGAACTTGGGTGCGGTGCAGGGCGCGATCAAGCGCGCCCCCACGAAAGATGTTCTCGAACGAGGCTGAACGCGCGGATCATCTCGAGGCTCTGGAACGCCTTCTACCTGATGTCCAGCACCACCAACCCGCCCGGCGCGAGCTGTACCGGGTAGCTGGTGGCCGCCACCGTCTTCGGCGTGAGCGTCTTGTCGAGCGTCAACTCCTGCACCGTGCCGGACGCGTGTTCCAGCGACGTGCCGCGCAAATCCAGGCTGACGCGGGCGCTGTCAATCGAATCCAGATTGAGCGCCACGATCACGGCCTGATCGCGCAAACGGCGCACGAAGGCCAGGATGCGATCCCCGGCGGGCACGGGTTCAAAACCCCCGGAGCGCAGCGCGGAAATGGACTGGCGCAAGCGGATCAGGTTGCGGTAGTGGTTCCACAACGATTCTGGTTTCTCGCGCTGCGCGCTGACGTTGATGCCGGCATCCGGCGTGCTGAACGCCTGCCACGGCGTGCCGGTGGTGAACCCGGCTTTGGGGCTCGAGTCCCAGCGCATGGGGGTGCGTTTGTCCTTGTCGTCGCTGCTGGGGCCGTTGGGCATGCTGATCTCGTCGCCGTAGTAGATGAACGGCACGCCGGGCAGCGTCAACAGCAAACTGGCGGCGATGCGGTAACGCACCGGGCCGAAATACTGCGGGCGAACCATGTCGTGGTTGGTGGTGAAAATCGCGTCCAGCGCCGACGGCGGGTACAGGCTGGTGACGCGGTTCAGGGTCGCGTCCAACGGAGCGCGTTTGCCGCCGTTGACCGCCGCGCGGATCGCGTCGCGCAGCTCGAAATCGAAGCCCAGATCCTCGCCGTCGCCGTTCACGAAGTATTTTGAGACGGCCTCGGGTTTGTCCCAGACTTCCCCGACCAGCATCGCGTCTGGCTTGACGGACTTCACGAAGCTGGCCGTGTCGCGCATCCAGGTCAGGTTCAACGGGTTGTGCGGTGCGTTGTCGGTATCGGTTTCGTAGATGTAGCTGATCGCGTCCAACCGGAAACCGTCCACGCCTTTTTGCAACCAGAACCGCATGGCCTCCTGCATGGCGCTGACCACGCTCGGGTTGCGGTAGTTCAGATCCGGCATGCCTTCCCAGAACGCGCCGTAGTAAAAGCCCGCGCCGCCAGGCCTGGACGCGTACCAGCTCGCGTCTTTCGCGCCCCACGGTCGGCCCCAGCCGGGGTTCTGATCGCGCCAGACGTACCAGTCGCGCTTCGGGCTGCTCGGGTTCTGGGATTCCGTGAACCACGGGTGTTGGACGCTCGTGTGGTTCGGAACCCAATCCAGGATGACTTTCAAACCCAGTTCGTGGGCGCGCGTCAGGAACGCATCGAAATCCTGCATCGTGCCGTACTGCGCGTTCACGCCCTGGTAGTCCGTCACGTCGTAACCGTGATAGCTCGGGCTGGGGTAGATCGGCAGCAACCACAGCGCGGTCGCGCCCAGTTCCTTGATGTACCCCAGGCGCTCCGTCAAGCCTTTCAGGTCGCCCACGCCGTCACCGTTGGAATCCTGAAATGAGCGCACGAAAACCTGGTAAAAAACCTGGTTCGCGTACCAGTCGTCCGCGTGGGTGGAAGGGGCTCGAGCAGGCGCGTTTTGCGCGATGGTGAAGGTGGCCAGAAGCGCGATCAGCAGTCCCAGAACTCGTTTCATGGTGGCTCGAGTGTACGCTGGGCGCGTGGATGTGGCTGAGGTCTGGCTCTCGAGTGCGTGGTTCAAGGATTGCACGCTCTGCGGGGCGTGCTGCGCGGCTCCTGACATCTCGAGCCTCCAGAAACCTCTGGGTGCGACCTGCGTTTACCTGGGCGCGGATTGCCTTTGCACGATCTATGAAATGCGCCCGCAGGTCTGCCGCAATTACGCGCCCGACTGGGTTTGCGCCGAGGTCGCACCGTTGCCCACGCTGGCGGATCGCGTGCGGCGCTACCTGGAGATTTACGGGCTCGAGGTCTGAACTCGAGAACACCGTCCAGCACGGTGTTTTAACAACGCGTGCCGGACGGTGTTCGTGTCCCTACAGGCTCGAGCCGGGGTTTTCGATCAACCTCTGCGCGAGGACGCACCGGAGAGGCTGACCTTCTCGTTCTCGCCCAGAGCGTCCTGTGATCCGGTCAGCGCGGCCTTGGCCATGCCGAACAAACGCACGACCGGGCTGGATGGCGAATCCCAGTATTCGGCGCTGTCTGCGACGACGCGGATCAGCGCGAGCTTCGGATCATCCAGGCCCTGCGGGAAGTACGCTTTGAACATCGGGTTCCAGAGTTCCTCTATTTTGGCGCGGTCGCGCACGACTTGGCCCTTGCCGGAGACGGACACGTAGGCGCTCGAGTCGGGTTTGGCGTAGGCCAGGTTGACTTGCGGTTGATCCGCCAGATCACGGACTTTTTCCGAATCGTCGGACGTGAAGAACCACGCGTCGCCGTCGAACTCGATTTCCTGGGTCGTCATCGGGCGCGAGTAGAGCTTGCCGTCCTCGCTGATGGTGGTCATCATGGCGAACTTGATGCCTTTGATCAGGGCTGCGACTTTGCGGATACCTTCGTCGTGCGTGACTGATTTGTTCATGAGCCAGACTGTAAAACGCTCGGCTGACCCGAACCTGAAGCCCAACTGATGTCTGGCTCGAGGAACCCTCCGGACTCCGATTGTTCGAGCAGCCCACGGGCTGCGCACGAAAGCAGCGACAATCCAAAGGATTGCCGCTGCTGGTACTTCGACGGTCATCGTCTTCAAAACTGGGAGTGGGCTCCCAGCCCGGATTCTTAACGAATCCGGAAGGTGTGAAGTTCCGGGTCTCCCCAGATCTTCAGACCGATTTCCCACGTCTCGTCCATCACCACGAGGGTGAGGCGGACGAAAGAATTTTGAAAGAGGATGGTGCGTTCCATAAGAACTCCGGCGAAGTACCCCCCGAATTTAGCGAACCGTTTCTGAAATCGCGGCAAAACCGCACGTCCTCGGAAAGACCGTCCAGCACGGTGTTCCTGGGGACGCAAAACTCGCGTGCTGGACGGTCTTTCGAGTGCTCAATCCTCGAGCGGGTCGGGTTCGTTCCAGGCGGCGATGGCGGTCGGTAAGGTCAGGGCCACCAGCCAGATGCCCCAGAAGACGGCTTGAAGTTCCAGGCTGGATTTTGGGAGCCACCACGTGCCGGAATCGGCGGCGATGTACGCGTAAAGCGCCGTCAGCATCACGAGCGTCCCCAGGACGCGGTAGGCGTTCAGGTACGTCTGATTGCGGAGTTTGAGTTGGCGTTCGTCGAGCATCTCGTCCGAGCCGTCCGACACGCCGAGCACTTGCGGCATCATCAGCGATCCCATCGCCAGGATGCAGGCCAGTCCGAGCGGGATCACCAACACCCAGCGCAACGGTGGCTCGAGCAGCGCCCACGATGCGACCATGCCCGCGTAACCCAGGTAGCAGATCAGGACGATGGCTCGACGGATTGATTGTTTGAGGAGCTTCGGGCTTGGCGTGGTTTCGGTCATGAGGATACCTCCGGATTCTTGCGGGCGTAGACCGCTTCGGACATGGGTTTGAACGGTGTTCTCGAGAAGATCGCTTCGAGCGGCAGTCCGAAGAATTCGCTGAGTTTGAAGGCGAGTTCCAGGCTCGGGTTGTAATCGCCGCGTTCGAGGTAGCCGATGGTCTGGACGTTGACGCCGACGGCTTCCGCCAGATCCTGCCGCGAGAGTTTCCGTTCGGCCCGCAGGACGCTCAGGCGGTTGTGGATCGGCGCTTCTGTTGTGGGATTATTTCGTCTCATCGTTTTTCTTAAATATATTGTTGTATTTCTACAACAATATATCCGTGACATAAAACACGATTTCCTTTGAGCCTCGAGAACACCGTCCAGAACAGTGTTCTCAAGAGGCCAAAATTCGCCTGCTGGACGGTGTTCTTGTAAAACTCAATCCGCCGGGACGGGTTCTGGACGGCTCGCTTCCGGCGTATACGCCAGGTTCGGCCCGAGCCAGCGCTCGGCTTCAGCAAGGCTCACGCCCTTGCGCGCGGCGTAATCCCGCACCTGATCCTGACCAATGCGCCCCACGGCAAAATACTGGCTTTCCGGGTGCGTGAAGTACAAACCCGAAACGCTCGAGGCGGGCGTCATGGCGAACGATTCCGTCAGCTCCAGCCCGATCTCTTCGGCCTCGAGCAACCTGAACAACTCCTGTTTTTCCGTGTGATCCGGTTGCGCCGGATAACCCGGCGCGGGCCGGATTCCGTCATACTTTTCCTTGATCAATTCCAGACCCGAGAGCGCTTCGTTCGGCGCGTAACCCCAATACTTCTGCCGCACGTCCCGGTGCAATTTTTCCGCAAACGCTTCCGCCAACCGATCCGAGAGCGCTTTGACCAGAATCGCGTTGTAATCGTCGTGATCAGCCTCAAAGCCGCGCGCCAGTTCTTCCGCGCCGTGAATCCCGACAGCGAACGCGCCCAGATAATCGACTGCGGGGTCATCCACAGGCTTGTCCACAGCCTCGCGCCTTTGGACAACGGGTGCGATGAAATCCGAGAGCGCCCAGTTCGGTTCCGCCTGATCGCGCTGCTGGCGCAGCGTGTGCAGCCTCGAGATCGCGCTCACTCGAGCTTCGTTCTCGTACAGTTCGATGTCATCCCCGACCGCGTTCGCGGCCCAGAAGCCGATCACGCCCTTCGCGGTCAGCGAACCGTCCTGAATTATTTTCTCGAGCATCACCCGAGCGTCTTCGAAGAGTTCCTTCGCCTGCTTGCCGACGTTGGGATTCTCAAAAATCTGCGGGTAGACGCCCTTCAATTCCCAGGCGATGAAAAACGGCGTCCAGTCGATGAAATCCTTCAACGCCTCGAGCGATTCCGTCACGACCCGCCGCCCCAGCGCGCGCGGCTTGACGGGCGAGAACTCGAGTTTCGGCGCTCGGCTCCGCGCTTCTTCAATGCTGACCAACCGAATCTGCCGTTCCGCGCGGTCTTTTCTGATGGTCGCGTACTCGTCCCGGACGGTGCTCGCAAATCCTTCCCGCTCGCTCGAGAGTAACTTGCTCGTCACGCCCACCGCCCTGGACGCGTCCAGCACGTGAACCACAGGGCCGGAGTACGCGGGTTCAATCTTGACCGCCGTGTGCGCCCGAGAAGTCGTCGCGCCACCGATCAGCAAGGGCAACTTGAAGCCGCGCCGTTCCATTTCAGAAGCCACGTGAACCATCTCGTCCAGGCTGGGCGTGATCAGGCCGGACAGCCCGATGGCGTCGGCCTTCTCTCGCTCTGCGGCCTCGAGAATCCTGTCCGCGTTGACCATCACGCCCAGATCCACCACGTCGTAGCCGTTGCAGCCCAGCACCACGCCCACGATGTTCTTGCCGATGTCGTGAACATCGCCCTTGACGGTCGCCATCACGATCTTTCCGGCGCTGCTCGTCTCGCCGACGCGCTTGTCCGCCTCCAGGAACGGCGTCAGGTACGCCACGGCCTTCTTCATGACGCGCGCCGATTTCACCACTTGCGGCAAAAACATTTTGCCCGCGCCGAACAGATCGCCGACCACGTTCATGCCGCGCATCAGCGGCCCCTCGATCACCTCGAGCGGACGCGCGTAATTCTGGCGCGCCTCTTCCACGTCCGCGTCGATGAACTCCGTGATGCCCGCCACCAGCGCGTGCTCGAGCCGGGCGTCCACGTTTTCGGAGCGCCACGATGCGGCTTCCTTCGCGGTCTTCTTGTCGCCCTTGAAGCGCGAAGCGATCTCGAGCAAGCGCTCTGTGGCGTCCGATCTGCGGTTCAGGATCACGTCCTCGACGCGCTCGCGCAGTTCCGGTTCGATCTCGTCGTACACTTCCAGCATTCCCGCGTTGACGATCCCCATGTCCAGCCCCGCCCGCACCGCGTGGTACAAGAAGACCGCGTGCATCGCTTCGCGCACCGTGTTGTTGCCGCGAAAGCTAAAAGAAATGTTCGAGATGCCGCCCGACACGAGCGCGCCCGGCAGGTTCTGTTTGATCCAGCCGGTGGCCTCGATGAAGGCGCGCCCGTAATCGTCGTGCTCCTCGATGCCCGTCGCCACGGTCAGCACGTTCGGATCGAAGATGATATCCGCAGGATTCCAGCCCATTTCATCCACCAGAATCCCGTACGCCCGAGCGCAAATCTCGATCCGACGTTCCAACGAATCCGCCTGACCGCGCTCGTCGAAGGCCATCACGACCGCCGCCGCGCCGTAACGCTGCACGATCCTCGCGCGCTGCCTGAACTCGTCTTCACCTTCTTTGAGGCTGATCGAATTCACAATCGCCTTGCCCTGCACGCACTTCAGACCCGCCTCGAGCACGCTCCATTTGCTCGAGTCGATCATGAACGGCACGCGCGCGATCTCCGGTTCCGTCGCCAGCAAATTCAGGAAGCGCACCATCGCCGCCTCGGAATCCAACATCCCCTCGTCCATGTTGATGTCCACGATCTGCGCGCCGTTCTCCACCTGCTGCCGCGCGATCTGCACGCCCGCCTCGAAATCACCCGCCAGAATCGCTTTGGAAAACTTCGGGCTGCCCGTGATGTTCGTTCGTTCGCCCACGTTCACGAAGTTCGTGTCCGACGTGATCACCAGCGGCTCCAGCCCCGAAAAACGCGGATTCAAAGAAGACCGTCCAGCAGGCACTTCTCGAGATGCGTCTAGGACGGTGTTCTCGAGATTCGGGCTCGAAGCGGGAACCCGAGGCGCGACCCCCGCCACCGCGTCCGCCATCGCCTTGATGTGCTCCGGCGTCGTGCCGCAGCACCCGCCGACGATGTTCACCAATCCCTCGCGGGCGTACTCACCGATCACGCGAGCCATGAACGCGGGCGTCTCGTCGTACTCACCGAAGGCGTTGGGAAGCCCTGCGTTCGGATACAGGCTGGTGAACTCCGCCCCGATTCTCGAGAGCGATTGCAAATACTCGCGCATCATCTCCGCTCCCAGAGCGCAGTTCAACCCGATGGACAGCGGTTTCGCGTGGCTGACGCTGACGTAAAACGCCTCGAGTGTCTGCCCTGAGAGCGTGCGCCCGGACTGATCCGTGATCGTGCCGGAAATCATGATGGGCACTCGAGCATTCCGTTTCTGGAACGCATTTTCAATCGCGTACAACGCCGCCTTCGCGTTCAGCGTATCGAAGATCGTCTCGATCAGCAGCACGTCGACGCCACCCTCGAGCAAGGCCTCCGCCTGTTCCTGGTAGGCGCTGACCATCTGATCAAAGGTCACGGCGCGGAAGCCTGGATCTTCAACTTTTGGAGACAAGGACAACGTGCGGTTCGTCGGCCCCAACGCGCCCGCCACGAAATGCGGTTTGTCCGCGCTCGAGAATTCGTTCGCGGCCTGCCTCGCCAACCTCGCGCCCTCGAGGTTGATCTCGCGCACGAAGGCTTCCATGCCGTAATCCGCCTGCGCAATGGATGTCGCGTTGAAGGTGTTCGTTTCCACGATGTCCGCGCCCGCCGCCAGGAACGAACGGTGAATGTCCAGGATCACGTCCGGGCGCGTCAGGTTCAGCAGGTCGTTATCGCCCTTCAACGGGGCCGTGATGAAATCGTTGCGGCGGAAATCGCGCTCTGAAAGTTTCTG
>CAXTKV010000100.1:0-18483 GCA_964244895.1 uncultured Deinococcales bacterium
AGGGCATCCTGGACAACGTACAGCGCGGATTGTCGCCGTTCGTGGACGCCTGGAAGGCCAGCCATCCCGCGCCGAACGCACCGACCCTGCCAGCCCGTTAGGGAAGACCGTCCAGCACGCGTATTTATGCGTCTCGAGAACACCGCCCCAGACGGTGTTCTTTTCGTTGGTCACATCGGCGCTTGCTCGGGAACCCCGGAACCGCGAAACTGAACGACGTGACCTGGCTCGAGACGGCGACCGAACTCTCCGCGCGCGGTGCCGCATTCGTGATCGTCACGGTGGCCATCGTGCGCGGTCACGCCCCGCGAGCGCCCGGCGCGAAGATGATCGTGGCCTCGGATCGGGTTTCGGGCAGCGTCGGTGGCGGCAACCTGGAACAGACCGCGATTGAGCGCTCACGCGAAATGCTGCTCGCGCACACCAGCGCGCCGGAACTCTTGACCGTGTCCCTGACGGAACGCGCGGGCGGAACCTACGGCGTGCAATGCTGCGGCGGCGAGGTGACGCTGATGCTCGAGCCCATCCGGACGGCCAGACCGCAGGTCGTGATCTTCGGCGCGGGTCACGTCGGCGTCGCGTTGACGCGCGCGCTGTCCAGTTTGCCCTTCGAGATCGTGCTGATCGACTCGCGCTCCGAAATGCTCGAGGCCGCCCGCTCGAAAAGCGTGGATTCCACGGCGAACCTTGAGATACACCACGAACCCGTCCTGTACGGCCTGGAAAGCGTATTCGCAATCATCCGTCCCGGCGCGAGCCTGCTGGTCATGACCCACGATCACCTCGAGGACATCACCATCCTTCAGGCCGCGCTGAAGCGCACCGACCTGGCGTACATCGGGCTGATCGGATCGACGGCCAAATGGTCGAATTTCACGGGTCAGTTGCGCGCAAAAGGCTTCACCGAGGCCGATCTGAACCGCGTCACCACGCCCATCGGGGTCGACGGCGTGCGCGGCAAGCGACCCGAGGTGATCGCCATCGCGGTCGCCGCACAGTTGTTGATGCACCTCGAGTTGCCGGAAGGCTGAACACCGTCCAGAACGAGGTTTCTCGAGATGCAAATTGATCGTGCCGCACGGTGTTCCAGAGCCCACCAACCGCCCGAGCATCGCTTGGGATGTCGTGCCGAGCGCGCGAGGAATCTTCCGCCATTGGTCGGTCGAACTCTCGTTCTCGAACTCCCTCGATGTGAACTCCTCAAGCGAACGACTGCTTCGAGGCGAGCGCGGTGTTTTCTTTGGATTCTCGAGCAAAATATCGCCGCGACGAGTCGAATAGCTCGAGCAGGAAAGCCTTGCTCAAGCGTCAATCGAGGTACTCGAGCGTCCCGCAGCAAGCTCGCACTTTGGGATCAACGAAGAACGCCGTCCAGGACGGCGTTCTTGGAATTCAAAATCATACGTGCAGGACGGTCAAGTGCCGCGCAGCAGCAGGAACGCCACGAACGCCACGATGTACAGCGCCGCCACGCCCCAGATCCAGTAATTGCGTTTGGGACGGATCGGTTCCACGATCATGGTGGTCGTCACGCCGGGTTCGGGGTCGGGCACGATCGCGCCGGGACGACCGGAGAGGGTCGGCAGGCGGTAGGCGGCCTCGCGGTTGTTCTTGATTTTCAGCACTCGAGCCAGCACGACCGTGATGTTGTCCGGGCCGCCACCGGCGTTGGCGTGGTCGATCAGGATTTCCGCGACGCGAGATGCGGGTTCCAGGGCGTTCGACTCGACCACTTCCAGAATGTGCCCGTCGGTCAGGACGTTGGTCAGTCCGTCGCTGCACAACAGGATCGTGTCGCCCTGTTGGATGTTGGCGCTGAACAGATCCAGGCGCAGCTGCGGGTAAGACCCGAGCGCGTTGGTGATGACGTTGCGCCATTTGTGCTCGCGGGCTTCGGCTTCGGTCAGCAGGCCCTGGCGCACCTTGTCCGCCACCCAGCTGTGGTCGCGGGTGAGCTGTTCGATCTGTCCGTCGCGGATCAGGTAAGCCCTGGAATCGCCGACGTGCCCGATGATGGCGTTCTTGCCGTCCAGGAACACGGCGGTCATGGTCGTGCCCATGCCTCGAGATTCTGATCGGCGCATGGCTTGCTGGTAGACGGCCAGGTTGGCGCGTTGGAAGGCTCTGGCCAGGCTTTCGGGCGGTGTGGCTTTGACGTTCAGTTCCTGCAGGGCTTCGATCAGGGAATCGCGCGCCAGGGCGCTAGCGACTTCGCCGGTGCGGTGTCCGCCCATACCGTCTGCGACCAGGAAGACTTCTCCGGTCGGCAGGCTTTCCATCACCCAGGTGTCCTCGTTGATCTCTCGTACCTGACCTTCGTGCGTCAGACCCGCGAGATCGAGCAGATTGCCTGTGCTGGGCGTCTGGGCAGTCATCGCGTCCAATTATACGGTGTAAAAGCCATGTAACCCGCCGAAAACCCGACATGTGAGCTTTTGAATCGGTCGGACTCGAACGCGAGGACGGTGTTTTGGACGATCTTTCTGGGCACGATTGAACCATGTTAGACGCCAAGATGAAGCTCCCGTAAAAGGTGTTCGGCGGCGCGATGCCGTGCAGACGGGTGCGCTGTGGTTCTCGACGACAGATTCCGTCTCGAGATACCGTCCAGACGCTCGAGAAACTCAGGAACACCGTCCAGGACGCATGTCTTTGAGGATCGAGAATGCCGTCTGGGACGGTGTCCTGAGCGCCATCACTTGCGCGTCAACCACAAACCCGCGCCGATCAAGGCCACGCCGCCACCCAGCAGCAACAAATCCATGAAACTGGCCGCATCGAGCTTCTGGGCTTCCTCGAAGAACTTGACGAACAGCAGCATCACCAGCACCGTGGCGAGCTTGCCCTTCAGGTCGTCCAGACTTTCGATCACCAGCACGCGGCGGAACGGGTGATCCTGGGGCACGTCGATCACGCCGATGAACAACTCGTACAAACCCAACGCGAACAGGATCATGACCGCCGTCAGCAAGCTCGAATCCAGCGCGTGAATCAACAAGAGAACGCTTTTTGCCTGGTCGTCCGCCGTCACGCCCTTGAAGACATCGTAAGCCGTCAGGTACGCGAAATACGCGCCGCCGACCACCAGGGAAAAGACCGGCACGATCATCAACCAGCGCGAGGCCATCAGCAGGGCGTTCAGTGGGCGCACGCCACCCTTGATAACACGAGGGCGGTGTCGAGGAACCCATCGGAGGAGTGTCGAGAAGAGCGGTATCTCGAGCAGTTCCACAATCCGGGTCGCGCGCGGCTCGCGCTCGGGGTTAAGCTCGAACCATGTTTGAGGCTTACGAGACCGTCAATCCCGAAGAACTCCGCCATCGGTACTCCGGCAAGTGGACGAATTACCCGGAGGACGTGCTGCCCCTGTGGGTCGCGGACATGGATTTTCCGGCCTCGGAAGAAATCCTGTCGGCCTTGCGCGAACGCACGGCGCGCCGCATCGGTTACCCGCCGCGCAACGGCGACGCGGAACTGATTCAGGCCATCATCGAACGCCAGGCGCGCTTCGGCTGGAAGGGCCTGGAGGCCGCGAATTTGTGGTTCGTGCCCGGCGTCGTGCCCGGACTGTACGCCAGCGTGCTGGGCCTGACCGCACCCGGCGACGAGATCATCACGCACACGCCGATCTACCCGCCCTTTTTGACCTCCATCACCGATCACGGGCGCGTGGCCAAGCACAACCCGCTGGTTCACACCGACCACGGCTGGCGCATGGACATGGCGCAACTCGAAACGCTGCTCACACCGAAAACGAAACTCTTCATGCTCTGCAACCCGCACAACCCGACGGGTCGCGTCTTCAGCCGCCAGGAACTCGAGGGCATCGCGGAATTCGTCATGCGACACGACCTGCTGGTCGTCTCGGACGAGTTGCACTCGGACCTGATCTTCGACGGGACGCACACGCCGTTCGCAGCGCTCGGCCCTGAAATCGCGGAGCGCACCGTCGTGCTGACCGGGCCGTGCAAGACCTACAACACGGCGGGTCTGGGTATTGGGGCGGCCATCAGCAAAAATACGCAACTGCTGGAAAAAATGCAGGCTGCCACCAGAGGCGTGATGGCGCACCCGAACGTCATGAGCCTGGAAATGTGGCTGGCCGGGTTGCGCCACGGCGCGCCCTGGCTGGAACGCACCTTGACCTACCTGCGCGGCAACCGCGATGACTTGGCGTCCTTCGTGCGCGAGCACTGGTCAGAGGTGCGCCACACGCCGCCCGAAGGCACGTACCTGTCCTGGTTGGACTTTCGCGCCTACCCGTTCGCGTCCAGAGCCCACGCCGTGATGCTCGAGGACGCGAAGGTCGGATTGAACGACGGCCCGCCGTTCGGCCCGGATGCTCAGGGATTCTTGCGTCTGAACTTTGCCACGTCCCGCGCAATTTTGACCGAAGCGTTGGAGCGCATGGAACGCGCCGTGGACGCGCACGTTCGGGCGCGTTGAGCCGCGAGCCCACAGAAGTTTGACTCGAGCCTTAGGAATGCACCCAATAATCCGAGAACACCGTCCAGCACGCGTTCCTGAATCCGCGTGCTGGACGGTGTTCTGAGCACCTCAGATGCGTTCGTCGCCGGAAGCCGCACCGCGCCAGTCCATGAAATCCCAGAAGCACGATTCCGGCGTACCGCGCAAGGCTTCCAGGTACGCGTGACGGGCGCTGTCCGCGAACAACGAATCATCCGCGCTCGAGACCGACTGCACTTCGACATTGCTCAACCCGCCCTGAATCATCATGATGAGAGTTTAATGTACCAGGATTAATCGAAGCTAAAACGCGCGCCAGCGCAGGAATTATGCTGAAGCCGTGAACCTCACGCGCCGACCCACCCTCGAGTTCACCGCCGGCCAGATCGCGGACGCGATCAACGCCAGCTTCGAGGATTACCTGCTGCCCGTCCAATTCACGCCCCAGGCTGCCGAACGCCGATTCCGCGCCGAGCACCTCGACCCGGAAGCCAGCATGATCTACGCCATCGGGGATCGGGTGGTGGGCGTGCTGATGGTCGCCCGCCGGGGTTGGAACGCCCGCATCGCCGCGATGGGCATCACCAAAGCCCACAGGGGCCAGGGCATCGGCAAACGCATCATGCAGGAGGCCATCGGGGACGCCAAAGAACGCGGCGACCGCAGGCTTTGCCTGGAAGTCTTCGAGCAGAACCCGAACGCCGTCAAGCTGTACGCGTCCGTTGGCTTTCGGGTGGCGCGCCGCCTCGTCGGGTACAGGCGCGAAGCCGAACCCGGCAACGCCGAGCACCTGCTCGAGATCGACCCGCTCGAGTTTTCCCGGATCGCCGCGACTGAGGGCGCGCCCGACCTGCCCTGGCAACTGCAGCCCGAAACATTCGCCGCTCAGGTCGCACCCGTGCGCGCCTACGCGCTCAAAGGCGCCGCATTCGCGCTGATCCGCGACACGCCCGGAGGTGCCTTCACGCTCCACGCCATCCTGGTGCGTCGGGAGGCTCGAGGACAGGGTTACGGACGGCGCACGATTCGCGGATTGAGCGCGATGCTGGGTGGCAAAGCCTGCACGGTTCCTCAGATCGTGCCCGACGATTTATCACCTGAGTTTTTCTCGAGATTGGAGTTCGCCGTCGTGCCGTTAAACCAGTTCGAGATGCGCCTCGAGTTGTGAAGGGAACACCGTCCAGCATGCATGCCTAAAACTGCGTGCTGAACGGTGTTCACGGGAAAAGAACGAGAACCCCCCGCACTGGAGAGTGAGTCTCGCTCGAGATTCACGCTGGATCGAGTCGGAACGGTGTTGCCAAGTTTCTTGTGGATCAATCGCCGCCCGGAGCCTGAGGTTCTTGCTGGTACGCCCGCTCGAGAATCTGGCTGGTGTGGAGCACTTCCACGTCCACGCCAAAGGTGCGCGTGCCCGCCTCGAGTTGCAGCAGGCAGCCGGGGTTCTCGACGCTGAGGATTTTTGCGCCGGTGGCCTCGACGCGCTCCATCTTGCCCGCCAGGATTTTCTGGCTGGTTTGTGGGTGCGTGATGTTGTAAATCCCGGCGCTGCCGCAGCAGTCGCTGGCGCGCTCGAGTTCCACGTATTCCACAGCCGGGTTCTGTTGCAGGATTTCCCTGGGTTGGGCGCAGACGCTCTGCGCGTGGCACAGGTGGCAGGCGTCCTGGTAGGTGACGGACATTTTTTGAAAGGTGTCTTCGGGCAGGCCGCGCAGGCCCTCTTTTTTCAGGAATTCGCTGATGCCGTAGGCTTTCGCGCTCAGGCGTTCGGCTTTCGGGCCGTAAACGGGGTCGTCCTGGAAGTAGTTTTTGTACTTTTTAAGTTCCGCTCCGCAGGCGGCGCAGTCCGTGATGATGGCGTCCACGCTCAGGCGGTCGTACAGGTCGAGGTTGCGCTTGGCAACCTGCTTGAAGCCTTCCAGGTCGCCTTCTTCGATGTGCGGCGCACCGCAGCAGGTGGTGTCGCGCGGGGTGATGACATCGAATCCGTTGCGGCGCAGCACGGTGTGCGTGGCGCTCGAGGCTTCAGAAAAGACGGCGTTCATGATGCAGCCCAGAAAGAACGCGACCGTGCCGCGTTTCTCGCCCGTGGCGTAGGCCAGGGTGGGCACGCGCGTTCTGAGCGATGGCGCGACGGGCTTGCCGGGCACGAGGTTCTCGAGTTCCGCGAGTTTGGCACCGAAGCTTCCCAATCTGCGGAGCGCGCCGCTTTCGCGCACCCATTTTTGCAACCCGGTCTTCTGGTAGATCCGCACGCCCAGGTTGCCCAGGTCGATCAACCACGGGTACTTGAAGGCCTCGAGCATGAACTTGTTTTGCAAGCCGTGGGCGCGGCCTTCTTGAAGCGCCACGCGGGTTTCGACGGCCATCTCGCCGGGTTTGACGCCGGATGGGCAGACCGTCTGGCAGGCGCGGCAGTCCATGCAGTCGTAGGCGGCCTCGAGCACCAGGGCTTTGTCGTCGGTCAGTCCTTCGGCGATGGCGCGGTAGAGCATCACGCGGCCTCGCGGGGATTGGATTTCCTCGCCGGTCAGTTGGTAGGTCGGGCAGGCGGACAGGCACACGCCGCACTGCACGCAGATGTCGGAGCCTTCCAGGAGTTTGTCGGCCCACATGAACCTGGGTTCGGACGGGTGCTGAACGAACGATTCGAGTGTGATGGCTTGCGTGCCCGGTTCGTGCGACCCTGCGCTCATGGGCTGATTCTACGGGCTCGAGGTGGCGCGCATCTGCGCCGCGCGGCGCATTTGAATGGTTCAAATCGAAGAACACCGTGCTGGACAGCGTTTTTGAGCGCAAGAGAGACACCGTGCTGGACGGTGTTCCCATATTGGGTACGTTTTTTTCGAGACAAACCCGAAATCGCGCGGCTCGAGCCTTCAGGCGCGTTGGGGGCGTTCGTTGCCGCGCTTGAAATTCCCGGTCAGCTTGGCGATCAGCAGTTGCACGGCGTGATCCGCCAGGCGCTCCGCGCGACCCAGGAACTTTCTGGCCTGGACGCCGCGCAGAATCTTGACGGGACGACCCCGGTACTCGAGGAACACGATGCCGTCCTTGCTGGCCTTCCACGAAAACGGTTCGGCCATCAGCGTGCCGCGCTGATCGACGGGCTGATCCGGGTCCAGGTCATCGGTACGTCTCTCATTCATCGGTCTGAGTTTACGGGATGCGTGTCTGGCACGCATCAGCCCTCTGGCCTCGGACGAATAAGCCAAAAGTCGGAGTAGAGACAGTTGACCGTAGACTCGGGCATGACGCCCGAGCGGGTTCTGGAAACGCCGTATTTCGACCTCGTGCGCCTGGCCGATGGCGTCTTCGCCGCGATATCACAGAACCCGGTCTGGACGGTCGCAAACGCGGGCATTGTCGATCTGGGCGACTGGACGCTGGTGTTCGACGCGTTCAGTTCGCCGCGCGCCGCCGAGGCCCTGAAACGCGCCGCCGAGGACGCGACCGGCAAGCCCGTCCGGGTCGTGGTCAACAGCCATCACCACCTCGATCACAGCCTGGGCAATCAGGTTTTTAAGGGCGCGACCATCGTTTCGAGCGCGATCACGCGCAGCTTGATGCACCAACGCTTTGATCGTCTGCGGCGGGAAGCCGTGAATTTCCCGGCGCAGCTCGAGGCGCTCAGGCAGCAACTTTCCGCGCCGCTCGAACCGAGTCTTCTGGCGCAACTCGAGCCGCAGGTCGCGGAACTCGAGATGCTGCTGGAAATGCTCGAAGCGTTTGAACCCACGCTGCCGACCGCGACCTTCGATCGCCGCCTCGAGTTTCACGGTTCGGCGCGGCGCGTGCTGGTCGAAGGTTTCGGCGGTCACACGGCCTCGGACGCGGTTATGAACCTGCCGGATGACGGGCTGATCTTCACCGCCGATCTGGTGGTCGTCGATCACCTGGGTTTCATGGGGCACGGCGACCCAGACGCGTGGCTGACGACCCTCAGCGCGCTCGAGCAACTGGACGGGCTGCCCACGCTCGTGCCGGGACACGGGCCGGTCTCGACGCCAGCCGCAATTCCGGCCATGCGCGCGTACCTGGTAGAGATGCTGGGACTCGGCCAGAGCGTCCAGAATGCGAGCGAACTCGAGCAGATTGCCGTGCCGGAGGCGTGGAAAAATTGGGGCTTGCTGGCGGGTTTCCGACCGAATCTGGAATTCGCGTGCGAGCGCAAACGGAGGTGAACGCGGGCGCACCACGCGAGAACACCGTCCAGCACGCATTTAATTAATAGCGTGCTGGACGGTGTTCTCGAGAGATGGCTCGAAGTTTTATTTGAGCCTCACCAACGGATCGGCGTGAAATTCTTGGTGCGCACGCCGTTCGATCCGACCTCGGACCAGCCGATGGTCGGCCCGGCGCGGTCGGCGGTGAAGGCCAGCAGCTTCTGCAGGCTGGTGGTGAGCTTCTTGGCGGTGCTGGGTTTCACGTCCAGCCCGAGCGCGATGCCCGCCTGGAGTTGCTGCGCCAGCGCCTCCGAGCCGTCGCGCAGGTTGCGCGGCAGGTCGGCGTAACTGAATCCGGTCGCGGTCGGTGGGACGCGGGCGAAGGCGGTCTTGAAGGCGGCGTCCTCGGACAGGCGCGGCCCGCCGCCGAGCGCGGCGATCATCGCGTCATCCGATGTGGCCAAGAGCAGGAATCCGTCGCGGGTGGCGGCCACGAAGCTGACGCCCTGCGCGACCGGGAATCTCGAGACATCCACCCCGGCGATCTTGGCGCGCGAGGGGCGGTAGTCCAGCAATTTCTGACCGGCCAACCTGTTGCCCTGCTCGACCAGTCGGGGCAGGATCGCTTCGAGGCTGGATCGGGCGGCAGCCTCGTCGTTGGTGGAAATGTACACGACGCTTTCCCCCAGGACGCTGGTGGCGTTCGAGGCGTTCGGGGTGCTGTTGGTCGTGAAGGTCGCGGTGGCGAATTCGCCGGTCATCCAGGAGAGCGCGACCTTGCGGAAATCCATGCCCAGTTCGCGGCGCAACAACGGGTCCAATCCGCCGGGGTTGAGTTTGGTGCGATCCACCAGGCCGGAGACGTAGTTGTACCAGGCGGTGGCGTCGCCCGTGCCGGTCGCGAAGCTGGACGCGTTGGCCGGAACCAGGCTGGCGGCCTTGAAGGCGGTGCTGGATCGGGCCGTCAGCAACTGGTAGAGCGTCTGGTCGCCGCCGCGCGGGTCGGGCGCGAACAGGGTCGTGCTTTCCAGGCCGTCCGGCACGAGCTTCCAGGCCATGCCCAACCGTCCCAGGGTGGTCAGGGCGCTCAGGATCGGCTCGAGTTGAATGTTAGGCAGTTCGGAACTGAACTCCTTGGCGGCGGCGCGAACCACGCCCGCCAGACCGCCCAGGTCGGTGTAGATCCGCAGCACGCCGCTGCCCGTACCGTCCATGGCGTTCTTGTAGAGGCTCGAGGCGGCCAGTCCGGGCTGCGCGCTACCACCGATGCGCTTCAGAAATCCAGCCAGCATGTTCAGGTCGCTGGCGGCGTAGGCGATACCGCCCTGGTAGCCCATCGACATCGGCAGGGGGCCAGTACCGACCGTGTAGATCGGGAAGCCGCCCGCTTTGGCAGTCGAGATTTTTTCGCCTTTCTTGCGTCCATCGTTCAGGCTGTCCTGGAGCCATTTCTTGACTTTCGCGTCCGCCCCGAGCGATGGGCGGGCCACCAGCAAGATTTGCGGCTCGAGCTTTTTGGGATCGAGGTACACGGCCACCAGCCCCTCGCGGTCGATCAGGCTCCCGAGGTCGTTCAGGGTTGTCTGGGCCTGACGGCGTTCGGAGGCGGAAACGTCCATCGCCTCGATCACCGTGTCCACCAGTTTGAGCTGCTCGACCTGCGCCACGAACGCGCCCGCCGTCTTGCGCGCACTCGCCAGGTCGGTCAGTTCGATGGCGGCCAGCGCTCCGGGCGGTGCGAAGGTGCTCAGGGATTGGGCGGTGGCGTTGGCAGTGAACGCCAACGCGAGAAAGATGCCGATGCGGAACGGGTTTTTCATGGGAACCTCCGGGATGGTTCTGAACGGGATGCGTTGGCGGCGAACGGGCTGGGATCGAACGAATGTGCGGTTGGGCTCGAGCGCAGACCGTCGAGCAGGGGGATGGACGAGATCAGGTACACGAAAAATCCGCCGTAGCTGTCGAAACCGATTTCAAAACCCAGTCTGAGCGGGGCGGCGTAAATCGCGTAGGCGTCGGCCAGCACTTGCGCGCCGCCGCCGATGCTGCCGCCCAGCCCGATGCGGGAAAGCTGGACGAACGGGCGGATGGTAAAGCGCTCGATGCCGTGAATACCGTCGCCCAGACGCCAGGACGTGCGGAAGGTGAACTGACTCGAAAGGCGCAGATCGCCGGTGCTGTAGCCGGTTCGAGCCTCCGGATAGGCGCGCAGCGTGCCCTCCAGGGGCACGTCCAGCACGGAGCCCGCCGCCGTGAACTGCGCCCCGAAGCCGAGCCGCGTGGTCGCAAAGCCGGAAAAAGCCCAGCCGCGCGTGGTGTAACCGAAGGCGTCCGTCTCGAGGTTCTTGGCGCTCAGGCTGAGTCCTCCGACGATGCCGCGCTGGTCGAGCCTGCCGTAGGGCGTGAGCTGGTATTCGAGCGCGCCCAGAAAGCCGAATTCCGCGCTGCCCTGCACGGTGGCAGAGAGCGTGCCCCGAGGCCCGTATCCGTCCCAGGTGGCGCTGGCGTCGGCGTGCCAGTCGAGCGAGGGCGCGAAGCTGTAGGTCGCGTTCAGATCCGGTCGAACACCGATGCTACCCGCGCCAAGCGTCGGTGCGACCCCCGCCGAGATCGTCCAGGTGTGAATGCCCGCCGCGTCCGCGCCGTAGACGGTCGCGCCCAGTCCACCGGGCGTGATCGGCGTCCAGAACAACGGCGCGAGGTTCGGCGCGTAGGCTTCAATCGGGTACTCGAGCCCTGCGGGGGCAGTAAAGGCGTCCGGCTCGAGCTTCTGGAATTCGGTTGACTTCCCGGCGGTCTGAGAGGCGATTCGGACCTCCACGCCGGAGGCCGTGTACGACCCGAACGCGAGTTGCCCGCTCGGGGAAAAACTGACGCCGTACGCGCCGCCCGGCGCGGCGGTCAACTGGCTGAAACCCGCACCGTCCGGGGTTGCACGGTACGCCTGGAACGTCCCGGAACGGTCGGAGATGAACGCCAGCGAGCCGTCATTCGTCCAGGTCGGGGATTGATCCTGTGCGGCGTCGGAAGTCACGAAGCGGAGCTGACTTTTTTCCAGCACGGCCACGTCCAGAAAGCCGCCGGGACGCCAGACGCTCATGGCGATGGCCTGACCACGCGGTGCGGGCTGCGCGATGTGCCAGCCTTCGGGGGCGGTGTACATGACGGTTTCGCCGTCGCTGCACAGTCGGCGCAGGCTGGACGAATCCACGACATCCTCGACGTAGAGCGCGCAATCGCCATCCGCCACGGCGTCGCGGGCTCGAGCCTGGGAGGTCAGGCGCGTTTCCTTGCCGTCTGCGTCCAATCGGTAGACCTCACCGAAGGTTCTGGAACCTTCCTCGGTCAGCCTGGAGTAGACCAGCGATCCGTCCCGCGCCCACGATAGGCGGTCGGGCCGCGAGGGCAAGTCGCGCGGCTGAAACGCCACGTGTTGCCCGGTTCTCGAGACCACCTTGACGGTGCGCCCGCTGCGGTAGGCCAGCGCGTCGTCATCGCGCCAGGCGGGGCCGGAACCGCCGGTCAGCGCCGCGCCGGACGGCAAGCCCATTTGCTCAAGTGCCAGCGCTTCCTGTTTCGCGCGCTCGAGTTCCTGGGCGCTCCAGGCGTCCCACAACGGTTCCAGCCTCGAGCCGAGGGCCGCCTGCCACGCATCGGAAAAGTCATAGCCGCCCAGGTTGTACGTGGCGATCGCGCGGCGGATGCCTTCCTCACCGTACTTGCCGACCAGAAACGGCACGAAACCCGCGCCGAAGGCGTAGCGCGTCGTGCCGTAAGGCCAGCGCTCGAGGGGCTGGATGGACGCGTCCGACAGGCTCGGCCAGGTTCCGCCGCGGGCCATCTGCGCCCGAAGCGTGCGGGTGGTCGCGTCCCGACCGCGACCGCCGCGCGTCAGCTCCGTCTCGAGGTACACGGCGTACCCTTCTATGAACCAGGCCGGAGGGGTGCGGGCATCCGTCACGCCGGGAATCTGGCCGAACACGCCGCGCAGCGCGTCGCGGGTCGCGTCGTGGGTGGAAAGGTGCGCCACGTGCGTGAACTCGTGACCGACCAGCACGCGCAGCGCGTCCTCCCATTGGGCACCGATGTCGTTCGGGCGCGGGAAGGTCGCGTAGACGCGCACGAACGGGTACGGGCCGGGCACGGCGTACCCGTTGAACGAATCCGTCTCGTCGTTGACGATGATGAACGTGCGCCCCGGATCGTTGCCGACCGCACCGATCACGCGCTGGCGGATGCTTTCGGCGGCGGCGGCCACGCGGCGCGCGTAGGCTTCCAGGCGCGGCGGGTGGATCACCGAAAAATGCGGCGCGACCACGACCGCGAGCGGCAATTCGGCTCCCTTGCCGGAGAGCACCTGCGCCCCCACCCCGCCAGAAAACGCGCCGCCAGACAGAGCGACGAGAAGGGCGAGACGGCGGAAGCTCACCCGTTCATCGTACCGAGGCGGGCTGTTCTGAATCCGGAAAATGACCCGTTCCCCGCGAGAACCCCCTCGAGTTCTCGAGACTTTCGTTGCGATCTCGAGAGATACCGTCCCAGACGCGGTTTCTCGATACGCAGAAAACGCCGTCTGGGACGGTGCTCATGCTCGTGCGCTAACCATGATGCTCGAGGAAATCCAAACAACCCACACAAACCGTATACGTTTTGAAGCCACCAACCGCCAGCACCGACCGCCAGGGCTCGCAAAAAACCGTCGAATCCATCAGCTTTCGATCAAGAATGTGTGCAGCGTGGGTTTTCGGCAAAGTCGGCCACGGAGAAGCGCTATACTTCACCCGAGCGTCGGATTCGAGCCGGGGGGCTCGACCCAGACGCGATTCCGACACCCATTGGGAGGGGAACGGTGCAGATTCGTCGCCAGTTGTTCCGAACCCAGATCTTTTCCTGGGGCATCACGCTCATCGTGGGCGTGATCGTCTTGGTCGGGTTGTCGCGTCAGGTGATGTTCGGGCAGCTCCGGGATCGGTACCAGACCGAACTGGCGCAACTCGAGACGATTCGCGGCAGCCTCTTGGGGGTCGGCTCGAGCGTGCGCAATTTCGTCCTGGACGGTTCAGATCAGAGCTTAGAGCCGTACAGGCGAACGCAGGTGGCACTGCCCAAAGAACTCGATACCTTAGCGGATCTCAATCCGCCGAACACACCGGATTTCGAGGCGCACCGCCAGATCATCGAAACCCTCCGGCGGCGCGTTCAGACCTGGGTCACGGAAGTCGCCGAACCCGTCATTCGCGACCGCCGCATCAGCCCGGAGCGCGGCCAGGCGACCTTGTTGAACGTCCAGAGCCTAGAGAGCGTCGTGCTGGACGAGACGACCGCTAACCTCTCGCAGTACCGTCAGGACGCACTGGACAACCTGGACATCCAGCACGCCCAGGCCGACCTGGAATTCCGCGCGCTGGTCTGGCTGATCATTTTGTGGGTCATCGGCGCGGTCGTGCCGTCGGTGGTCGGCTGGTTCTTCTCGACGCGGCACATCGCGCACTCGCTCGAGCGGCTGGCGGGCGGCGCACGCCGGCTGGCCGAGGGCGACCTGACCAGCCGCGTCAACGAAACCAGCTCGCTCGAGGTGGCGCAGTTGGGTTCGGCGCTGAACGACCTGGCCGACCAGCTCGAGCTGTCCCAGTCCGATCTGGAGGCGCGCAACGCGGAATTGCGCCAGTACGCCTCGAGCCTGGAACAGGCGACCGTCTTCGAGCGCTCCTATTCGCAGACCTTGCGGGTCTTCACCTCCAGCTACGACCGCTCGCACACGCTCTCGGAAGTCCTGCGGTTGCTGGCCGAATCGCACGGCTTCGAGATCGGCGCGGTCTACCGTTTCGACGAGGTGCTGAACCGTTTCGAGCTGTCCGCCTCGCGCGGCGCGGCGCGCGGCTTGGAGGATCGTTTCGGGCTGCACGAGAGCCTGGTCGGTCAGGCGGCACTGGATCGGCGAACCGTGGTGCTCGAGGACGCACCGTTGATCACGCTGCACACCGGCCTGGGGCGCGGCCCGATCCGCTTCACCGTGATCCAGCCGATGAACTACCAGGATCGGATTCTGGGCGCGATCGTGCTGGGTCACCCGCAACGACCGGACGCGAGCGCCATCGCGTTTCTCGAGCAGATCAGCCAGCAGTTGGGAATTGCGCTGTTGAACCTCGACCAGTACGGCAATCTGCAGCGTCTGTCATTGGAATTGCAGGAGCGCCAGGACGAGATCGAGATCAAGAACCGCGACCTGGAGCGGGCGGACAAGCTCAAGACCGAATTCCTGGCCAACATGAGCCACGAACTGCGCACGCCCCTGAACGCCGTGATCGGTTTTTCCCAGTTGCTCGATCAGCAATTTTACGGGGCGCTCAACGACAAGCAGGTCGAGTACGTCTCCGAAATTCAGTCGGCGGGCGAACACCTGCTGGAACTGATCAACGACATCCTGGATCTGTCCAAGATCGAGGCGGGCCGGATGGAACTCGACACCGAAGAGCTCGAGTTGAAGCCCCTGCTGGAATCTTGCGTGCGGTTGGTGCGCGAACGCGCCGTGCGCGCGGGTCTGGATCTGGTGTGCGATGTCGCAGAAGGCATTCCGGTCGTGGCAGACGCGCGAAAGCTCAAACAGATCGTGGTCAACCTGCTCTCGAACGCCGTCAAGTTCACCCCCTCGGGCGGCAGCGTCCGATTGCGCGCCTACCAGCTCAAACGAAGCCGCGAGGCGCAGCAGTTGAACTCCGGGCGGCGCGGCGAGTGGTTCGAGATCGCCGTCACGGATACAGGCATCGGCATCAACCCGGAGGATCAGGAAAAACTCTTCACGGCCTTCATGCAAGTCGACGGTTCGCTGGCCCGCAGGCACGAGGGCACGGGCCTGGGGTTGGCGCTCTCCAAACGTCTGGCGGAACTGCACGGCGGCACGATCACGATCAAAAGCGAGATCGGCAAGGGCAGCACCTTCACGGCCCGATTGCCCCTCAAACCGCGACCACCCGGCGAACCGCAAATCGACGCACCGCTGGTGCTGATCGTCGAGGACGACGACCGCAGCGCCGACCTGATCCGGGCGCACCTGGAAAGCACCGGCTACCGCACCGCCCGCGCCCGCAACGGACGCGAGGGGCTAGATCAGGCAGCGATGCTGAAGCCCGACGCGATCACGCTCGATCTGGTCATGCCGGTGCTGGACGGCTGGGGGTTCCTGGAGCAGATCAGCCTGGATGTCAACCTGGATCGGATTCCGGTGATCGTGGTCAGCGTGGCGCAGGATCTCGAGCACGGCGTGGCGCTGGGTGCGGCGGGCGTGGTCAGCAAACCGATCACGCGCGAATCGCTGCTGGGCGCATTACTGAAGGCCGGACTGCCCGGCGCGACCCAGGACGCCCGCGTGCTGATCGTGGACGACGACGCGGCGGCCTTAGATCGCGTGGCGGGCATCCTCGAGCCGCTGGGCTTTCGCGTGACGCGCGCCGCCAGCGGCAGCGAAGGGCTCGAGATCGCCGGGCGCGAGCAACCCGACCTGGTGATCCTGGATCTGGTGAACGCCATGAGCGGCTTCGCGGTGGCCGAAGCCCTGCGCGCCCAGGCCGACACGCGCGAGATTCCCGTGGTCGTGCTGACCGCTCGCAACCTGACGGATGACGACCGCATGCGCCTGAACGGGCTGGTGGCGGGCATCGTCGAGAAGACCAGCTTGGATCGCGCTGATCTCCTGAACGAAGTCAGTCGCGCGCTGCGTTCGATGGAAGTTCCTGCGTGACTCCGACCCGCGAGGTTCTCGTGACTCCGACCCGCAAGGTTCTCGTGACTTTGACCCGCAAGGTTCTCAGGTGATACCGGCCAGTGGTTCCAGCCCGCTGGTGCTGGTCGTGGATGACAACCCGACCAACCTGCGCTTGCTCGGCGGCGTGCTGGAAACCCAGGGCTACAGGCTGCTCGAGGCGACCGACGGCGCGCAGGCGCTCGAGGTGCTGGAACGCGAGACGCCCGACCTGGTGCTCTTGGACATTCAGATGCCCGACGTGTCCGGCACGGAAGTCGCGCAGCGCGTGCGCACCAACCCGCGCACCGCGCACCTGAAGCTCGTGGCGATCACGGCGCTGGCCATGCCTGGCGACCGCGAGACGATCCTGAAATCCGGGTTCAACGATTACATCGCCAAGCCGTACCGGATCGCGGACGTGCTGGCGACGGTCAAGCGCTGGCTCGAGCGTTAATCGTTGTTTCAAGATCAAAAACACCGTCCAGCACGCACTTTCAAGAACACGTACCGGACGGTGTTCTCGGTGATTAGACCTCTTGCGAACGTCAGTTTCGAGAACGTGTTGACGCGAGGGCAACCGTGAAGGTTGCCCCTACAGGACAGGATGTTGTAGGGGTAGGGCTTGTCCTTACCCTTCCCTCGGGACGTGTTCGATCACGTTCGCAGAAGGCCCATTGACCGCGAACGATCCGCGACTATCCTCAAGATTGGGCTTCGGGCGAACCTCAGCACCACCAAAATTGCTGATGCACTCGCCGTCCAGCGAGCGCGGTATCTCGAGACTCGAGCGCGACAAACACTGAGCATCCCGAATGATCCGAACGCGAGTTGGTCATGAAGATCAGTTCATGTCAGACAACAGACGGGTTCACGGACACCGTTCATACTTCCGGTGAAATCCGCTCGAGCTGAACGCGGTCTCGAGCCGGAAGATCCACGGGAGTGACATGAAGAAATTGACCCTGATCGCGGCCCTCGGCCTGATGCTTTCCGGTTGCACCATCTCCGTTTTCCCCGGTACAGGCGGAAATGGTGGCTCGACGACCATCAGCAATTTGAGCTTTTCCAGCGATTCTCGGGACAGCAGCGGCAAGAGCTACATCTGCGACAACTACACCACCCAACTGACCTACACCTTCCAGTACGCGGGATCGCTGGCGTCCTGGCGGTCTTCGCTGGTCGGCAAGCAGAGCGGTCAAACGGCTGGCACGGCTGACTTTTACCTGAACGGCCCGGGCGTGAACGCCGCCGGGAACCTGGTCAGCGTGACGTACAACGTTCCACCGAACGCCGCGCCGCTGTCCGTTCCTGCGGGCATCAAACCGCAATCGATCATCGTCGTGCCGAACGTCAAGGGTTACACCGACCTGAAGCTGACGTTCTACGATTCGAACGGCAATGCGGGAACGGTCAGGCTGAATTCGGACATTCCAGTTCAGGACTGCTGAACCCGATCACGGAACCGTCTGGCACGCGAGAAACAGTGCGCGTGCCAGACGGTCTTTTTTTCGCACCTCGAGGATGGCAAATTTCGAGACTCGAAGGCTCAGATCTAAAACTCGAGCCGAACCGCGCGGGATTCACGGCGTGCAGGTTGGATTTTGCGAACTGGATCACGCTTCGCATTCGCCGTGGATTACGGTCACGGAAACCCGAGATTAATAGAGTCCTGATGCAACCAACCTTCGACTCGAGCATCGGGCATCGCACGCTCGAGAAACCCGATCGACGCAAGCTCGTTGAGCACTCGAGCCAAAACCTGAAGCTCTCCTGAAATATCTACTCAGTTCATCTCTGTGAAATCGTGAAAAAATAGATTAAGATTCTTTACCGTTCCAGGTTTTTCATGCCATAAAGCACTTTTTATTCTACTTACGCAGCAATTGAGTGCTGTCATTCAAATTTTTGGTAGCTCAGGTTAACGCAAACCATATTCCATGCCCTTAGTCTTCAAATCGGCTTACGCAAAGCCATACGACTCAGGAGGTCGATATGAAGAAATTGTTGATTGCAGGTGCAATGGCTGTCATGGCCACAGCCTTCGCGCAGGACATGATGAGCAAAACCGTGGTCGAGATCGCGGCAGCCAACAAGGATTTCACCACCCTG
>CAXTKV010000101.1:0-18320 GCA_964244895.1 uncultured Deinococcales bacterium
CACGGCTTCGGTTTGCGGCCCCACGAAACGCAACCGGTGCAGGGGGTGAAACAACCGATCCGGCACGTCCAGCGCGCGCAGGGAATCCACCCAAGATCCGCCGCTGGTGCGCACCGGCTGCCCGATGGCGTCGTTTTTTTCTAAAACCAGCACCCGTAAGCCCGCCCGGGCCGCGCGTTCGGCGCTGCATAAGCCCGCCGGGCCGCCACCCACGACGATCACGTCCCATTCGCGTTCCAGCATGAATCGAGTCTACCGCTCGGGCGTTGGGGGTCGTGTATGGCTCGAGTCGTATTGACCTCGATGGTCGCTCGAGCCGCTCAGAATCGGGTCTGGAAATCTGCGCTCTCGAGATGCCCTTTGTGACGCGCGAGAACACCGTCCGGGACGCAATTTCTGAAACACGTCCCGGACGGTGTTCTTGGTGGTTCTCGAGTTTTAGCGCGCGGTCATGCCACCATCGACTATCATGGCCGCGCCGACCACGCTGGCGGCCTCGGTGCTGGCCAGGTAAGCGGCCATCGCCGCGATTTCTTCGGCGGTCACCAGCCTGCCGTGCGGCTGGCGGGCGCGCATGGCGGCTCGGGCGGCCTCGGGATCGTCGTACCCCGCCGTGATGCGCGCCACCCAGGGCGTGTCCACCGTGCCGGGCGCGATGCAGTTGACGCGGATGCCATCCGGGATGTGGTCGAGCGCGGCGGCGCGGGTCATGCCCAGAATTCCGGCTTTGGCGGCGCAGTAGGCCGCCCGATCCAGCAGACCGACGAACGATCCGATGCTGGCCATGTTGATCACGCTGCCGTCGGTGCCGTCCGGGTGCGCGCTGGCCTGAATCGCGGGGATGGCGTGCTTCATGCCGAAGAACGTGCCTTTCATGCAGACGTTCATGACCCGATCCCAGTCGTCTTCGGTGGTGTCGGTGATCTTGGCGGCGATGCCGACCCCGGCGTTGTTGACCATGCATTCCAGCCCGCCGAGCGCTGTCACTGCGCTCGCGATCAGGGTTCGCATCTGCGTTTCCTGGCTGACATCGACCTTGAATGCGATTCCTGGAGTCTCGAGTAACCCCAGGGTTTCCTGGGCGCTCTCGACGTTCACGTCCGCGCACGCGACCCGCGCGCCCTCCTGCGCGAAGCGCAGCGCGATGGCCCGACCGATGCCGCTGCCCGCGCCCGTGACGATCGCGCGCAGACCTTCCAGCCGCCGTAGAGCAGTCATATGGCACTCCTGCGCAGGCTGCGTGACGCCCTCGAATGCGCCTCGTGCGGGACTTCGGCAAACGAGATCACTCGACGATCCTGTTCTCGAGTTCGCCGATGCCCTCGATCCAGCTTTTCACGACATCGCCGGGTTTCAAGAAAATTGGTGGTTTGCGCGCGAAGCCCACGCCTGCGGGTGTGCCCGTGATGACCAGATCGCCGGGTTCCAGCGTGAACCACTGCGATAACCTCGAGACGATTTCATTGACGTTAAAAATCATCATCGAGGTGCTGGCGTCCTGGAGCGTCTGACCGTTGACGGAACAGCCCAGGCGCAACTGGTTTGGCTCCGGTATCTCGTCGCGCGTGACGATCCACGGCCCCATCGGCAGGCTGGTGTCCAGGTTCTTGCCGCGCGTCCACTGGCCGCTGGTATCCGTTCCCATCTGCAGGTCTCGGGCGGAAACGTCGTTGACGACGGTGTATCCGAAGATGTGATCGGTCGCGTCCTGGACGCTCACATCGCGCGCCAGTTTGCCGATCACGATGCCCAGCTCAACCTCGTAATCCAGGCGTTGGGTCAAATTCCCGTGCGCCCGAACGTCGTCGTGAGGCCCGGTGACGGTGCTGGGAAACTTCGAGAAAATCACGGGCACGCTCGGGATGCCCAACCCGGATTCCTCGGCGTGATCGCGGTAGTTCAACCCGACCGCGACGATCTTGGGCGGGCGATGGATCGGTGCGGCCAGCAGGTTCTGCTCGAGCGTCGCGCCGGGCGTGCCCTCGAGCGCTTGTAAGAGTTCCTCGAGCACGTCCGGGCCGGACTGGATCAGTTTCAGCACCGACACCGGGAATCCCAGATCGTCCAGCATCACCGCTCGGGTGTCCTGAACGATTGCGGCGCGACCGTTTTTGAGCGTGGCGAGCTTCATGCGTGCCTCCCTGAGGATTCTCGAGAACAGTTTCGAGGCTGAGCGTTCGGATTGACACGATTCTATGGCCTGGCCTATCGTTCCAGCAATCGTTTGCCACCAGCTTCGGCGTTCCTCAAAGCGCCATCCGCCGCGTCTATGACGGTGTCGATTTCCACGGAGAATCCCATGACCAGACCGTTTCAGGCCTTGATTGATCGCGCTCGCGGATCGCTCGCTCCGGCTGGGCCGGTGCTGGAACGCCGCGCATCCGATCTGCGCGGATTGTGCGCCGATGAGCCCGCCAGGGCGCGGCTCGAGTCGTCCGGCAATCCCGTTATTTACCGCGTGGATGGCGTACCCGTGCCGGAAGTCGCTGGCGAAGTGCCGTTCTCGATCACCACGATCCTGCCGGGCGTCATCGGTGACGAATTCTTTTTCACCAAAGGCCACTGGCACACGGCCCTGGAGGGCGAGGTCTACCTGGGGCTCGAGGGGCGCGGGATTCTGCTGGCCTTTGATGGCACGGAGGTGCTGGCCGTCGAGTTGTCCGATGGCGCGATCGGGTACATCCCGCCCGGTTGGGGGCATCGCACCGTCAATACGGGTTCTGAAGCCTTCAAATTCCTGGCGATTTACCCCGGCGCTGCCGGTCACGATTACGAGCGCGTGGTGCGCGAAGGTCTGGGCGCTCGGGTGCTGACGGGCTCGGACGGTGGCTATCGCGTGGTGAGGACGTGAAAATGGGCGCACGCCTCGAGAACGCGGGTTCCTCGAAGATGATCCTGGCGCACGATCTGGGCACGACGGGCGACAAGGCCAGCCTGTACACGGACGCCGGTGAACTCGTGGCCGCCGTCACGTCCGTCTACGACACCGATTACGGCTCGGGTGGCAGGGCCGAGCAGGACGCGAACGACTGGTGGCGGAGCGCGGTGCGAGCTACGCGCGAGTTGCTCGAGACGGCGCGGGTTCACCCCAAAGACATCTCGTGCGTCAGTTTCAGCGGGCAGATGATGGGCGCGGTCTTCCTGGACGCGCACGGTGACGCCGTCCGACCCGCGATCATCTGGGCGGATACCCGATCCACCCTGGACTGCGATGCGCTGCTCGAGCATCTCGGTGGCGGGCGCGTCGGCATGGAACGCGCATACGCGATCACCGGGCATCGGTTGAACCCGACGTACTCGCTGACCAAGATCATGATGGTCAGAAGGCTCGAGCCGGAAGTCTGGTCGCGCGTGCGGCGCGTCTGCCTGACCAAGGATTACGTCGCGTTCAAGCTGACGGGATTGATCCGCACCGATCCATCGGACGCGTCCAGCACGAACGCCTTCGATCAACGCGCCGGGAAATGGTCGAGCGAATTGCTCGAGGCTGCCGGGATAGACCCTTCGTTGTTGCCCGAGATCGTCCCGAGCGCGACCATCCTGGGCGGCGTGACGCGACGGGCGGCGTCCGAGACGGGTTTGCTGGAAGGCACGCCCGTCGCGATGGGCGGCGGCGATGGGCCGTGCGCGGCGCTCGGGGCGGGCGTGATCAGCCCGGATTCCGGCGCGTACGCGTACCTGGGCTCGAGTTCGTGGATTTCGCTGGCTTCGAGCGCGCCCCTTCACGATCCCAGGATGCGCACCATGACCTTCGATCACGTGATTCAGGGTCGTTTCGTGCCGACCGCGACCATGCAATCCGGCGGCGCGAGCGTGGAATGGATCGCGGACGTGCTCGAACCTGGACGGGCGAGCGGGCGCTTTGATCGCCTGAACGATGCTTGCCGCGATCTGGAGGCGGCGGCTGACGGTCTGTTCTTCCTGCCGCACCTGCTGGGTGAGCGCTCGCCCTACTGGAACCCGCGCGCGCGCGGCGCGTTCATCGGGCTGAGCAAGCACCACGGGCCGGGGCACATGACGCGGGCCGTGCTGGAAGGGGTGGCGTTCAATCTGCTGACGGGTTTGCGCGCGTTCCAGGAGATGGGTGCGACCATTCCGCGCGTGGACGCCATCGGTGGCGGCGCAACATCCGACCTGTGGCTTCAGATCATGGCGGACATCTGGGGCGTGCCGGTTCGCCGCCGTTCGTTGCTCGAGGCCAACGGTCTGGGCGCGGCCATCATCGGCGGCGTCAGTATCGGCGCGTTGACCTGGGATGACGCGCCGAAGCTTTCGGGCGTGACCGCCGAATTTTCCCCCGATCCCGAACGCCACGCGATGTATCAGCACCGCTACGCGCAGTTTCTGGAAGGTTACGAGCGGCTCGAGCCGCTGTTCGAGCGCCTATGAGTAGACCGTCCTGCGCGCAGGATCTTGGAATCAAGGAAGGCCGTCTGGCACGGTCTTCTCGGGGTGTAACGTGAACGAAGCGCGCGAGCGACCGACGATGGAATTCATCGGGGTGACCACCTCCTCCTCGAGCATCATGGGCTTATTCCCGCGCTGGGCGCGGGTTCTCGGGTTGGGCGACGCGCAACTGATCGGTCGAGACTTGCCGCTCGAGGCCGCGCCAGCCGCGTACCGTGAAGCTGTACGCTTCATCAAATCCGACCCGAACACGCTCGGGGCGCTGGTCACGACGCACAAGATCAAACTGCTCGAGGCGGCGCGCGATCTTTTTGACGAACTCGACCCGAACGCCGTGCTGTGCGGGGAAGTCTCGAGCATCTCGAAGCGAAATGGCAAGTTGATCGGTTGCGCCAAAGACCCGATCACGGCGGGGCGCGCGCTCGAGGAGAGCCTCTCGGCGGATCATTTCTCGGGCGGTGCGGACGCGCTCATCATCGGCGCGGGCGGCGCTGGGACGGCCATCACGGTCTATTTGCTTTCACGCAAAGACCGTCCTCGGCGCATCCTGAGCCTCGATCCGAGCGCCGATCGCTTGACTGCGCTGCGGCGCACGCACGCGCAACTGAAGACCCCTGGCGTTCACCTCGAGTACCTCGAGAGCGACGATCCCGTTCGGGCGGATCGCGTGCTGGGTTCGCTGGCGGCGGGATCGCTGGTGGTCAACGCGTCCGGGCTGGGCAAGGATCGTCCCGGATCGCCGATCACGGACGCGGGACTCTTTCCCGTGGGTGCTGTCGCCTGGGAGCTCAACTACCGGGGTTCGCTGGAATTCCGGCATCAGGCCCAGATGCAGCGCGAGGCGCGAAACCTGCGCGTGCTGGACGGCTGGTCGTACTTCCTGCACGGCTGGAGCGAGGTCGTGCTCGAGGTCTTCGGTTTGCAGTGGACGCCGGAACGTTTTGCGCAGCTCAGGGCGGAAGCTGAAGGCTCGAGATAATAGCCGCGATCGACTTACGGGTCACTGGAAACCCGTCTGGAGCGGGTGATTTCTCGGATGTGGACGATCTGAAACCGGGCGCTTGACAGGACTCGAGCGCGGACTCTATAGTTTGGCAATCGTTTGCAGTCAAATTCTGGTGCGCCTCGAGGGCGCTCTCGTGCCGGCCTGTCGCGGATGACGATCCGCTCGGCAATTCTGGTTTCGCCGCAATTCTCTTGGAGGTAGGGGTATGAAGAAACAGAGTCTGTTCGTCTGGTCGTCTATCGCGGTCGGCATCGTGGCCGGGTTGACCCTCGGGGTCGCCAGCAGCCAGGGCCAGAAATACGCGGGCAAGACGATCACCATCGTCGCCTTCGACGGCCCGCAGATCGGCGAGCCATTGAAGCGCCACGCGCCGGATTTCGAGAAGCTCACGGGCGCGAAAGTCAACATCGTCTTGACGACCTTCGGCGATCTGTTCCCGCGCATGTACACGGATTTCACGTCCGGCACGAACAGCTTCGACGCGGGCGTGTTCGACCCGCAGTGGCTGGGCGACTTCACGGCGGGCGGCTACCTCGAGCCCCTGGACAGCTACATCGCCAAGACGCCCGAACTCAAGTGGAACGAGATCGCGCCGTTCTTCCGCGAATTCAGCGCCCAGTACGCGGGCAAGATCTACACGGTTCCCTTCGACGGCGACTTCCAGATGGTCTACTACCGCCGCGACCTGTGGGCCAACGCGCAGTACAAGACCGACTTCAAAGCCAAGTACGGTTACGCGCTGCGTCCGCCGCGCACCTGGAAGGAATACCGCGACATGGCGGAATTCTTCAACGGTAAGGAAGTGAACGGCAAGAAGATCTACGGTGCAGTCGAAGCCCAACAGCGCAACCAGCAGTCGTACTGGATTCTGGGTACTCGAGCTGCCGCCTACACGCAATACAAGGGCACCGGCCAGGGCGCGTTTTTCGATGTTACGACCATGAAGCCCCTGATCAACGACGAAGGCTACGTGCGCGCGTTGACCGAATGGAAGGACATCCAGAAGTTCGCGCCACCGAACATCCTGAACTACGGCACGGGCGAAGTCCGCAACGGGTTCACCAAGGCCTGCGAGGCCGCGTTGGCCATCGACTGGGGCGATATCGGTTCGCTGTCTGGCGACAAGGATTCGTGCGTCAAGGGCAAGCTCGGCTCGACCATCTCGCCCGGCAGCACCGACTACTGGGATCGCGACGCCAAGAAGTGGATCACGCTGCCCAACGGTCGCGTCAACTACGCCCCCTACGCCGCCTTCGGCGGTTGGAGCGGTGCGGTCAACGCCAAGTCCAAGAACAAGGACGTGGCCTTCGATTACCTGGCCTTCGTCGGCAAGCCCGAAAGCAGCGACGAGGACGTGACCATCGGTATCACGGGCTTTAACCCTTACCGCACCAGCCACTTTGCGAGCACCGATCTGTACGTCAAGAACGGCATGGACAAGACCGACGCCACGCTGTACCTGTCCGCGATCGGCGCGAGCCTGAAGAACAAGAACCTGGTGCTGGACTACCGCCTGCCCGGCACGGCCCGCTACCAGGAAGCGCTCGATGTCGGCGTCTCCGAAGCGCTCTCCGGTCAGAAGAGCCCGAAGGACGCGCTGGATGGCGTGGCCGCCGCCTGGGACAAGATCACCGAGGAACTCGGGCGCGCGAAGCAACTCAATATTTATCGCGCCTCGTTGAAGCTCAAGTCCTTGCAGTAATCCCGGAACTCGAGGGTCAGAATCAAGCTCTGACCCTCGAGCATCGCGTGCCGGGGCATGATTGTCCCGGCACGTCATATTTCAGGTTCGAGATCTTAGGGCTCAATATTTTGCTCGAGAACACCGTCCTGAACATTAATTCCTCGAGATTCACGAGTGCTTTACCTCAGGCTCTTTTGTGACAGAAAAATGGTGAGCGAAAAACAAAGAACGACCGACGATTTTTCGAGGAGTGCAACCCGTGAAGACACCATCTGAACCCAACTCGAGACCACCGAAAGACGCGCCGTGAACCAAGCCGCACCGATCACCTCGAAACGCCCGACGAACCGCGCCAACGCCGGGGATCGTCAGGCCAGCATCGGGTTTCTCGCGCCCGCACTGGTGGTCGTGTTCGTGATGAGCATCTTCCCGCTCATCTCGAGCCTGATTCTGTCCTTGACGACCTTCCAATTCGGCTCGGGCGGCCTGAAGCTCGAGTGGGTCGGGCTGGGCAACTTCATTGGCATCGTCTCGGACGCTCGCTTCTGGGGCGACCTGGGCAACACGTTGATCTTCGTGTTCGGCGGCGTGCTGCTGCAGTACGCGCTCGGGTTGGGGCTGGCGATGCTGCTGACGCAGCGTCTGTTCGGGCAGCGTTTTTTTAGGGTGCTGTTCCTGATCCCGATGATGATCACGCCCGTGGCGGTGGCCTACATCATGAAGATGGTGCTGAACTTCGAGATCGGGCCGCTCGCGCCGATCATGAAACCGTTGGGCATCAACACACTGCCGTGGTTCGCGGACGCGAATCTGTCGCGTTTGCTGGTGGTCATCGGTGACGCCTGGCAGTGGACGCCGTTCGTGATCATCGTGCTTCTGGCCGGTCTGGAGGGCTTACCGCACGAACCCTACGAGGCCGCCCGCGTGGACGGCGCGACCCCGTGGCAGATGTTCACGAAAATCACCTTCCCGATGCTCTTGCCCGTCTCCAGCGGTGTGATCCTGATCCGCATGGTCGAGGCGTTCAAGATCGTGGACATGCCGGTCGTGCTGACCGGCGGCGGCCCCGGCACCAGCACGGAATCCATGACGCTGTTCGCGTACTACACCTGGCGCAATTTCCAGCTCGGTAAGACCGCCGCCATCGCGTATTTGCTGGTGATCACGGTTTCGATCATCGGGACGGTGTATTCCAATACCATCCGCAAGCGCGCGCTCGAGGTGGCGGGATGATGTGGTCACGGGGCACGGGTCGTGGGTCACGGGTCGGAGCGCGATTCATCGCGCCCTGCAAAGGAACCGTCTCGAGAACACCGTCTGGGACAGTGTTTTCTGAATCTCGAGAAACTGCGTCCAGGACGGTGCTCTCCATTTGTGCGACCCGAGCTTGCGGCTCGCAGCTCACGGCTCGCGGCTCCTTTTGCGAGGTTCCATCGTGATCGAACAACGCAGCCCGCTCAAAACCACGCTGTCCTACGCGGCCCTGATCGCCTGGAGTCTGGTCGTGATCGTGCCCCTGTACTGGACGGTCGTGACGGCCTTCAAAACCCGCGCCGACGTGTTCAACGGTCCCAAGTACCTTCCTGGCCTCGATTACGTCCCGACGCTCGAGCACTGGCAGCGCTTTTTCATTCAGGACTGGCGGTACTTCAGCCAGCAGTACACCAACAGCGTCGTGATCGGCTTGACCTCGAGCGTTCTCTCGGTGGCGATTGGGGCGCTGGCGGCCTACGCCTTGACGCGCTTCAAGTACGTGCTGGGCGGGCGTTTGCGCAACCGCGAGATCGCTTTCTGGTTCGTCTCGCAGCGCATCCTGCCGCCGGTCGCGATCGTGATTCCGTTGTACGTGCTCTTTCAGCAGGTCAAACTGTTCGATACGCAGATCGGGTTGATCATCGCTTACGCCGCCTTCAACCTGCCGTTGGTGGTCTGGCTGATGCAGGATTACTTCGCGGGCATTCCGCCCGAACTCGAGGAATCCGCGCTGATTGACGGCTGCTCGAGATTCCAGGCCTTCTGGCGAATCGTGCTGCCGCTGGTCACGCCCGGCCTGGTGGCGACCTTTTTGTTCGTGCTGGTCTTCGCCTGGAACGAGTACATCATCGCGCTCTTCTTGACCCAATCGAACGCCCAGACCATGCCGATATTGATCGCCGCGCAGAACGCCCAACGCGGTCCCGAGTGGAGCGCCATCTGCGTGCTGACGATCGTGACGATTGCGCCCGTGTGCGTGATCGCGGTCTTCCTCGAGCGCTACATCTCGCGCGGCTTGCTGGTCGGTGCGGTCAAGGGATGAGATGGTGGCGCGTCAGGAGTCACGGGTCACAGGTCAAAAAACGCATCGACTCGAGAAGATCGTCCTGGACGCATTCGGTAGAAAGCCTTCGAGATCGCCCAGCAGGTTTCTTCGATTGCCCTACAAAGTTCTCGCCCTCGCCCGTGACCAGCGTCTCGTGACCAGTGACCTATGATTACCTTAGAGGAAGTCGCGCGCAAAGCCGGAGTGTCCGTCTCGACGGTCTCTCGGGCCTTGACGCGACCGGATCGGGTGGCCAAAGAAACCCGCGAACACGTCCTCAAGGCCGCCAAATCGCTCGGCTACGCGCCCAACCAGCTCGCGCGCAGCCTGCGCCAGCGCGCCTCGAGAACCATCGGTTTGATCATCTCGGACATTCAGGTGCCGTTTCACTCCGAAGTCGCCAAGGGTGTCGAGGACACCGCGCAGGCGCGAGGCTACACCACGATCCTCTGCAACTCCGACGAGAACGGCGAGAAGGAACGCACCTACCTGGATCTGTTGAAAGGCTTCCGGGTCGGCGGCATCATCCTGGAACCCACCGAGGACGGCGTCAAGAACACCGAAGCGCTGGTGCATTCCGGCGTGCCGGTGGTCGAAGTGGACCGTATCTCCGGCGCAAAAGGCGTGACCAGCGTGCTTTCCGAAAACCGGGAAGGCGCGATGATGGCCGCCGAGTACCTGCTCAATCTGGGTCACACCCGACTGGGCGTGATCGCGGGCGATCTGACCTCCGGGCGCGAGCGCTTGCAGGGCATCAGAGACGCGCTGCACGGCGCAGGCATCGAACTGCCGGAGCGCTGGATCAAGCACAGCCAGTACAACAACGACGACGGCCACCGGGCCGCGCTCGAGCTGCTGGCGGAACCCGAACAACCCACGGCTTTGTTCGTCGTCTCGAGCGTGGTGATGGTCGGCGTGCTGCGCGCCTTGCGCGAACGCCGCGTGCGCATCCCCGAAGACCTGAGCGTCATCGGTTTCGACGATGCGCACTGGGCTCCGCTGGCCAACCCGCCGTTGACGGTGATCGCGCAGAGCGGCTATTCGCTGGGGCAGCGCGCCGCAGAGATCATCCTGGAAAGCCTGGAAGGTGTTCGAAAAAAGCCGTTGGCCAAGGTCGTGCGCTTGCCGACCCGCTTGATTGAGCGCGAATCGTGCGCGCCGCTGAAACCCCGTGCTCAAGCCGTGCTGGTCAGCGGTGCGAGCACCTCGGGCGTACCTGTCCGTACCCTTTTGAAGAAGAAATGACAGACTGGATCTGAAATGAACCGTAGACATCCTGCAAACGATTGCCGATGCCATGCCTGAGACCGCCAGCCACGACTCGACTCGCGTGCCTGTGCACGACCCAACTCGCGTGCCTGCGCACGACCCAACTCGCGTGCCTGCGCACGACCCGATGCACCTCTACCTGGACAGCGCCGACCTCGAGCAACTGCGCGAGGGATTGGACAGCCCCGTCGTGTACGGCGTGACCACCAACCCGACGCTCTTGCGCCGCGCCAACTTGAGCCGAAAGACCCTGCCCGGTTTCGTCTCGAGCGTGCTGGAACTGGGCGCTCGGGCGGTGCAGGTGCAGGTCTGGAGCCAGGACGCGGCGGGCATCCTGCGGGACGCGCACGAATTCCTGGACTACGGCCCAAAGGGTGCGATCGTGCCGAAGATTCCCGCGACCCGAGATGGCCTGAAAGCCGCCGCGCGCCTGACTGCGGAAGGCGTTCCCGTGACGCTGACCGCCGTCTACGCCCTCGAACAAGCGCTGTTCGCCTCGCAGTTGGGTGTGGCCTACGCCGCACCGTACCTGGGCAGGCTCGAGGACAGCGGCCAGGATGGGCTGGGCCTGATCCACAAGATGCAGACGCTGATTTCAAGGTACCCGACCAACCGCACGCGTTTGCTGGTGGCCAGCGCCCGCACGCGCGGCGCGGTTTTATCGTTGCTGGAACTCGGCGTGGGTTCGATCACCGTGCCGCCCAAACTCCTGCCGAGACTGCTGGATCATCCGCAGACCCTGGAAGCCGAACGCACCTTCCGCGCCGACGCTGACGCCATATCGTGAAACCACCCTCAAGGAGGCCCGCGTGACCACCCAGACCGCCCAGCCCAGCAGCCTCGAGCCCGCCAAACGGCTCGAGTTACTACGCACCATGATCCGCATCCGCGCCTTCGAGGAAAAAGTCGGCGAACTCTTCTTGAAGGGCGGCACGGCGGGTTCGATGCTGCACCTGTCCATCGGCGAGGAGGGCGCGGCGGCGGGTGTGGCGCTGGCCATGAAACCCGGCGATACATTCACGACGCACCATCGCGGCCACGGCATTTTTGTCGCCCGCGGCGGGGACGTGAACCGCATGATGGCCGAAATCGCGGGCAAGACCAGCGGCTACTGTCGCGGCAAGGGCGGCAGCATGCACATCGCGGACATGGCCCTCGGGCACCTGGGCGCGAACGCGATCGTCGGTGGCGGCATTCCGGCGGTCGTCGGCGCGGGACTCTCGAGCAAAGTGCTTTCTCAGGGCAGGGTCAGCGTGGCGTTCTTCGGGGACGGCGCGATGCAGCAGGGCATCTGCTTTGAAAGCATGAACATGGCGGCGCTCTGGAAACTGCCCGTGGTCTTCGCGGTCATCAACAACCAGTACGGCATGGGCACGCGGATTGACCGCGCCAGCGCGACGCTGGACTTCGCCGGGCGCGCCCGTGGCTTCGGCCTGAACGCCATCGAGGTGGACGGCGCGCAGCCGGAACAGGTTCTGGAGGCCGCCCAGGACGTGATCGAACACGCCCGAGCGGGCAAGGGCGCGGGCTTTATCGTGGTGAACTGCTATCGGTTCTACGGTCACGCCCGCAAGGATAAGAGCCCGTACCGCGACGAGACCGAGGAACTCGAGGGCCGCAAGCGCGACCCGATCCACACGCAGGCTGCGCGGCTCGAGGCGGCGGGGATCGTTCAGCCCGGTCAGTTTGCCACCTTCGAGGGAACCGCCAACGACGAGATGGAACGGGCCGTCGAGTTCGCGCAGAATAGTCCAGCGCCGACGCTGGAGAGCATGTTCGAGGACGTGTTTGATCCCACCGAACCCAAGCCCGTCAGCGTGGATTCACGCCTCGAGCGCGCGCTGGGAGGTGAGGCGTGATGCCGAAAAACACCGTCCCGCACAGTGTTTTCTTGATGCCCGAGAATTGCGTCCAGAGGCGCGAACAGCCCGACAGGTGCTGTATCGCGATCAAGAACGGTCTTCTGGTGACTGGCGGTGCGAGATGACCGCGCGCGTCACGAACCCCGAACCGTCCAGCATCCCGTTTCATCAGGAAATCGAGTACCGCGCCGCGTTGCGCGAAGCCATCCGCCAGGAGATGCGCGAGAACCCCGCCGTGGTGCTGATCGGCGAGGAAGTCGCGCGCTACGGCGGAGCTTACGCCGTCAGCAAGGGACTGATGGACGAATTCGGTGAAATCCGCGTGATCGACACGCCCATCAGCGAGGCCGCCATCGTCGGCGCGGCCCTCGGTGCGGCCATGACGGGTTTGCGCCCGATCGCGGAACTGATGTACGTGGACTTCGGTTACCTGGCGATGGATCAGATCGGCAATCAGGCCGCCAAGATCCGCTACATGTTCGGCGGTCAGATCGGTGTACCGATGGTCTTGCGCGCCCCGATGGGCACGGGGCGCTCCGGCGGCGCGCAGCACTCGCAGTCTTTGGAGGCGATGTTCTGGCACACGCCCGGCTTGCGCTTGGCCGCGCCCGCCACCATCACCGATTGCTACTTCTTGCTGCGTGCCGCCATCAACTCGCCCGACCCGGTGATCTTCCTGGAACACAAAGCCTTGTATGCCACCAAGGGCATCCTCGAGCCAAACGCTGCGCCCTGGGGCAAGGCCGCGATCCGCCGCGCCGGCCAACACCTGAGCATCGTGACGTACTCGCGGATGCTGTTCTACGCGCTCCAGGCCGCCGAGGAACTATCGAAAGAGGGCATCGAGGCCGAGGTGATTGACCTGCGCACCCTCAACCCGCTCGACCTCGAGACCGTGGCGCAATCCGTCAAGAAAACGGGTCGCGCGCTGGTCGTGACCGAGGACACGCTGACCGCAGGTGCGAGCGCCGAACTGAGCGCGCTGATCCAGGAAGAGTGCTTCGATTACCTCGAGGAACCCGTGCTGCGCCTTGCCGCCGAGGACATCCCGATCCCCGTGAGCCCCGCCCTCGAGGCCGGAAGCGTGCCCAGCCCCGCGCGCATCGCGGCCATATCGCGGCGACTGATGCGGAGGCGAGTCTCCGGTGGTGGCGTGTGAGTTTTCTCGAGCTGCCGCGCATGGGCGAAACCATGGAAGAAGGCGAGTTGCTGGCGTGGATGAAAAAACCCGGCGAGTCCGTCAAACGCGGCGAGACGGTCGCGGAAATTCAGACGGATAAAATTGTCGCCGAGATGCCCGCCCTGGAAGACTTCGTGCTGGAGGAATACCTGGTCAACGAGGGCGAAACCATCAAGGTCGGGCAGGCGCTGGCGCGCGTGACGCGAGCGGGGGAAGGCTCGAGCATCCCTGCGGGTTCGATTTCGGTCGCCTCGGGTTCTCTGACCTCGAGCGAACCGGAGCGCGTCCCGATCGGCGCAGGCGCGCAGCAGGGCGCATCCACGGCAACTCGGGCGACCTCGAATGACCTGATCGGTCGAGTGCGGGCGTCCCCCGCCGCGAGACGTGCGGCTCGAGAACTGGATGTGAGCTTGGAGAGCGTCATGGGTACGGGGCCGCGCGGTCGGGTCACGACCGATGACGTGCGCGCGGCGGCGCAAGCTGCATCGGCACCCGCAAGAAACACCGTCCAGGACAGTGCTCCTGCGATCTCGAGAAACGCCGTGCTGGACGGTGTTCCCGCATTGGACGTTCACCACTTCTCGCGCATCGAAATGGCCACGGGCAGGGCGACTGCGCAATCCAAACGCGAGATACCGCATTTTTACGTGCGCACCAAAGCCGACCTGACCGCCTTCACGCGCGGTCTCGAGATGGAAAAGGCGCGCGGCGCTCGCGTCACGGTCAACGATGGTCTGGTTCGCGCGGTCGCGCTGGCGTTAAAAGAACACCCCAGGTTGAACGCGGTGCTCGAGAACGACGGGCTGCGGTTGCTGGCGGGTGTTCACGTCGGCGTGATCACGGCCACCGATGAAGGGCTCGTGACCAGCGTGGTGCGCGATGCGGACGCGCAATCGCTGGCGCAGATCAACGCGCGGGTCAGGGACGTGAAATCTCGAGCCTCGGCGGGTCGGGCGCGCTTGGAGGACATCACTGGTGCGAGCTTCTGCATCTCGAACCTCGGGATGTTCGGGGTGGAAGAGTTTTCGGCCATCATCCTACCGCCCAACGTCGCGATCCTGGCCGTCGGTGCGGTGCAGGACGAAGTGACCGCCGACAACGGCGCGATCCGAATCTCGAAAATCGTCCACCTGACGGTGAGCGCCGACCACCGCGCCGTGGACGGCGTCGAGGTCGCGATGTTCCTGCAAACCTTGCGCCGTATGCTCGAGCAGCCGCTCAATCTGTTCTAGGGGAGAAAAACTTGTGAGCATCGCCATTCTCGGGGAAGCACTGATCGATTTCAAAAACACCGGCCCACTCGCGTTTCAGGGCTTCATCGGCGGGTCGTCGCTGAACGTGGCCACGGCTGCCGCCAGGCTCGGGCAACCGACCGCATTTCTGGCGCAGATCTCCACGGACATCTTCGGTCACGCGCTGTTCGAGCACATCGAGCGCGAGGGCATCGACTCGAGTTACGTGCTGCGCACCGACGCCTCATCGACGCTGGCCTTCGTCGAGGAACGCGACAGCGCCGACGGGGTTCGGCAGGCGCACTTTTCGTTCGTCGGCAAGGGCGCGGCGGACACGCTCTACGATCCGCAACCCAGACCCATCCTGCCCGACAGCACGCGCTTCTTGCAGTTCGGCTCGATCAGCTTGCTGAATGACCCCACGTCAAGCAGCATCGTGGATATTGTCAGCGCCCACCGGGATCGGTTGACGGTCGTGTTCGACCCGAACTGCCGTCCGCAACTGACGCCAGACGTGGATGGGTACCGCAAGAAGCTCACCGGTTGGCTGAAGCTCGCGCACCTGGTCAAGGTCTCCGACCAGGACTTGGGCTGGCTGGAACCCGGCGCGGCGTTCGAGGACGTGGCGCGCGGTTGGTTGGAGTACGGCCCGCACGCCGTGATCGTCACGCGCGGCGAGAAGGGCTCGGCGCTCTACCGCAAGGATCGTGCAGCCGTGGAGATTCCAACGCCCCAGGTGAGCGTGGTGGACACCGTCGGCGCGGGCGACACATACACGGCGGGTTTGATGGTCGGCCTGCTGGAACGCGGTCACACCGACAGCGCCCAACTCGGGGCGCACCCCGACGATGCGCTGCGCGAGGTCATGCAATTCGCCGCCGCCAGCGCCGCCATCAACTGCACCCGCGCCGGAGCCAACCCGCCGACGCGCGGCGAGGTCTCGAGCTTTCAGGAATCCTGAGGACACCGTCTTGCACACAAGCTCGAGAATGCGTGCTGGACGGTGTTCTCGTTCGGGATGCGGGAAATAGGGGAGACGCATGAGCTTCGAAACCACCATCCACCTTCAACCTTCGTTCTTCTCTGAGCGCGAGAAAACCCTGGCGGAATTCGGAACCTTGCGCGCCACCAGCTTCCTGTACCCGAGCGGCGTTCACGCCATCCGATTGACCAACGAACTCGGCGAGATGATCGTGCTTCCTTTCCATGGACAGCAAATCTGGAAGCTCGCGTTCTTTGGGCGCGACCTGACCATGAAATCGCTGTTCCCCGAACCGCGCGACACCCGCGCGTACCTGGAAAATTACGGCGCGTTCCTGATCCACTGCGGCGCGACCGCGATGGGCGTCCCGGCGGCGGGCGACGCGCACCCGTTGCACGGCGAACTGACGCACGCGCCCTACCAGACGGCGGAACTGGTGATTGGACGGGACGAGCGCGGGGATTACCTGGGCGTCACGGGCAGTTACGATCACGCCATCGCCTTCGGATCGCACTACGTCGCCCGCCCGACGGTGAAGCTCTACAGGAATTCCAGCCGCGTGCCCGTCAACCTGGAGATCACCAACCTGAACAACACGCGAATGGAACTGATGTACATGGCGCACGCCAACTTTCGCCCCGTGGACGACGCGAGGCTCGAGTACAGCGCGCGCGTCTCGCCGGAAACGGTGCGCATCCGAACCAGCATCCCCAGCCACGTCAACCCCACGCCCGAATACCTGGCGTTCCTCGACGACCTGCAACGCAACCCGAGCCAGCACCACGTCCTGCGGCCCGGACTGGCCTTCGACCCGGAAGTCGTGTTCTACATCGATTACCTGGCGGATCAGCGCGGCTGGGCGCACGCCATGCAAATCTTGCCGGACGGCAGCGCGGATTTCATCAGCCACAAACCCGCGCAACTCCGCAAGGGCGTGCGCTGGATCAGCCGCACGCCCAACCAGGATTGCTTCGGGCTGAACCTGCCCGCCACCGCCGAACCCGAGGGTTACACCGCCGAGAAAGCCAAAGGCAACGTCATGCTGCTCGAGCCCCACGCGACCTGGCGCATGGATCTCGAAGTCGGTGCGCTGGAGAAAAACGACGCCCAGAACATGTCGGCGGATATCGCTGCCATCACCGCTTGATCCTCGAGAACACCGTCCCGCACGCATTTTCAAGATTGCGTGCGGGACGGTGTTCTCGAAGTCCTTCCCTGTACGGGAGGCCAAACGAGCAGCGTTTCTCGAGGCTCGCGCCGCGTTCGTTATATTGAACCCGTGAAAACCCTGCCGCAACTCCTGGAGAGCAACAAACGCTGGGCCAAAGACATCGAAGCGCGGATGCCCGGATTCTTCGAGAAGCTCAAGCACCAGCAAGCGCCCGAATACCTCTGGATCGGTTGCTCGGACAGCCGCGTGCCCGCCAACGAGATCGTCGGGATGCTGCCCGGCGAGCTGTTTGTGCACCGCAACGTCGCCAACCTGGTGATCCAGACCGACATCAACTGCCTCTCCGTGATCCAGTACGCCGTCGAAAACTTGCGCGTCAAGCACGTCATGGTCGTCGGACACTACGGTTGCGGCGGTGTGCGCGCCGCGATGGAAGACCGCGAACACGGCCTGATCGACAACTGGCTGCACGAAATCCGCGAGGTCTACCGCTACAACGCCGCCGAACTCCAGGCCATTCCCGAACTGGATGGTCGAGTCGACCGATTGTGCGAACTGAACGTGGTGCGCCAAGCCCTGAACGTCTGCCACACGACGGTCGTGCAGGACGCCTGGCGGCGCGGTCAACCCTTGGAAGTTCACGGCTGGATTTACGGCATCGCGGATGGGTTGATCGAGGATCTGGGCTTGAGCGTGTCCTCGCTGGAACAGATGCGCGAACTCGAGCGCGAGATTTACTCGAGCTGAATAAAGAACACCGTCCAGCACGCGAATCGCAAATTGCGTGCCGGACGGTGTTCTCGAGCTTGCGCCCACGGCCCGAACGGTATTGATTACACTGCTTTCGAGAGGTGCGCATGTTGACCTTCAAGAAGCTCTCCGCCGAGGAATTCGCGCAACTGCCGGGTCACGAGGACGCGGAATTGATTGACGGTCACGTGATTCCGACGAGTCTCTCGAGTCCAGCGCAAGGCATGATCACGCTCGAGCTTGGAATGAGAATTGGAAACTGGCTCGAGCAAAACAAACTCGGTATCGCAGGCATCGAAGGCGGTTTCATCCTGCGCCGCAATCCTGACCGTCTGCGCGGCCCCGACGTGTGGTTTATCCGCGCTGATCGCGTTCCCGAGGTGCAGCCCGAAGGTTTCTGGGAGATCGCGCCCGACATGATCGCTGAAATCGTCTCCTCGAGCGATACGGCGGAAGTCATCAAGGAAAAGCTCGAGGA
>CAXTKV010000102.1:0-18256 GCA_964244895.1 uncultured Deinococcales bacterium
GCTCGTCCCCGCTTTTTGTTCCGCCCGAGATGGTTCGAGCCTTCCGGGAATACGGTCGCAAGTTCTCGAGGTCGAAGCTCGTAAAACGTGACAACACCGTCCAGCACGGGGTTTAACAATGACGTGCTGGACGGTGTTCTCGAGAATTCGATTACTTGGATTCTTCGATGTACTTCTTCAAACCCTCCAGCGCCTGCTTCATGGCTTTGGTCTGGTTGCGTTCCACGTAATTTTTCAACCACCCGAAGCGCGGCACGACCGTCCGCGAATACGAGACTTGCGTGCCACCCTTGAAGGATTCAAACGCCCAGGTTTCCGCCATGCCCGCCAGCACGCCGAAGCTGCCGCGCACGGCCTGAAGCGCGAAACCGCGCGGTTGCTGAATCAGCATGAATTGCAACTGGAACAGGCCGCCCAGGCGCAGCGGCATGACCAGTTCTATGAGCGCACCCTCACTGGGTTTGGTCGGGATCGGTTGGTCCTTGCTGGCGCGCACGAAGCGCACGCGGGGCGCGTTCTTGTCCCACTTCGGACGGTTTTCTGGGGCGATGGTCGCGAAGTACGCGCGTTCGGGGCGCACGCCGACGAAAATCTTGTCGGTCAGTTGCAGGGGTTCAAAGGCGGCGGCGCGCTTGGCGAGTTTCTCCTGGCGCGCGGCCTCTTTCGGATCGGTCGGTTTGGGTGGCGGCGCGGGCATGGAACTCTTGGCGAGCTTGGCCGCGCGGCGCGCCTGAGATTGCTGCGCCTGCTGAAGTTGCTGAAATGGTGGTCGGTTCTTCGGAGCCCTGGACATGCGTGACCTCAGTGGGTTCCGACCTCATCTGAAGGCCGGATGGAAACGCTCCATGCTACCGCCTTCAAGCATTCCAGACCACCACGGACGAACACGACCGCAGTTTTGATGCTCGAGTCTCGAGTGGAACCCTTCCCCTACCCGTAAGGAGAGGCAAAAACGAAAGGCTCGAGAATCCCGATTCTCGAGCCTTTCCTAAAAAACGCGTCCTGGACGGTGTGACTACTCGAAAGCACCGTCCAGGACGCAGTTCCTCAGCTTCAGCGTTTACCGATGATGCGCCACGCGACGGGCAGCAGCAGCGCAGCCAGAACGGCCTTGACGGCATCCCAGGCGATGAACGGGTAGAGGCCGTAATCGAGGGTTTTCGCGCCAGCGAATTTCGAGAGCCACAGCAATCCCGGCACGTACAGCACGACGCTCGCGATGACCATACCGCCGAACACCAGCAGCAACGAGCGCGACCAGCCGCGATCCGCCAGCCAGCCCAGCGCGAAGGCCGCCAGCACGAATCCGACCAGAAAGCCGCCCGTTGGCCCAAAAAGCGCCGGGAAAAGCGTTTTGCCTTCGGCCAGCACGGGCAAGCCGATGGCGGCGTAGCCCAGGTAGGCGATCACGCTGGCGGTGCCCAATCGCGCCCCGAGCGCGAGCGCCGTCAGGAACACGGCCAGCGTCTGCCCGGTGATCGGTACGTAGGGCGGTACTGGGATGCTGACCTGAGCCAATACTGCGATGAAGGCGGCGAAGCCGAGAACGAGAATCGCGTCTCTGGTGATGGTCTTGCGCGGCAGGATCGTGTCCACAAGCGTTTGCGGTGCCGTCAGTGTCATGTTGACCTCCGAATCGGACTCTACCGTTTCAAGCGTGTTTGAACCAAGTCGAGAATCGAGAAAGGCCGTACTGAACGCTCTTTTCTGTGTAACGATAACTTGATGGCGAGCGTTTTCTCGAGCACACCGGGTTGACGCGCGCGGGTAAACTTCATGGCATGAATCAGAACCCGAAGATGCTCCAGGAGGTGCGGCAAGCGCCAGAAGTGGTGACGCGATTGCTGAAGAGCAACCGCGCTGCGGCGCAGAACATCGCCGCAGCGATCAAGGAGCGCGATCCGAAATTTGCCATGACCATCGCGCGCGGCACCTCGGATCACGCCTCGAACTTCTTGAAGTATGCGCTCGAGACGCAACTGGGCTTGGTAACGGCCTCCGCGATTCCCAGCAGCGTCACGATTTACGGCGCGAAACCCAGGCTGGAAGGCGCGCTGGTGGTGGCCATCTCGCAATCCGGTCAATCGCCGGACGTGATCGGGATGCTCGAAGCGGCGCGGGATGCGGGCGCACTGACGGTCGCCATCGTCAACGCGCCGGACAGTCCGCTCGAGGCGACCGCCGAGTTCGCGCTGCCGATGTGCGCCGGGCCGGAACTGGCGGTGGCGGCCACCAAAACCTTCGTGGCGTCCCTGGTCGCGCCGCTGCAGGTGATCGCGCAGATTCTGCCGGGGCGCGAACTCGAGGACGCGCTGATCGGTCTGCCCGAGAAGCTGACGCGAGCCCTCGAGGTCGAGGCCGTCGCTCAGGATCGCGCCGAACGCTACCGCTACGCCGAAGCGGTCGTGACGCTGGCTCGCGGTGCGCACTTCCCGATGGCGCTCGAGATGGCCCTGAAATTGAAGGAGACCTGCCGCCTGCACGCCGAGGCCTTCAGCGCGGCGGAATTCGCGCACGGCCCGATCATCCTGGCGGGTGACGGCCTGCCGATCCTGGCGTTCCAATCGCGCGATGCGGCGGCAGCGGGCACGGTGCAGCTCTACAACGACCTGGTGGCGCGCGGCGCGGAACTCGTGCTGGTCGGTGATACCAGCGTGGATGTCAAGGCCAGCGTGCGCCTCGAGACGCCCGCCACGGGCCACTTCCTGACCGATCCGGTGGCCGCGATCCTGGCGTCCTACTTGTTCGCGGGTCACATGAGCCTGGCTCGAGGGCTCGACCCTGACGCGCCCAGGTCGCTTTCCAAGGTCACGAAAACGCTGTAAACGCGGGGACACCGTTCTCGCTCGTAAAACAGCACCTTCTTGATCCTGAGCATGCACCTTCCGGGCAGGATCGCTGTCGGGCTACTCGCGCTCCAGCACGCAGTTCCAAAAATGCGTGCTGGACGGTGCTTTCTCGAGCCCTCAGCCCGGTGGGTTCCGCCGGATTGAACCGGGCTATGATTCCGGCATGGCCAGAGCCAGCACGTACCTGAACTTCGCGCGCGACACGGAACACGCCTTCGAGTTCTACCGCACGGTCTTCGGCGGGGAATTCAAGAACGGCATCAGGCGCTTCCGCGACATTCCCGCACCACCGGACGCGCCATCCGCTGCCGAAGCCGACCTCGACCTGGTGATGCACGTCGAGCTCGAGATTCTGGGCGGGCACTCGCTGATGGGCACCGACGCGCCCGAATCGATGGGTTTCAACGTGCGTTTCGGCAACAACATGTCCATCAGCCTCGAGCCCGACAGCTTGATGGAAGCGCAGGCTTTATTCGATAATCTCTCCGCCGGAGGTCAGGTCGAAATGCCGCTCCAGCCGATGTTCTGGGGCGGTCATTTCGGGTCGTTGACGGACAGATTCGGCGTGCAATGGATGCTGAACCTGCCCTGAATCGCGGTTCCAGACGGCGAGAAATGGAACTCGAGCCTCATCACCAAAGATGAGGCTCGAGTTGATATTTTCTGTCGAGGTTCCGTGAGCGCTCAGGCGGCCTTGTCGTAGCCCGTTCGCGCCTGAACCGACCTGCGCGGACTTCTGGAGTTTCGAGCGTTTCTCGAGGCGCGGTCGCGCATTTCGAACAACCGCAGCTCGAGCACTTCTTTCGGGTCCTCGCGCGGGTCGGGTTGCTCGCGCAAGCGAAGAATGGCCTGCTGAACGTTCTCGGGCAGCGTCTCGAATCGGGCGCGAATTTTTGAATCCATGTTCGACCTCAAAATGGCATGTCTTCGGAAGCGGGTTCGGCGTTGGCGACGGGCTTGCGACCTTTGGCCTGCGGTGGCGCTTTGCGTTCGGGGGCGGCCTTGCTTCGCGCGCTGGACTGGGGCGCGTTCGACTGGGCCGCGTTTTGAGCGGCTGGCGCGGTCTTCGCGTCCCCTCGGGCCGTCCGAACCAGCGGCTCGAGTCGTTCGGCTTCGACCTTCAAGTTGGAACGTTTCGTGCCGTCCTTGTCCGTCCAGTTGTCCGTCGCCAATCGCCCAGTGACCAGCACGGGCGTGCCCTTGGTGAGCGTCCCGGCGGCCTCGGCCAGGTCGTTCCAGAGCGTCACGTCCACGAAGTGCGCGCGCTCCTGCCACTGACCCTGCGCGTCCTTCCAGGATTCGGTCACGGCCAGGCTGGCGGTGGCGACGTTGAAACCGTTCGGCGTGCGGCGCGATTCCACGTCGCGCGTCAGGTTGCCCATGACGGTCACGTGGTTCATGGCGTCGACCAATCGGAATCCGCCGATGGCGTCCGTCACGATCGCGTCCGGCCCCGCGCCGGGACGCGCGGCCTCGAGCCGTTGCGCCTTGACTTCAACGCGGCTGCGGCGCTGACCGTTCTCGGTTTCCCAGGATCGGTATTCGAGGGAACCCTCGACCAGCACGGGGTCGCTGGCGTGCAGGGATTCTGCGGCGATTTCGGCTTGTTTTCCCATCAGCGAACCGCGCTGATACCAGGGGATGTTGCGTTCCGCGCCGTCGTCACCGATGACGCGGCTGTCGCCCGCAACGGTGAAATTCAAAACGGCGACGCCGCTCGGCGTGTACCGTAACTCCGGGTCACGAGCGAGCGAACCGACGAGCAAAACGTGATTGATGCCTCGAGCCATGATGGTCTCCTTGATTCAGTGCGAGAGCTTCGGGTCTACTTGCTGATGGGCGAAATGCACTCGAGCGTGCAAATACAAATTAGCATGAGTATATTCTGTTGTCAACATATAAAGCTCGCGTTTCAGTCCAGACCCGAAGCAATAGCTCCGAGACGTGAGATTCAACGCCAAAATTCAGAAAAGCACGCCTCAGACGGCTTTATCGAGAAGCGCTAACACCGTCCAGAAGGCGAGAAACCCTTCCGCCTGAAGCTCGAGACGCCGCCCAGCGCGGCCCCATTCGCGCTTGACACACCCCGACGGGTTCGCTACACTTTCACGGCTGTACAGCAGTCCCCGAGCCGGAGTAGCTCAGCGGTAGAGCAGCCGATTCGTAATCGGCAGGTCGTCGGTTCAAATCCGACCCCCGGCTCCAGAAGAAAACCCCGTCATTGACGGGGTTTATTTGATCTTCGTATTTACTTCGGTTGTTCAAATCCCGACTTTGCGGTTGCCTTGCCGTGACCAGACATGACTTCTGAGCCGCAATCGCGTTGTAACCTTCGCAGCGTGTGGCAAGCTTTCGACGACGAGGGCCAGACCGCGTACCGGGCAATCTGCGATGGCTATCTGGTGTTCTTGACCGGCCACGGCGGGCTGTGGTTCGTGAACATCCTGATGCCCGAAGACGAGCGCGAGAAAACCTACATGGCTGGGCCGGGGTTCAAGCGGGGCGTGCCGCTGGCCGAAGCCCAACGCATCGCGCAGGAGATCACCCGTCAGGCGCGCGCCAAGCTCGAACGCAGGGCCAGACAACTCGAGCAGCGCGCACAGAAGCAGTCCTGACGCTCGAGAATACCGTCCCGGACAGCGTTTCTTAAACGCCGTGCTGGACGGTGTTCTCGCCGTCGTCCTCGCCTACCAAAGGTAGGGGAAGTGGTTCGAGGTCGCCCAGTGCTGGCGACCTCGAGCCGGAGGGGTCGCGCACTGACCCCTCAGCTTCGCGGCACGATCACCTCGATCGCACCCGGCAGGACGTGCGCCTCGAGTGCGCGCGTGGCGGGCATCAGTTCGCCATCGGCGTGCGCGGCGGTCGGTGCGGCCCATTCAATCCGCACGGTTCGCCCGGAGAACACCTGAACTTCCGGGTGCGTGACGTGCGTGCCGCGCGCCAGCCGGGGCAGGATGCCGAGCGCCCCCAACCTGGAAAAGCGTTTGCCGATCACCACCTCGAGCTTCGCGTCGTCGGCTCGCGCGCCGGGTGCGATCCGCAAGCCGCCGCCGTAGCACGGCAGGTTCATGGCGGCCACCAGCAGGCTTTGACCGTCGTAAACGATGGCGCCGTCCACGGTCACGCGCACGGATTTCAGGTCGAGCCGCGCCAGTTCCGCCAGAATCGCGACCAGGTAACGCGCCGGGCCGGGCAACCAGCGCGGCGTGCCCCCCAGGGCGCTGGCGACCTGCGCGTCGAAGCCGCTGCCGACGCCGTTCAAAAAGGGTGCGCCGTTCAGCACGCCCGCGTCCAAATTGCGCGTTTGCCCATCCAGCACCGCTCTCAGGCTGCCCTCCAGATCGAGCGGCCTGAGCCCGATCTCTCGGGCGAAATCGTTGCCCGTACCGAACGGCAGCACGCCCAACGCGCGTTCACTACGCTGGGTGCCGTTCAGCAGCGCCCCGACGATCTCGTGCAGGGTTCCGTCCCCGCCCACCGCGATGACCGGCTCGAGCTTCGGGAGTTGCGCAGCGATCCGGTGGGCCGCACCGTGCGCATCCGTCAGGTGCGTTCTGAACGGCACGCCTCTGGAATTCAGGGCGGATTCGATGGCGGGCAGAGCCGCCCGAGCGCGCCCACCGCCCGCCACGGGATTGACGATCAGGTGCAGCTCATCCGGCGAATTCACACCTCGAGTCTAAGGCAGAAGAGCTGCGTTCAGAACGCCTTGGAACCCACCGATGACCAAAACGGCACCGTCTAGCATGGATTTGCGGTCTTCGATGATCTTCAAACGGCCTCCCCCAGCGCCCTTTCTTCCATCGAGTGAAATCTGACCAGGCCGCCTAGAAGTCGTGCAGGACAATTACTTTCGTTGAAAAGAGTTCCGAAAGAATGGAAATTCTAAAATGATCGAGCCATGGTGATTCTTTTCCCGATGCTCGCTTTGCTGATGACTGCATTGCTGGTCACGACGCACGCGAGGCGCGCCTGGTGGGGAACCACGCCGTTCATCATGCTGCTCGTCTCGAGCCTGGTGGGGAGCAGCGTGTCCTTGATGTTTCTCGACTACCGGACTCTGGCGGTGGATTTGCTATTGAGCGTTCAGGCAGGGTTGCTGATCGTTCTGGTTCTCGAGGGGCAGGTTCGTTGGCGCTCGAACGTGGTGGGGTTATCGCTGGTCGCGGGCGGCGGAATCTTGCTCAAGCTGATTTTGCTGATCGGTCTACGTGATCCCGCCAAAGTGTCCTTCCTGAAATCGGTCATTCTCGAGCAGGCCGCGTACACGGCGACATTCCTGGCGAGCGTCTGGCTGGCCGCGACCATCTACCACCGTTTAAAGACTTGGGAGCGCAGTCGAGCGGTGTTCCTCGCGTTCGTGATCGGCACGGTCGCGCAGCAGGTCGCGATCAACCTGGTTTTCCCATTTCAAGAGTCTTTGGCGCAGGGGCTGGTGTTTCACAGCGCGCTGACCGTCCTGACGGGCGCGATGATCGCGGTCTACACCAACACCAGTTCAAGCCGCCGGTCGCCGGAACACGAGGCCTACACGGCGCTGCTGCGAACCGTCGAGGCGCTGGCCGGACAATCTACCGAGGAACTCTGGCCGAAACTGCTCGAATCCGCCGTCAACGTCGTTCCGGGCGCGCAGGCGGGCAGCTTGTGGGTGCGGCACGGCGCGGTTTTCAGGATGGTCGCGCAGCGCGGGTTTTCGGACGGGCTGATCGGCACCGAAATTCTCGAGCAAGGCTTCCTGGTCTGGTACGGCGATCACGAAGGCTGGGAAAGGCTCTTGCCGCGCATCAAATTCGGCAGCACCTTTCGCAACCGGGTCTAGTTCTTGCGCAACACCTTTGAGACGAATCTGGGCACGCTGGACATGGTTTCGCGCACCGATCAGATCCGAGCCAACCTGTGCCTGCCGATCATCGTCGGCAGCGAACTGCTGGCGTACTTCAACCTGGACGCCTTCGATTCCGAACGCGCCTTCGATGAACGAAGCGTCGAAGTGGCGCGAGATTACGTGCTCCAGGCGACCGCGCTGTTGGCCTCGAGCCTGGAACGCGCCGCGCTCGAGGCCCGATTGCAGGAATTCGAGACGCTCGAATCGATCACGGCGGCCCTCCAGACCGCCCAGACGAGCGCCGACATCGCGCGGCGGGTCGCGTTGGAGATGGTCAGCTTGCTCGATTCGCAGCACGGTTGCGTCCTATTGGCCGACAACAACGGCGATTTCCTGGTACCGCTCGCCGGGACGGGCGTGTTTGAAAAACCGGGTGATTTTCGCGTACCGCGCGGCCAGGGCGTGACCTGGGCCGCCATCCGCGCCCGTGAGGTCATCCGCATCAACGACGTGCGAGAGGAACCCCGTCTGTTCAACCCGGACGGTATTCCACTGACGATGCGTTCACACATGACCGTGCCGTTGTTCGATTCCTCCGGCGAACCGCTGGGGGCGCTGGTGCTGGCCAGAGCGGAAATCAAGCCGTACACCGAAACCGACCGTCGCGCCGCTCAGGTGATCGCCAGCGTGTCCGCCAGTGCCCTCGAACGCGTGCGCGCCACCGAAAGGCTCGAGGTCAAACTGCGCGAGACGCAATCGTTGTTGTCCATGGCGCAACTCCTGGAAGGCAACGAACCGGAATCGTTGGATCTGGCGCTCGAGATGGTTCGCCAGCTTTCCGAGGCCGACGTGGTCGTGTTCAGCACCCTCGAGGATGGGTTGTACCGCCCCAAGGTAACCGCCGGAAACGTGCCTTCGAGCCTTTCCATGCTGATGTCGCAGGGGATTGATGGCACCATCGAAGCCTTGTCTGGGATGGTCGTCGGACGCGGCATCGAGATCATCGACGAACCGGGCCACCCGATCCTGGGCGCCTACGGAGCCATCGGCATACGAAGCGTCTACCTGATCGGCGTGCAGACCGAAGGTGGAATCGGCGGACTGGCCTTGTTCCGCCACACCCGCTCCGACGGCTGGACGCAACCGCAACACCGACTGATCGACGCGACCACCCGAATGCTCGGCGCGCTGGTCGCGCGGCTGGATCGGCTGGCGCACTTCGAGGCTTCCTACGAGGGCGCATTGCGCGCCATCGGCGTGGCGCTCGAGGCCAGGGACCGCGAGACTGCCGGGCATACCGACCGCGTCACCAACATGGCCGAACGCATCGGCACGGAATTGGGGCTTTCGGATCTCGAGCTGCGCGAATTGCGTTGGGGCGCGTACCTGCACGACATCGGCAAGCTGGCGATTCCAGATGCGATCCTGTTCAAACCCGGCAAGCTCGATCCCGTAGAACGCAACGTCATCGAGACGCACGCGACCATCGGGCACCAACTCGCACTGAACCTGCCCTTCCTGCCGGACGCCTCGCGCAGCGTGGTGCGCCACCACCACGAACGCTGGGACGGTCAAGGTTACCCCGACAGGCTTCGCGGCGAAACGATTCCATTGGCAGCCAGAATCTTCGCGGTCTGCGACGTGTTCGACGCGTTGATCAGCGAACGTCCCTACAAGAAAGCCATGTCTTTTACCGATGCGCTCGATGTCTTGCGAGAGGGCGTATCGCGCGGCCAGTTCGATCCTCAAGTGATGACTGCCTTCGAGATCGTGGCCAGCCGCGAATGGGGTTTGCGACCGCCGGGTACGGCGCACAGACCCCAAGCTGTCCCGACCGATTGAGTCGTTTACAACGACATTCCGGCGATTGCGTTCCCGTCATGAATTCGTGACGCGATGTTCGGTACAACAGCGCGGTGAATGTCCGTTCCCCAATCTTAGAGCGCATCGTTACGGGCGCGTTGCTGACCGTGGCGGGCGGCGTCGGCCTGTGGGCGCTCAGGCCCGCACCCGCGCCCGTCGCGCCTCGCATTGAACAACCGCGCATCGTCGTGGCCATCAGCGGTCAGGTGGCGCACCCCGGCGTCTACGAGTTGCCGTTCGGATCGCGCGTGTTTGCGGCGATCAAGGCGGCGGGCGGTTTCAGCGATCGCGCCGACACCGACCTGGTTAACCCCGCCAAACACCTCGAGGACGGCGATCAGGTGCGCGTACTGTGAGGTATAAAACAAACGCAGAGTAGTTAAGATGTATATTCCAGTGAGTTTACAGTAAATCGCGTTTGCGTAAGTGGCGGATTCTCATCGCCGCGTCGCGGCCCATCTTACTGCATCTTCGCTCCATTTTCACGCTTTTTCCAATCGTGGCTCATCAGCTCGCTGAGGCTCGAGGAGGAACCGTGGAAATGACTGTCTCATACCGTTTCGCGACTGGCGAACCTTTGCTAGAGATGCCCATCTCTGAGCTCAAACAGGTCAAGCTCGCGAATCTGAATCCCATGCGTCGCGCGTGGACGACTCGTTACCAGGGACACACGCCTGGATTTTTTTCTGCCGCTCCTCAGGTCAACTCGTTTACTACGAGAGTTATCTCGAGCGTCGAGTATTGCTTGTCGAGGACTACCAGACAAGGGCGAACTGGGTGATCGACCAACCGTTCCGTCTGCACTTCGAGGGTGGCACCCACGTTCCCGATTTTCTGATGGTCACGGTCGATGGACCCAAAGTGATCGATGTCCGAAGCCGTGCCTATTTGAATACCACACGCTTCATGGCTGATCGAATCGCGATGGCGGAGGCGATGAACCGAATCGGTTGGTCGTACGAGGTGCGGTCCGAACCCGATCCTCAGATGTTCGCCAATTTGAATTGGCTGAGCGGTTTCCGGCGACGCCCTCCGGACGTTGAACTGTTCGCTCCTCGAGTGATCGACTGCTTGTCGAGTGGTCCGTTGAGTTTCGCACAACTGTTCCATCGGCTCGGAAACGAACTCTTTTCGAAACCCGTCGTCTTTCACCTCCTTTGGCACCGGATTCTCGAGGTCGACGTCTACGCACCACTGACAGGCGAAACCCGCGTTGACCTGAGCAAGGTGAAAAGAGTTGAAGCGTGATGTGGAAGATCCAACTGAAGGTCGGTGCCCGGTTTTTTGCCGATGGTCGAAAGCACACCGTCACCGCCATCCGCGACGGTTTGCTCCAGACCCGCGACAATCAGGGTGCAATCACGCTGATCAATGTCACCGATTTTTTGAGCTTCCCGGATTTCAGGTCGCTGGACAAGGACTCGCCGACGGCATCGTGGCCCTTCACGATGGTCAGTGACGAGGCGCTCAAAAAGGCTCGAATCCTCGAACGGCACCTTCGAGAAGTCATCACCGGTTCTCCGAGTCCTTACGGCGATCCAGAGCCACTCCCTCCGAAGGACGCGTACGATCCTCAAACGACGACACTCACTCTTCGCGTGTCGCTTAAAGCGGCTGAACTCGGGCAGAGCGACTCCGCCATCTGGAAGTACAAGCGCCAATACGAATCGCACGGTGTAATGGGTCTCGTCGATCAGCGCGAGGTTCGGTACGTCAAGGCATTCGAGCGGATCGATCCACGGATCAAGGACGCCACTGCCAAGGTGCTCGAAACCGCGAAATCTGAGTCGAAATTGACGAAGTTGATCTTGCGCGAGCGCATCAAACGACAGCTCAGCAAAGATCACCAGGAGAAGATCAAACTCCCATCAGTGGCAACACTGAATCGGTACATCGACGCGATCGGCACACCGCTCGGTGTGTTCCAAACCGCCCAGCGACGCAAGTCTGAGCGCAACCGTCCGGAGCGACCGTTTGGGCGCTTTGAGGCCGATTGGCCGGGCCAGATCGTCATATACGACTCGACGCAGTTGAACCTGTTTGGTCTCGACCCGATCACGCTGAAATGGGTTCAAATTCAGCTCACCATCGCCCAAGATCTTTACAGCCGCTCCATCGTGGCGTGGCGGTTCACGCCGACCGTACCGAGCGTGGATGCGGCACTCCTGCTGTTCGATGTCCTCAGCCCGAAGCGCGCGAAGCGCTCTTGGCACGAGTCGACTCGAGGTTTCTATTTCGGCGTCCCGGACGAGGTCGTGCTGGCCCTTCCGGACGATGAAGAAAAAGAAACCAGCGAGGAGAAGACAACCGACGATACAGCGCGCATCCCGATGGTTCATCCGGAAACGGTGTTAATAGATCACGGGCGCATCTTCGTTAGCGAGGCGTTCAGGCAGGCGTGTCTGCGGTTGGGGATCAGTCTCCAATATGCACGCCGCCGCGCCCCGACGGACAAAGCGATCATCGAGACCACGTTCGACTTTGTCAAGGAACACTTCTGCGCGCGCCTGCCCGGTTTCACAGGGGCCAACATCGCGGCTCGAGGCGTCAACGTTGAGAACAGAGCCGTTTATTTCATCGATGAGATCGAGGAACTGTTCGCGGAGTGGGTGGCGACTGAGTGGCAACAACGTGTTCACGAGGGGTTGTTCCTGCCGGGATCGCCCAAGCTCGATCTCAGCCCGAACGATGTTTACCGCGAAGGAATCGCGCGCGCGGGGTTCGTATACGTCGTGCCGGATGCCACTTTGTACTACGAGTTGCTTCCGAGCGAGTGGCGTGTTGTGGGGGACAACGGGGTGTCGGTCAATGGACTGTTTTACGATCACGTGCGGTTGAACGACTACCGTGGTGTGCCTTCGGAGTACGGTGGAAAAAACTGCGGGAAATATCCGGTGAAATACGATCAGCGCAATCTCGGCGAGATCTTCTTCTTTGACTATCGCGCTACACCGCCTCAATGGATCGCGTTGCGCTGGCGGGGAGCGCGGTCTCAACCCATGCCGTTCAACGATCACGCCTTGGCCTTCGCGAAAAACTTGTGCATTGAGCGCCAACTCGACCCTCGACAACCTGCCGTGCTCGAGGGAGCGCTTCGGTTCCTGTTGGATCGTTGGGATCAGCAGCAGTTTGGGACAGAGAAAGAGAGGAGAGCGATGGTCAAACGCGCTGCGAATTTGGCCGCCAATCTTCGTGATCGAACCCGTATGTCAGCAGAACTCCTCCCTCCCGACGAGCCAATCAACTTGGGATTGATCGCTGGCGAGTTGAACCCTGAAGAAATCCTGGCGTACATAGAAGCCGCGCGAAGTCAGCCGATGGGGGATGAACATGCCAGCATGTTTGATTTCTGACGCTCAGGATGACTCGTCCATCGAAGTCCTCAAGCTCGGAACCGCGCTCCCAGTGAAGCAAATCCACGACCGGAGAACGTGGGACGAACACGTGCGCTTCGAGATGATCGCGAAATCGCCCAGGGTGACCCTTGAGGAGTACAACGCCATGAGCGCACTGCAACAGCGTGAGTCCGATGCCCTGCGCCGACAGTACACAGGGAAACTCGCCCCCGTTTTCAGCGGTCGGTACAGTCGCGTGTACGACGAGATGTTTCGTATTGCGACCAGCAACATCGATCTCAGCAGTGGCGTTCGAATCGGAGCGGTTCTCACTGGTCCGCCAACGGTCGGGAAAACGACAACGATCGTTTGGTTTGGGCGTCGGTACGAGCGTCGCAGGCGCGCGATCCATCGTGCACAGTTCGGTACGGACGAGTTTGTGCAGGGAGATCCGGAGTGGCTATTTACCCCGGTGATTTACGTTTCCCTCGATGGGACGCGAACCTTCAAAGCCCTGCTGCTAAACATCGCCGCCTTCCTCAATATTCCGAAATACGACAAACTGGACGAACTCGGTTTGAAGTCGCAGATCGCCACGTACGCCAACAACTGCGGGGTCAGCCTGATCCTGATCGACGATATTCATTACCTCCGCACGCAGTTCGTCGGGGCGGAGCCATTAATCAACGACCTCAAGAAATGGATGGGCACGATACCCGCCACCTTCATCTTTGCGGGTAACGATTGCGAGCAAATCGGATTCTTTCGCGAGTGGGCGAAAAGCAAGCCCAGTACGGCCTCGCAAACGAATCACCGGTTTGGAAAGATCGAGTTACAGCCCTTTGCGATTGACCACTCCCAATCACGGGAACTCAACACGAAGGAACTCGGTGACGTCCTCCAAACGTACGATGACCTCTGCGTGCTGCTCAATCACCAGTCCGGCGATCTCGCCAAGCTGCTGATGTACATTATTGATCGCACGTCAGGCTACATGGGAGCCATCGTAACCTTGATCAAACACGGTGCAACTTTGGCGATCGCCAACCGAACAGAGCGATACTCGGAAGCGTTGCTCAATCAGATCTCGCTCGATAATGCTTCTGAGACGGCGCGACCGGACCGAAAAGCGGTGTCCGTCAACAAGACCAAGCAATCGAGGACTCCAAAGGATCGGAAGCGCAAAACGGCTCAAACCACTTCGCAGGATGGTGAGCCTCCTGCCCGCTGATTCCTCCTACCGCCTTCCCCTGCGGGTAATCGTGCCCGTTGGTGTGCCCTTGTCTGTCGTGCTCGAGCAAACGGCGGGCGCCTTGGAACTGAGCGTTTCCGAATTGTTGGGTTGGATCGGCGTCCCACGAATACCCGATCCACCGAGCAGAATTGACGACCCGCCGTGGCTCAATCCAGCTCAACTCGCCAGGTTGGCGCAGATCACGGGCGTTCCTGAAAAGAGCATCACGAACGCGAACCTCTCCTTTTTTGATGCTGCGCTCGCGTCATCCAAGCGGCAAAGGGCAACAGTTTCTGCATCCCGTCGAACGCACGCCGCCATCATCGGTGCGCTGCGGGTGAGACACTCGACGCGTCTTTGCCCTCGGTGCCTCGCCGAGGGGCGTCAGAAGAGGTTGGCGTGGCGAACGGGCTGGCTGTTCGCTTGCACTCGGCATCGGGTGCTTCTCGTTGCGACCTGCCCGCGCTGCGGCCTTCCTTTCGATGCTCATTGTCGTCAATCACGGGTTCCAGATCTCAGACGTTGCGACAACCACCCGGCCAAGGGGGAGAAGTGCGAACAACTCCTGTCTGATATTCCGACGGTCAACATTGATGGTTTTCCCGAACTGATTCGATCGCAAGGACGTCTCGAGGCGGCGTTGACGGGACGAACGCTACGGTTTGTCGGTCAGCGCACCACACCGGTCGAGTACCTCTACGGCCTTAAAGAACTGGTTGATGTTCTCGAGGCCGTTGCGGTCGTTGGTGAGCTCGGCGAGCTTCCGCCCGAGGTATTGAACCGTTTCGAGGCTCAGGTTCGCTCTCGCGCAGTCCAGTGGCAGCGACGCAACGAACACACGCCCGATGGCCTATCACCCGCGCCCTTTTCGAGTGAAAGCGACATCGAACTGCTCTCGGCCGTGGTTTCAACAGCGCTCGAGATCGCTGACTCGAAAAGCTTGCAAGCGGCGGAAGATCGAATGATGTATTTGATCGAATCGTGCTGTGCGGTTGCCGCAGACGAACCGCGACGAATTCTGAACGCTATTACACGCCATGTACAGCGGCAGCGGCGACCACGGCTGTACGTGGCCTTTCGCGAGTTGTACGACCGGGTGCGTCATCGGTACAAACTCTACGAGTAGATGTCGGCGCTCCGGAGGTCAGCATGCATGAGGTCAAGATTGTTCTCGACCGTCGCTCACGATTCGTTCGACGTTGCCTTGATCAACCGCACGTGTTCCATAAAGTCCTGGCAGGCATGAATCCTGAAAAAACCAGAATTCTCTGGAGGTTGGCGAAAGGCAACCTGATCGTCCGATCTGTACGACCGCTTGATTGGAAAGATCTCGATGCTCGTGACCCCAGTTTCGGTCAGCGGAACCACGTGGCATTTGATCCCAACAAACCCGAGGGTACCGCATACTTTTGCAACGTGTTCGCCTACGCTCGTAAAAGGCCAGTGGTCGGACCGTGGCAACCCAAAAGCCCCGACGAGTACCTCGAGTGGTTCGAGTTGCAGGGAAACAGATATGGGTTCGACGTGCTCGAGAGCGCCATCATCCGCCAGGAGCCCTACCACGTTGAGACGAGTTCCATGCCGCTGACCGTGCTGCCAGTGGAGTTGATGGGAGCGATCCGCATCACGGACAGCGAGAAATTCCGCGCAGCCCTCGAAGAAGGGATAGGACGTTTGCGCGCGTTCGGATGTGGGCTGATGTTATTGCGACCAATCCAAGGTCTGCCATCGTGATCAGACATACGCCTGTAATTGGAGCTGAAACGTCGTCTTGATCAAGGTTTTTCCCACGCCTGTGGGGATCTGCCGGATCGAACTTTCGCCCTTTACGAATGACCTGAGTTTTTCCCACGCCTGTGGGGATCTGCCGGGTTCGCGCACCTATCAGGTCGTCGCTGAGGGGTTTTTCCCACGCCTGTGGGGATCTGCCAGCGGCAGGCGGCTTTAGCCCTCGGGCCGACACATTTTTCCCACACCTGTGGGGCTCTATTGAGGTTTGAAGGTAGCAAACAAATCTGCGTCCCTATTTCCTCAATCATCGGGAGTGACTTTCGCCAACCTGAAAGAGGCTTGGAAATTGACCCGACGGAGGTGCTCGCACACATGAATCTCTTGAGCGATGCGTGGATTCCGACCAGTGCTGGCACGGCCAGGGTCACGGAACTTCTCGAGGCACCACGAAACCGCAACATCGTGCTATGCGGAATGCAGTACATTGCCGTTCTTCGTCTCTTGTTGGCCATTTGCTACGACGGTGGAGAAACCAGTCGGGGTCTCCTCAAAAATCGAGCTGTTCAAAAACGCACGCTTCGCCAACTGGAACCCTGTAGCTCGGCTTTCGATCTTTATCAAGGCTGCTGGACGTGCGCGGATTTGACTGGCAGTCCTGGCTCTCTCGCTCGCCTCGCGATGGGCGTACCGGCACGCAACAATCGGGTATTTCACGTCCATGCACGAGACGATCAACCCACCCCCCGATCCGAAGCAGCGGTTGCCTGCGATCTGCTGACATTCCAGCTCAGTGCACTGGACTTTGGGAACAGCGCCACCGGCCCGCGCCATCACAGTCCGTGCGCGACGGCGGCCCTCGGAATCGCCATCGGAGGCGATCTGCTCGAGACCTTGGCCTTGAACCTGGTGCCGGATTCCGTGCCCCAAAAACCCAAGTGGAAGCGACAGCCGAATGTTCAGGTCGATTTTGTCAACCAAAACCATGCTCTCCCGTCGAGTCTGGCGGAGCGTTACACCTGGGTGGCGCAAGCGGTGCGGTTCGGAGACGGCGGTGTGGTGACCGCTCGCGGGTTCAAGCTTGACGCGACGGGCGATCCGATGACGGCCACCGTCGCCGTCAAAGAGGGGCGTGAGTTCGCCTCGAAGGCCATCCGATCCAGCGCGTGGTTGACGGGTTGCACATTACTCGGTCTGAATGCGCGGCCCGCCGCAACGTTGGAACACGCCCGGCGGCTCGGAATCGAGCACCGCGTTCGGGTGATCGCGCAGGTCAACGATCGGCGGTATCCTGCTGTGCTGGTCGAAACCATAGATCGGTCTTTCCCGAGCGCGTCGCTGGACACCTCGCTCGAACCGCAGGTCTGGAAGGTCCGCCGGGAGCTCGAACGCACCGTGGGTCAGGACGCATCATCGATCTTCTTGTCTTACCTCGACGATGTGGCGCACGAGGGATCCCAAGTTGATCCCCGCGCGATTCTGAGGCGAACGCTCGAGGATCTCGGGGCACGAGCCCTGCTCCGCAAAGCCGAGGGGTGGCTCGCGTGAGGTCAATTATGGACTCGTACATCACCTACTTGCAGTCACTGCGCCCAGACCAGTTGAAACAAATCAGGGCGGCCTGGCGCGTTGGTGCTCGTCGAATCGAGGAGGCGCACCCCGCCATCGCTGGCTGGACGAGGCATCGACCGTTGCCGCACCTCATCGCGGCGGGTGTCTTTTCGAGCCATCCCCGAATCGGCATGACGCCCCTCGTGGTGGCGGTGCGGGATCGTGTTCGCGAAAAAGCGCTTCATCACGCGCTCGAGGGAAGCCTCGCTCACCTCGAGGACGTTCTCCGGGAGTGGGTCAGGTTTGTGCCCGACCAAACAGCGTTGGATTGCGATCGCTTATTTCGAGATCTCTGCGGTTGGGATCACCCAAAACGACCAGTTCAGGACCGCTGGCGGCGCGAATTCTATGGGAGGACGCATGAAAATTGAGATTCATATCATCCACTCCGTACCGACCTCGAGACTCAACACGGATCGTAACGGGCGCCCCAAAACCATCATTTACGGCGGCTACAAACGCGCGCGAATCTCGAGCCAGGCGCAGAAGCGGGCAGCTCGAATGTTCACGGACGAACACGGTTTGATCGACGCGTCGCAGCAGGCGTATAGATCTCGGTTGATCCCGCAGAAGGCCATCGAGGCGCTCCGAGACAACGACACCGACGAAACAACAGCCACCCTGTTGGTCACGAGGGCTTTCGCGGCGCTTGGGATGAAACTCAACGACAACGGGCAGAACGAGTACATGCTGTTTCACAGTCACCGCGAACTCCATGGCTTCGTTGCAGCGATCCGCGAGCATCGAAAAATACTGCTCAAAACCCGCACCGAAGCGGGCGGCGATAAAAAAGTGCAGCAGCAGAAGTTTC
>CAXTKV010000103.1:0-18137 GCA_964244895.1 uncultured Deinococcales bacterium
AGCCCGATTTTCTCGGTGGTCGCCGCTTCACGGAATGAAGGTTGCGCCAGATCAAAAGAACACCGTCCAGGACGGTGTTCTCGAGCATTCAGAATTTGTGTCCGGGACGGTTTTTATTCTTCGCCGGAGGCGACGGGCCGCGTTTCGTCGCTGACCCAGTCCGACCACGATCCGGCGTAGAGTTTCGCGCCGGGTTTTCCGGCGATCTCGAGCGCCAGCAGGTTCCCGGCGGCGGACACGCCGCTGCCGCAGTAAACGATCAGCTCGTCCGGCAGGTCATCGAATCGGGTGCGTTGATCCTGGCTGGGTTTCCAGTGGCCATCGGCGCTCAATCCCGCCGACCAGTCGCGGTTGATCGCGCCGGGAATGTGACCGGCTTTCGGGTCAATCGGTTCCGTCTCGCCCCGGTAACGCGCTGCGGCTCTCGAGTCGATCAGGAGGGCGCTGGCGCGTCTGGATTGCACGAATTCCGCGTCCACTACCATTTCCGCTCGGACGCGCGGCGCGAAGCTCGAGCGCGCGTGCTCGGGCAGCGCCGTCTCGAGCGCACCGCCAGCCTCGATCCAGGCGGGCAATCCACCGTCCAACACGGCCACGCGGTCGTGTCCCAGGTAGCGCAGCAACCACCACAGGTGCGCCGCGTAGAACCCCTGCCCCGCGCTGGGGTCGTCGTAGGCGACGATCAGGTGCTCGTCACCGATGCCGAGCGCGCCGAGTTTTTCCGCCAGCGCGCTCGGGTCGGGCAACGGGTGGCGTCCACCCCGGCGATCCGGCCTGATGGGGCCAGAAAGATCGCGCTCGAGATCGAGAAAGACCGCCCCAGGCACGTGCCCCGCGCGGTACGCGTCCAATCCCGCGTCGGGCTGCATCAGTTGAAAGCGCGTGTCCACCACGCGCACGTCGATGTCGCGGTGATGCTCGAGCAACCATGCAGCCGATTGAACCGGTGAATTCATGTCCTGAACAGTTTAAACCGCGTAGCGTGTACGCATGACCTATCACGTGGACGCGCTGGCGGACGACGCTTGGAGGATGTTCCGGATCATCGGTGAGTTCGCCATCGGTTTTGAAACCATGCGCGAACTCGAGAAACCCGCCGTGACCGTCTTCGGTTCCGCGCGCACCAAACCCGGTGAACCGACCTACGCGCAGGCGGAAAGCCTCGGGCGGTTGCTGGCGCACAGCGGCTTCGCGGTCATCACGGGCGGCGGCCCCGGCATCATGGAAGCCGTCAACAAGGGTGCGTTCCAGGCGGGTGGCGTCAGCATCGGCATGAACATCGAACTCAAGCACGAGCAGCGCCCGAACATCTACCAGACCAAATCGCTCTCCTTCGAGCATTTCTTTGCCCGCAAGGTCATGCTGGTGCGCTACGCGAGGGGTTTCGTGGTCATGCCGGGCGGTTTCGGCACGCTGGACGAACTGGCGGAATGCCTGACGCTGATCCAGACGATGAAAGTCCATCCGTTCCCGGTTTTTCTGGTCGGGTCGGCGTTCTGGGCTCCGCTCAGGGGCTGGATGGAATCGCAGTTGGTGACCAACGGATTCATCGCTGCGGATGACCTGAACCTGTTCAAGATCGTGGATGACATCGAAGAAATTCCCGAGACGATCCGGCGTTATCACGACCCGGAACAGCCCGACGAGTTCAAGCACCCGGAGCCGGAAGTCTCGGATCTGCTGTAGAGAAGACCGTCTGGAAAGGTTTTCTCGAGCCCCGAAAATATGCGTCTGGGGCGGTCTTCTCGGGCAATCAGTTTTCGTGGGGCGCGATCTGATCTATCGCGCCCGAGTGGTCTGGAAACTCGCGCCTCGCTTACGGCAGCGCTCGCGCGGATGCGTCTCGTTTAGAATCGCAACGTGAGCGAGTCACGAGACGAACCGCGTCTATCGCAGGGCGAATTCTTGCGGCGGCGCAACGCGTTGTGGCGTCAACTGCGCGCCTTTGAACCCGGCGAAGCGCGCGCCGAACCCGTCATGCTCGAGTTGATGCGGCTGACGAATCTCAGCCGCGAAAAGATTCTCGAGGGCCTGGGCTGGGCGTGATGCGCGAGCCTCGAGATGCGTATGATGGCCCGAGAATTTCGTCTCAGACGGTGTTTCCAAAAGGAGCGACCATGCACACCACGAAAAACATCGGTCACGCGGAGGCGCAATGCGCGATCACGGTGATTCAATCCGAGATCGAACGGCGCGGTAAAGCGGGCGTGATCGCCGTGGCGGACGCGCACGGCGAGTTGATCGCGCTGTTGCGGATGGACGGTGCGATGCTCGCCAGCATCGTGATCGCCACCAACAAGGCGTTTACCGCCGCGCGCGAACGCAAGCCCACGCGTGAGATCGGGCAAGCCTCGAGGGACGCCGTGACGGGTTTCGACACGCGATACTTCGGGGACGACCGCTACATCGGCTGGGGCGGCGGGTTGCCGGTGTGGGTTGATGGCGCCTGCGTCGGTGCGGTCGCGGTCAGCGGTCTGCCTGAGGAGATGGACATCGAACTCGCACAGATGGGCGTCGCGGCGATCTCGAGCTGAACGTGGCGGCGCGGCAAGCAGCGTCCTGCCCTTTGCGCGACGGGTATCTCAGACGGCGCTCCCAAGAGAAGACCGTCCCGCACGCATATTTTGAAATGGAAAGAACACCGTCCCAGACGGTGTTCTCGAAAAAAGCGCTTTGGTTTACGCGGTCGGCAGTTGGTACCCCTTGAACTGGTCGCGCAGGGCGCGCTTCAGGAATTTGCCCACGGTCGTCTTCGGAATCTCCGCGACGAATTCGTAGGCGTCGGGCAGCTGCCATTTGGCCACGCCGCAACCCAACAAGAACCCGTCCAGTTCGGATTTGCTGACTTCCGCACCTTCGCGCAGCACGATCACACCCAGGGGGCGCTCGTCCCATTTCGGGTGCGGAATGGCGATCACGGCGGCTTCCTTGACGGCGGGGTGGCCCATCAGTTGGTTCTCGAGATCCACGCTGCTGATCCATTCGCCGCCGGATTTGATCAGGTCTTTGGCCCGATCCTGAATCATCATCGCGCCGTCCGCGTCGATGGTGGCGATGTCGGCTGTGTCGAACCAGCCGTCCACCTGCGTGGCGGCGGTCGCTTCGGGGTTGGCATAATAGCTGGCCGTGACCCACGGGCCGCGCACCAGCAGGCGGCCCCTGGTTTCGCCGTCCCAGGCCAGTTCTTTGCCGTCGCCGTCCACGATTTTCAATTCGATCAGCGGAGCCATGCGGCCCGTGTAGGTCATCTTCTCGTATTTCGTCTCCGGGTCATCGTTGAAATCCTCGGGTTTGACCGTGTTGGTCGTGCCCAACGGCGTGGTTTCCGTCATGCCCCAGGCGGGCGTGACGTGAACGCCGTGCCGAGCGCCGAAGCCAGAGATCAGGGCTTTCGGGGTCGAACTGCCGCCGACCACCAGCGTTTTGAGGGTCGGCAGGTGGTAGGGCTTTCCCTCGTTCTTGGCGCGATCCATCTCGTCCAGCAAGCCCAACCAGATCGTCGGTACGCCCGCCGCGACGTTGACGCCCTCTTCGGCGATCGTCCTGACGATGGTTTTCGGATCGGTGAAAACGCTCATGTAGACCTGCTTTGCGCCCGTCATGGTGCAGGTGTACGGGTAACCCCAGGCGTTGACGTGAAACATCGGCACGACCGGCATGATCGTGTCGCGCGAATTCACGCCCAACAGGTCGGTGGCCATGCTGGCCAGGCTGTGCAGCACGATGGCGCGGTGGCTGTAGAGCACGCCTTTCGGGTGGCCGGTCGTGCCGGAGGTGTAGCACATGCCGCTGGCCTGGCGCTCGTCGATGAACGGGTAGGTGAAGGTCGTGGGTTGTCCCGCGATGAACGTCTCGTAATCCTCCGCGCCCGCCGGAAGGCCGCCTGGAACGGAGCCGAGCACGATGATTCGCTCAATTTTCGGGGCGTGCTGTTGAATCAACGGGATCAAACCCGCGAAGACGCTCTCGATGAACAGCATCCTGTCGGCGGCGTGGTTCAGGATGAACGCGATCTGCTCGGGTGGCAGACGGATGTTGACCATGTGGCAGACCGCCCCGATGCTGGGAACGCCGAAGTACAGCTCGTAATGGCGGTAGGTGTTGAGCGCCATCGTGGCCACGCGGTCGCCGGGTTGCACGCCCGCCGCCGTCAGCGCGTTGGCGAGTTGCATGACGCGCGGGTACGTCTCGGCGTAGGTCGTGCGGTGCACGCCGGGCACGGGCGCTTTGGTTTCCGGGTCGATGCCGACCGGAACGACAGAAACGATTTCCTGGTTCGGGTACAGCTTGACCGCCCGTTCCAGGATCGAGGGAATGGTCAACTGGTAATCCATCATGGTGGACTCGAGCACGGTCTGAACCTCCTCTGGATCGTCGCGGTCTGGTGTGGAAGTCCTCGAGATCGCTGGTTGTGGTGTGCCCACACTATACGCACGCCGATGCCCGAACGGGCGTGAGCGCCGACCCGATTGGGCTCAAAGATCCCTGTTCGTGCGCGGATTGCTTCAGACTTGTCGCTTTGAGAAGACCGTCCGGGACGCGGGTTTTGATGAACCGAGAACGCCGTCCAGGACGGTCTTCTTTTTAATCTCGAGCATAAAAAAGGCGACCCGAAGGCCGCCTTTGAGCTTCACGTTTGTCTTAGAGAAGTTGCGCGTCGAGTTCCATCGGCACGGCGGAAAGCGCCTGGGACACGATGCAGCCCGTCTTGGTGGCTTCCGCCATCTCGTGGAATTTGGCGGCGTCCAATCCCGGAACTTTCGCTTTGGTCGTCAGTTTGAGCCCGGTGATGCCCATGCCCTCACCGACCTTGCCGAGCGTGCAAGCGCCCTCGGTCTCGACGAACTCCGCCACGAAACCTGCGCGCTCGAGCGCCGCGTTGAGCGCCATGCTGTAACAGCCCGCGTGCGCGGCGGCCAGCAGTTCTTCCGGGTTGGTGCCGGGGCCGTCCTCGAAGCGGCTCGAGAAGGCGTAACGCATGTCCAGCCCGCTCTGTCCGGTCAGGTGACCTCGACCTTCTTTGAGCGTCCCTTCCCACTTGGCGACGGCTTTCCTGGTTGGCATGGTGTTCCTCCTTTGAATCCTCACTGAGGATGCTCGCCCGAGATGAATCGGAAGTGTGTAGTCCGGGCTTCAGGGTTCTCGAGGGCGGCTCTTTTACTTGACCTGAAGGTTGCGCGTCAAAAACGCGTTCGTGTACAACGATGCCCGAGGGATTGGTGCCGCGATCCGACCCGTGGCGGTCAGCAAATCCAGCGTGTCTTGCCATCCGCTCGGGTTGCTGAACCCCAATCCCTGCGCCTTGCTGTACGGCGATTCGTAAAGCGGTACGCTCGCCTCGAGCACCTTCAGGCGGTCTTCGGGCAGGGTCTGAACGTACTTTTTGGCGGCATCGAAGCCTGCCTTCGGAGATTTGATAACCGCCGCCATCGCCTGCTGGGACGCGCCCAGGAAACGCTTGACCAGATCGGCGTTCTTCAATTGCGCGTCCGTCGTGATCACCCCGTTGCCCGCCGAACGGTTGTACCTGCCCGCCGGGATGACGTTCAGCTTGATGCCCTGCGCGGCGGCCTGCACGGGTTCGTTGTTGATGAAGCCCATCGCCACGTCCACCCGGCCTGCCAGCACCGCCTCGAGTTGCGTGAAGCCGATTTCGGTGATGGTCACGTCCGATTCCTTGAGGTTGGCGGCCCGCAGCGTGGCCTGCAAGCTCGTCCAGGTCGTGCCAAACTTGCCGGGCACGCCGATGTTCTTGCCTTTGAGATCCTTGATGGTTTTGATGTTCTTTTCCGCTTTCGAAAACAGCGCGTTCGGCACGCTCTGGTAGAGCGCCATGACGTACTTGAAGGGCGCGGCTTTGGCGTCCTTGGCGCGAAGCAAAATCACGTCCTCGGCGTCCGCCACCACGAAATCGAGCTTGCCCGCCGCCAGCAGCGGGTAGAGTTCCGTGGCGTAACCGTGCTGGAATTCGACCTGAAGGTTCTCCTTGGCGTAAAAGCCGCCCTCTTGCGCCAGGTAAAATGGTGCGAATTGCACGTCTGGCAAGTAGCCCAGGCCCACGCGCAGTTTCTGCGGTTGCGTCTGAGACAGCGCCAACGATCCAACGGCCATCAATCCGATCAATACGGCGACACACTTTCGCATTCGTGCTCCTCTGGTTTTTCATCTGAGATTCGCGCAGCCCGAGACGGTTCAGGGCAGCGCACGAAGACCCGAGCGAGACTCGCTCGAGCTGGACGGGTCGGGATTCAATCAAAAACTTCGCGCGCTCCGCATGCGTCGTTCCCGAACCTGGACGGGTTCGAGAACCCTCCTTCTCTCATCCCGACTGTGACGGTCGGCTCCCGAATTTCACGGGATCGGGCTCGAGTGCGTATCAATTCTCGAGCTTCGCGGGCTGGCGCTGAACGCATTCTGGACGCGTTGATCGCTCACCGCCGGTGAGGACTTGCGCCTCGCCCTGAAGGAACGAACCTTTCGGTTCCGAATGATTTTATCAAGCCAGATGGGAGGATTGTCCGTTCCCGCCGAGACGTTCCGCGTTTCTCGCTCGAGCCACGGTGATCCCGAACGCGAATGCTCGAGGAATCCTTTGCGGGAACACCGTCCAGCACGCGAATTTTGCGTCTCCAGGAATGCCGTCTGGGACGGTGTTCCTCGTGCGCCGTGCGAATCTCCGTCGCGCTGGTGGCTCGATCCCGAGTGAATCGCTCCCGCCGAGGGCGAACGCGAGGCGGGCTCTACAACCCGTCTCGGACCTTCACCGTCTGCGGTAGCGCAAAACCCAGACCTCGAGCAGACTCACGACCCCGTACAGCGCGCAACCCAGCACGATCAACGCACCCACGGCGGCGTAAGCCGTGCTGGTGTTGAAGGTCAGGCGCGCGCTGTTGACGATGTGTCCCAGCCCGCCGACCGTTTTGGGCATCGCGCCCAGCGTCAATTCCGCCACGACCGTGCCGATCAAGGCCAGCGATACCGTGCTGCGCAGCCCGCCCAGGATCACCGGCAGCGCGCCGGGAAGCTCGAGCTTGCGGAACACGCCCCAGGGGTTCGAGCCGATGGTGGTGAAGACCTCGCGGTAGACGCGATCCACCTCGCGCACGCCGATCATGGTGGACACCAGCACGGGAAACAACGACACCAGCGTGGCGATCAAGACCCTGGAATTCGTGCCGTAGCCGAGCGTGAAGACCAGCAACGGCGCGATCACGATGGTCGGAACGGCCTGCAAGGCCACGATGAACGGCGAGAGCACGCGCTCGAAGACGCGCGCCTTGCCCATCGCGTAACCCAGAGGTACGCCGATGGCCAGCGAGCACGCCAGACCCAGCCCGAAGACGCGCAGCGTCTCGAGCGCGCCCGCCCACAGCAGCGCCCGGTTCTCGATGCCCGCGCGCCAGACCTCGCCGGGGCTGGGGAAAAACGTGTTGCCGCCCGGCGCGAGCCAGCTCCAGGCGACCAGCACCAGGTTGATCAGCGCCAGCACGCCCAGGATTTCCCACGGGAAGCGCACCGCGCGCGGCGGGCGCTCGATGAAGGTCGAATCGGCCACGCCCAGCCGCGAGCGCAGTTCGGCCTCCAGGGGTTCCGTGAAGGCCGTCAAGCGTCCCTCGCCGTGCGTTTCGAGTACCGTTTCGATGGTGCCGTCCCGCAGCACCACCACCCGATCCGCCAAATAGACGGCCTCGCGGATGCTGTGCGTCACCAGCACGAAAGTCTTGCCGGTGCGCTGATGCAGTCCCTTCATCTCGAGGTTGAAGCGCTCGCGCACCAGCGCGTCCAGGGCCGCGAAGGGTTCGTCCAGCAGGAGCACCTGCGCGTCCTGCGCCAGCGCCCGCGCGATCGCCGCGCGGGCCTTCATGCCGCCGGAAAGCTGGTGCGGGTACAGGTTCTTGTAGGGCTCCATCCCGACGTAGGTCGTGACCTCGCCGCGACCGGTCAGTTCGATCGGCAGGCGCACGTTCTGCTCGACCGTGCGCCACGGCAGCAATCGGTAATCCTGAAAGACCACGGCGGGTCGCGGCCCGCCCTGCAAAGGGTCTCGGCCTTCGACCTCGACCGCGCCGGAATCGGGTTTCAAGAGTCCCGCGATCACGCGCAAAAGCGTGCTCTTGCCGCCGCCCGATGGCCCGATGATGGCGATGAACTCGCCGCGCCGGATTTGCAGATTCACGTCGCGCAGCACGGTGCGGCCATCAAATTCCAGGGTCGCGCGATTCAGCCGAATCGCGGTCTCTCGCGTCGCAGTCGGGTTCGCACTGATGGACTGCTCGCTCACAGGCCAGATGATACGCCGCGCACGGCCAGAAACCGTGTCTCGAGCCCAACATTCACCGTGCCAGACGCAATGTCTTGAGCCAAAAGAATGCCCTCCAGGACGGTCTTCTCGATTTACGCCATCAATTCGCGCAGGAACCGGACGCTTTCGCGCACCGCGTTCGCATCCGGCCCGACCTCGAGATCGAGCGTCCCCGTGAAACCCTCGATCCTGGAGCGCACTGTCTGCCACGGGATTTCTCCGCGCCCGAGCGCCAGGTGCTGATCGCTCTGTCCGTCGTTGTCCTGAAGGTGGAAGTGAATCACCCCGGAAAGCCCCGTCAGGTAAGACTCGAGCCGCTTCTTTCCACGCTCGAGCCCGCCCGCACCGGTTCCATCGTGTCGTTCCGTGGTCGCGCCCTCGACCAGCGCGTGCCCGACATCGATGCAATTGCCGAAACCCTGCCCCGCCGCGTGGGTGATCGCCTCGAGTTCGCTCGCGCCGCGCAGCACGTCGTACTGATCCAGGGCCAGATTCTCGAGCGCCACGGGTACGAGCGGCTCGAGCGCAGACAGCGATTGCACGATCCGTTTGATCGCGCCCTCGAGCATCAACGGGTGGCGCATCGGCACCAGCCCGGAATGCAGCACGCCGCAGATCGCGTCGACCTCCGCGGCGTACTCCAGGCCGCGCCGGGTGCGCTCCAGGCTGTTCTCGCGCACGCCGGGCATCAGTGATGCCAGGTTCAAGTCCACGAACGACAGGTGGACGCTGACCGCCACGCCGGTGGTGCGCGTCAGTTCCAGCACGCGGCGCACGGGCTGGCTTTCGGGCAGGATTTCTTGCATGTCGAAGGTCAGTTCCAGAAACTGCAACCCGAGTTCGCTGGCCAGCCTGAAGGCTTCGTCCAGGTCGAGGATGCCCGCGTTGATCGGCGTGTATCCGAGCCTCATATCGGTTCTTTCGTGTCTGAGGACTCGAGAACACCGTCCTGGACGTATGATTTAGAGCGTGCGCCGAAGGCTGTTCTCATCTCATCACCTCGAATGCGGTTGCCACGAAAGATGACCCCAGACCAATCCCCGGCTGACCAGATGATCGTCTCGAAGGAGCGCCGAGAGCTTGACCGCGCGTTCCTTTTTTGCGCCATCGGACAGCGTCAGCCACGAGCCACTTTCAAGCCGCTCGATGAACGCCACGCGCTTTCCGTCGGGTGCGATGCCCACATCGAACCCGCTCGCCAGACCAGCGTTCACCTCCAGGGCGCTCGAGGAAACCAGCATGGGTTTCCCGGCGGGTGCGCGCACGCGAAGTTCCGCCGCGCCCGCCAGTTCTTTGAACGAAACGTACAGACCACCCGGTGCCCGAGTTGCGTACAGTTCGTGTGTTTTGGTGTTCGGAATTTCGTTTCGGTATTGGTTCTGGTTGATTGGCGTTTTCTCGAGCAATCGACCGTCGATGCCGTAACGGTAACGCCAGAAATCTCGTGCTGAGGCTTTGGTGTACGAGTATCCGACGAATTTGATGCCGTTCGCGTCCCAGGATTCTGGTCGCTGCGCGCCGCAGACATCGTCGATTCCCGGCAGACGGATCTGGGTTCTCAAGGTCGCGCGGGTTTTGAGCTCATAACGCATCAGGTCGTAAGGCGTGAGCGCTTCCTTGCATCGATCCGCGTTCGACTCGACCCAGGCCAGGCTTTGGCTGTCCAGCGACCAGATCGGATCGCTGCGGTACGCGGCCTTCGTGTCGTTCGTTTCGCTGACTTCGTTCGCTTGCACCGCGATGCGTTCGATCTTGTTCGTGGTGGTTTTCAGGATGTAGATGTTGGTCGGGGGTTGGCCCGAGCCGGGTTGGGTGAAGCCTTTTGCGGTGCTCGAGTACGCCACCCACTGTCCATCCGGCGAGATCACGGGCGCGTTGTTGAAACCATAGTTCGTCAAGCGCGTCAGGCTGGAACCGCCACGCCAGACCCACAAATCGCCTTCGAGGTTCAAGAAGATTGGTGCACTCGTGGGCTGCCCCCTCGAGAGACCCAAGGCACCGAAGGTCGCGATTGCGAGGCTCACCAGCAGGGTTCTGAAAAAGGTGAAGCTCCAGAAGACCGTCCCGGACGCTCTTCTTGGGATACCAAGGAACGCTGTCCTGGACGGTCTTCTCGTCACTTGCTCGCCAGCGCGCGCTTCTGGGCTTCCTCGAGGGATGCTTTCGCGTCCGCGCCGCCCTTGATGACGCGCTCGATGGCTTCCTCCAGAAAGGTTTTCCAGATCGCGTAGCCCGGATTGCGCGGGCGAGAGACGGCATCGTCGAACTGCTCGAAGGCGATCTTGCGGTACGGGTTTTCCTTGTACCAGTCGGCCAGAAGCCCCAAGGCCGAACGGCGCACCGGCACGTAGTAGCTGGCTTTCGTCCAGGCCACGATGCTCTCCGGGCGCATCAGGTACTGCCAGAACGCCCACGCCCCCGCCTGTTCGTCGGCACTCGAGTCCTTCAAAACCACCAGTTGCGCGCCGCCGAAGGGCACGACTGTTTTTGTGCCTTTTGGCAACGGGGCCGCGCCCAGTTCAAAGGCCACCGAAAACGGCAAAATGTCCGGCCAGTTGGCGATCGAGGCAATCGCCATGGCCGCTTTGGTGCGCACGAAATCCAGGATCGCGAACTGCGCTTCGGCCACGTTGCGCGGAATCGCGTTGCCGGACTGCACCAGGGTGCGCATGAACTCGAGCGCGTCCACGACTTCTTTGGAGGTGAAGTTCGGTTTGCCATCGTCGGTCACGACGTTGCCGCCCCTGGACAAGACCATCTGCTCGAACTGCCAGGAGTCGTTGAACGCGATCCAGCCTTTCGTGCCGCGCGCGGTCAGGGATTTGGCCACTTGCGCGAATTCCGGCCAGGTCGTGGGCGGTTTCAGGCCCTTGGCGCGCAGCAAGTTGGCGTTGTAAAACAGCACCGGCGTGGATGCGTTCCACGGCAACCCGACGCGCTTGCCGTCCCAGACGCCGTAATTCCAAAGCGCCGGGAAGAAATCCTTGACCGTCGCGTCCGGCAGGGTTTTCTCGAAGCTGCTCAGATCGGCCAGCGCGCCGTCCTCGGCCAGCCTCGGGAAGAAACCGATCTCGGACTGGAAGATCGCGGGCGCGTTCTTGGCGCGCAGGGCCGCGATCAGTTTGGTGTTCGATTCCGGGTACGTGCCTGACATGGTCGGCACGACCTCGAATTTATCCTGGGATTTGTTGAAGCCGTCCACCAGCGCGTTGACGGCTTTTTCGCCGCCCGCCATCGAATGCCAGAAGGTGATTTTGGTTCTCGCGCTCTGGGCGTTCGTGATGGCCGAGATGGTCACCGCAACGAGCGCCAGCCCCACGCTTGTCAGAATCAATCGCTTCATCCTGCCTCCTTCGGTCAATTCAGCATAACGGTAACGGTGCCTCGGTGACGCATCTGCCCGACTCGAGCGAGCGCACGAAAATAGCGCCAGGTCTTCACGTGCGCGGGTCAAAAAGCCCACCATCCGAAAGCCGTGCCGATTGTGCGTTTTTCTCGTTCTGGACGCCAGAAATGCCCGCGCCGGAAACGCCACCCGTAAGGGATTCGTGACGGCTACTGGAGTCCAATGAAGCCATGCTTTCCACGGACGAAAAAACCCGTCTCGAGGTGCTCCGCAGTTTCGACGTGCTGGACACGCCCCCCGAGGCGGCCTTCGAGCGCGCGGTCGCCCTGGCGGTGCGGTTGTTCCGCGCGCCCATCGCGCTGGTTTCGCTGGTCGACGAACAGCGACAGTGGTTCAAGGCCTGCATCGGGCTGGACGTGCGCCAGACGGATCGGCGACTCTCGTTTTGCGCTTACGCCATTCTCGGCGATGGCGTGTTTATCGTGCCGGACGCCACGCTGGACGAGCGGTTCAGCGACAACCCTTTGGTGACCGGCGAACCCGGCATCCGCTTCTACGCCGGCGCGCCATTGACGACCGCCGAGGGCGTCAAGCTCGGCTCGTTGTGCGTGATCGACACCGTCCCGCGCGATGATTTCAGTCTCGAGGATCGCTGCGCCCTCGAGGCCTTGGCTGCGACCGTGATGGACGCCTTGGAGCTTCGCGCCAGCGCGGCGCAATTGCGTAACGCTCAACGCGAGGCGGAAACCGAGAGGGGTCTGCTCAGAGAAATCTTCGCCGCTCTCGAAGAGGGCGTGATCGTGCAGAACACCGATGGTCGGATCATTGCGGTCAACGACAGCGCCGAGCGCGTGCTGGGATTGACGCGAGATCAACTCCTGGGGCGCAGCAGCATCGATCCGCGTTGGCGCGCCGTTCACCCCGACGGAACGCCCTGTCCAGGCGAGGATCACCCCGCGATGATCGCCTTGCGCGAGGTCAGGCCAGTGACCGACGCGCTGTTGGGGATCGAACACCCCGAAGGCGATCAGGTCTGGCTTTCGGTCAATGCCCGTCCGATCATCCCCCCGCAATCGGATCGCCCGACGGCGGTGGTCGCGTCGTTCTTCGACATCACGACTCACCGGGCCGCCACGCAACGCCTCGAGTACGCCGCCAGCCACGATGCCCTGACCGGCCTGCCCAATCGCGCGATGTTCCGAACCCGGCTCGAGGCGGCGCTCGGGCAGCTCGAGCGATCCGGCGCGGAGATTGACGGTTTTGCCCTGGCGTTCGTGGATCTGGACGGCTTCAAGCTCGTTAACGACACTTACGGGCACGCCTGCGGCGACCGATTACTTCAGGCCGTGGCTGCTCGCTTGCGGGCTTGCGCGCGATCCACAGATACCGTCGCTCGCGTCGGCGGCGACGAGTTCACGCTGTTGCTGTCCGGTATTCGCAACAGTGAAAGCGTCGAGCAGGTCGCGTCGAAGATCTCGCGGGCGCTCGAGCAACCCTTCGAGATCGATGGTCGCAGCGTTCAGATCGGCGCGAGCATCGGCTGGAGCCTCTGTCCGCGCGATGCGCGCAACGCCGACGAGTTGATCCGCTTGGCCGACCGCGAGATGTACCGCGTCAAGTACCGCAGGCCCTCGCAACCCGTTCCAGCCGCGCTCTGAACCCGTCGCACCCCATCAGGGTGCGCCACTTCTCGCGCTCGAGGAAAGGGTCTGTTGCAGAACTCCGACGCTCGAGAAGTGGCGCGCATCAGCTTCGAGCGATTCCAGCTTTCGCCAGAAGCCCAATCGCGACCGGGAACGCTTGGGTTCGTACCGCCAAAAAAAGAACACCGTCCAGGACGGTGTTCTTTCCTCATTCAAAAAGCGCGTGCTGGACGGTGAATCCGCGCGGATGCGCGATCTGCCACTACTTCTCCATGTAGACGCTGATGTTCTTGTTTTTCGGCGTTTCCAGGAGCTTGTCGCTCGGGGTTTCGAAGGTCTTGTAGCCGTCCGCCTCGACGCGCAGGCTGTACTTGCCCGTCTGAAGCTTGCTGAAGACGATCACGCTCCCGGTGTTGCTCGAGACTTCCTGACCGTCCTTCAAAAGCGTGACCTTGGCGCTGGGCGCGTTGTCGGTCGCGATCCGCAAGCCGCACGGGCACTGGGCGTTGCTGGCGGTCGGGCGGCCCTGGGCTACGTTGACCGCGATCTTCGCGCCGCTGCCGGAGGCGGCTCCGGGGGCGCGAACCTCGTAGGTGTAGTCGCCCGGTTTCGGGCCAGCGATGTAGTAACTCCAGGCGTTGTCCGCTCCGGCTGAAATATCGCCGAGCTTGGCATCGTTCTGGTAGACCTCGAGCGCCTGACCCGCCGGAGCGGTGCCCTCGAGCAAAAAGTCCTGCGCATCGAGTTGCTCGCTGGCGGCGGGGTACGTGAAGGCCAGCGTCCCAGCGGTGCTGCTCGAGGCGACCTGCGCGGTGGGCGTCAACGGTGCGCTGGACGCGCCCAGACCGCCGAACAGGCTGGAGCCCAGCAGCGGCACGATCAGCAGGGCGACAATATTGGCGACCTTGATCATCGGGTTGATGGCGGGGCCAGCCGTGTCCTTGTACGGATCGCCGACCGTGTCACCCGTGACGGACGCCTGGTGCGCGAAGGAACCCTTCTTCAGCACGACGCCGTTCTCGTCTTTCAGGTCGCCGGACTCGATGTACTTTTTGGCGTTGTCCCAAGCGCCGCCGCCGGTGGTCATCTGGATCGCCATGAAAATGCCGACCACGATCACGCCCATCAACAGGCCGCCGAGCGCTTTTGGCCCGAGGATCAAACCGACCAGGATCGGGCCCAGCACGGGCAGCAGGGCCGGAATGGTCATCTCGCGCAGCGCGGCCTGCGTGACGATGCTGACTGCCCTGGCGTAATCGGGTTTCTGCGTGCCCTGCATGATGCCGGGCATCTCCTTGAACTGGCGGCGCACCTCGAGCACGACCGCTCCTGCGGCCCGCCCGACGGCTTCCATGCTCATCGCGGCGAACAGGCACGGCAGGATGCCGCCGATCAGCAAGCCCGCGACCACCAGCGGATCGCCCAGGTCGAAACGCAACGGCAAACCGCCCGCCGGGACGCGCTTGTCGAGTTCCGCCGTGTAAGACGCGAACAACGCCAGCGCCGCCAGCCCCGCCGAACCGATAGCGTAGCCTTTGGTGACGGCCTTGGTGGTGTTGCCCACGGCGTCGAGCGGGTCAGTCACGTTGCGCACGGTCTCGCCGAGTTCCGCCATTTCCGCGATGCCGCCCGCGTTATCCGTGATCGGCCCGAAGGCGTCCACGGTCACGATGATGCCGCACAGTGACAACATCGCCATGGCCGCGATCGAAACGCCGTACAGACCGCCCAGCGCGTAAGCGATCAGCGTGCCCGCCACGATCACCAGCACCGGGAAGGCGGTGGCTTTCATGCCGACCGCCAACCCCGCGATGATGTTCGTGCCGTGACCCGTGATGCTGGCCTTCGCGATGCCGCGCACGGGCGCGAACTCAGACGACGTGTAGTAATCGGTGATGTACATCAGACCCATCGTCACCGCCAGGCCGACCAGCGACGCCAGGAACAGGTTGAAGCTGTTGATGCCCTCGCCGGAAACCGTCCGGGACGCGAAGAAAAAGCCGATCGCGCTGATGATTACGGACACCCAGACGCCCCGGTAGAGGCTGCCCATGATGCCCTTGGGCGTGGCATCCCTGGGCGCGTTGATGGCGAACACGCCGAAGATGCTGGCGATGATGCCGACCGCGCCGATAATCAACGGATACCACACCACGCTGGTGTTACCCGAATAGGTCAGGTGCCCGAGCAACAGGGCCGCGATGGCCGTCACGATCAGGGTTTCAAACAAGTCTGCCGCCATGCCCGCGTCGTCACCGACGTTGTCACCGACGTTGTCGGCGATCACGGCGGGGTTGCGCGGGTCGTCTTCGGGGATGCCCGCCTCGACCTTGCCGACCAGGTCCGCGCCCACGTCGGCGGCCTTGGTGAAGATGCCGCCGCCCAAACGCGCGAACACGGAAATCAGGCTCGCGCCGAAGCCCAGCCCGATCAGCGCGTCCGGGTTGAACGCGTCCTGCGCGTCGCGCGAGTAGTTCGTCAAGAGCGCCAGCACGATGATGCCCAGCCCGACCACGAACAAGCCCGTGACCGCCCCGCCCCAGGTGGCCACCTGCATGGCTGGCGCGAGGCCGCCCGAGGCCGCCTGCGCGGTGCGGACGTTGGCGCGCACCGCGACGTTCATGCCGATGATGCCCGCCAGCGCCGACGCGCCCGCCCCGATCAGGAAGTACACGGCGGTTCTTGGCCCCAGGAAAATCAGCATCAGCACGGCCAGCACGGCGGCCACGATCCCGACCGCCGTGTACTGGCGCGCCAGGTAGGCGCTCGCGCCTTCCTGAATGGCGGCGGCGATCGCCCTCATGCGGTCGTTACCGTCGGGTTTGTTCAGAATGTTGAGCGTCAAGACGACGCCCGCCGCGAGCGCGAGGAAACCTGCCAACAACGGTATGAAAAGCACTCCTACACCTCCCTGAAGATCTCGAGGTGGCCCCCGAGTTTATTTCTGCCCGAGCCCGACGCGATGCCGGGTTCTCGAGCCACTGCGCTGTTGAACGCCGCATCTTAACCAGGCCAAGGATTCGATGGGAAGCGTCAAAAAGGTGTAATTCTCGCGTTCGACCTCGAGTTTCGCGTTCTGAACGGTTCGTGGGCGGTTGGAGAACACCGTTGGGGACGGGTTTTCGGGATTTCAGACCTGAATACGGGGCTTCGGCTCGGCATTCTCGAGACCGTTCCGCGAGAGCGGTGCACTCGGGTTAAACGCGCCGACCGGGACGGTTCGCACCGAATTCGGGATCGAGTCCAGCATCAACAAAAAAGGCCAGCGCGAACGCTGGCCTCAGACCCTCGAAAGCAAAAATTACTTCTTGACCTGATCCTTGAGCGCTTTACCGGGCTTGAAGGCCGGGTACTTGCTGGCTGGAATCTTGATTTTGGCGGTGGTGCCGGGGCGGACGCCGGTGCGGGCCTTGCGGGTGCGAACCTCGAAGGTTCCGAAACCCGTGATCTGCACCTTGTTGCCCTTGTCCAGAGCGCTGGCGATCTCGGCCACCAGGCTGTCCATCATGGTCTTGACGTCCTTCTTTTTATGGGACGTTTTTTCGGCGAGCGTGTCGATCAGGTCGGATTTGGTGATGGTCTTTTTCTTCGCCATGGCTGTTGCCTCCCGTTTTGCAGGCATCCCGGTTCGCTGGAGGTGGCATTTAAGCGATGCCTATCGCCCCCCGCTTCAGGAATTGCCCGTGGCACGACAATATCACACCCTAAAGCGATTTTGCAAGCACACAGACGGTGTTCTTGCGATGCCATACCCAATAAAGACCGTTTAGCAGGGAGCCTGAGAAAGGATCATTCGTCCTGAACGGGGTTCCTGCGACCGTTATTCTGAAGCGCCAGGCGATCCATCCATCCCGGAAAGACCGTCTCGAGCCAGACGAGCGGCCTGTACCAGCCGGGCACGATCACCTCCGCGCGCGGATGATCGAGCAGGTGCAGCACGGTTCTCGCCACGATTCCCGGCCCCGGCATCGGCAGGGGCGGCCCCCAGGCGGTCATGTCGGTTTTGATGAACCCCGGCGCGATCAAGGAGACATTGACGCCCGTCCCCAGCAACTCGCGCCGCAAGCCCAACGAAAAGCCGCGCAATCCGTGCTTGCTGGCCGAGTACAGGCTCGAGACGGCCACCCGGCCCGCCACGGAACCCATGTTGATGATGTGCCCCGAACGCCTCGAGATCATTTCCGGCAGCACCAGCCGGGTCAGCTCCATCGCGGCGGTCAGGTTCGTGTCCAGCACCGTGCGGTAGGCGGCGCGCTCGTGCTCCCACCAGCGCGCGGATTGCCCACCGATGCCCGCGTTGTTGATCAGCACGTCCACCGAACCGAACAGCCCTCGAGCCCGAGCCACCAGCTTCTCGAGGTCAGCCGGGTTGGTCACGTCGGTCGCGGCGGTGACGACGCGCTTGCCGGACGGGTTGATTTCCTGAGCCAGCGCCTCGAGCTTGTCCGCCCGCCGCGCCGCCAGCACCAGTCGGTGCCCGTCGGCGGCCAGCAATCTGGCGGTGGCCTCGCCCAGCCCGCTCGAGGCTCCGGTGATGATGACGTGCATGCCGCCCGCGCCTTCGATGCTCATGGTTGAACGCTAGCACCTGGCCCGAGATCGAGATTCAGGGCGAGATCGATGCTGCGCTCGAGCCTCGGGCTCGGGATAGAAGAAGACCGTCCTGCACGCGAATTTTTTGAATCAGAAAACGCTGCCCTGGACGGTCTTCTCGTCCGTGCTCGAGTTAAACTGAGCCCATGCCAGACTTTGCCCTGAAAGAATTGCGACCGAACGCTTACTATCTGCCTGGAGCCGTCAACGTCGGCGTGATCGGCGCGCCGGACGATGGCGCGATCCTGATCGA
>CAXTKV010000104.1:0-16718 GCA_964244895.1 uncultured Deinococcales bacterium
TGTTGCGCAGATTGGCTTAGAGGGCGTGCTAGACAAATTCAAACAGGCTCTAGACCGTCTCGAGCCTGAGCCGCACCGCGCCCGACATGACCGCGCCAGGTTCCAGGATCACCACGCCCGTGCCGGGAACGCCCTGCGCCATCAGGTTGAAGCCATCCGTGGCGTTGGTGACGGGTTCAATCGCCAGCGCGCCATCCAGCGAGGTGAAGGCCACGACGTGCGAGAAGATCGGGTCGGCGTCCATCACGACGCGCACGGCGTTCGGGTAGGTCAGCACCGCCCGACCGTCCCACGCGCCGAAACCGTGGTTGAGTTGCTGGTCGCCCACGGCCCTCGGGCTCGAGAAATCGAGATCATCGGGCACGGGTTTCATGGCTTCGGTGGGCATGAAGCTGGCGTCCGTCTGGTAGACGCCGCCCGCGTGAAATTGCAGCAGCACGTCGCTTGATCGCCCGACCGTGCGCGCGAAGTACGGGTGCAACCCGAAGCCCGCAGGCATCGGTTCCGGCGAGACGTTGCGCATCTCCAGGCGCGTCTCCAGCGTGTTCCCCTCAAGTTCGTAGACGACGTTCACGGTCACGGCCCACGAAAAATTGAAATCCGGGTGCGCCCTCGAATCGAACCAGCCTTCCAGGGTTTCCGGGTCGTGCTTGACGAGGGTCCACGGGCGGTTTCGCACGTCGCCATGCTGCGTGTTACCGTCCGGCGCGGTGGATTTGAGTTGGTACTCGCGCCCGGAAAACGCGAACTTGGCGCCCCGAATCCGGTTGGAGAACGGCGCCAGGATGAAGCTCGAGAGGGCGCTGCTGGAGTGTTTCGGTAGCGCTTCGGGCAGCGTGTGGCGCATGATCGGCTCGAAGCCAGCGCCGACGCGCCCGCGCAAATTCACCACGCTCGCGCCGATGTCCGGGGCGATCTCGAGTTGCCAGAATGCGTTCTCGATGCGTTCGATGGTCGGTACTTCGCTCATGGCTCGAGTCTACGACCCGATCCACGCGCACGCTCGAGGCGCGCTCACACCATGGCTGGCTCGAGCTATGAACGCCAAACGCGCGATTACCGACTGTCCAGGAAGCTCCATCCGGCCTCGAGCGCGCCCGCGCAGATTGTTGCGATGCGCCACGGCGTCCCGACCGAGTTCGCGCTGGCCGCTCAAAGACACCGTCCCGCACGTATTCCAAGGACGCCGTGCTGAACGGTGCCCTTACGGCTCGAGCCTTTCGGGGACGCGCACGTAATACGGCAGGGCGTAGGCGAGCTGAAACCCGGCGCGTTCGACGTTTCGATAGGAAGGATCGGGCGGCTCGCGGGTCTCGACGGTCAACCACGAGCACCCGAACGCGATCGCGTCCCGCACGCGCCGCGCGATCATGGCGGCCTGCACGCCGCGACCTCGAGCTTCGGGCAGGGTCGCGCCGGAGGCCAGCCAGCCCATATTGCCGGCCACCGCCAGCAAGCCCGTGCCGACGGGCGCGTCCCCGTCGTAAGCGATGTAGGCGTGAAAGTTCGGCTGACCGATCATCGCGGCGTACCAGGCCGAGGACGGATTCTGCCCGAAAGCTTCCGCGTTGATCCGCGCGAACGCGCCCGCATCCTGGAGACTGACGCGTTCGACCCGGATGTCGCCCGAAACGGGATTCGGTGCGCTCGCGTCTCGGGCGAAGACGGCCACGCTGAACGCCGGTGTGAACCCCCGAGCCTTCAACCAGAACGGCAACTGCGCCGGTCGCGCCCCCGGAATGAGCGGCACGCAGTACGGCACGCCCGCCGGATCGAAGGTCTGCACCAACGCGTCCAGCAGCCCTTCCGTCGCGGGTTCCAGGATGCCGACGCCGTCCGCGCAGGTGTAGTAGGCATCTTCGATGTTGCGCGCCAAAAAGCAGTCAACGCCATTGACCGTTTTGGCGTCCAGCCCCAGATCCATTGAGCATTCCGGCGGCACGTTCAGGTACAACGCCCGACGGATCTGGTTCAGCAGGACGCTCCGTTGCGCGGCGATGTCGGAGGAAAGGATACTCATGGGCGTCTGGGGCGAGAATAACACCTGCCCTGCCGCGTGCGACGCACCACCTCGCGGGTCTCGGAACCCCTTTTATCGATGCTCGAGCTTGCCGATTTGGGCGCAAAGAAACGTCTCAGAAGAGCCCAGAATGGCGCATCCGTGCCGAGTTCATTGCGCCTCAAGTTTCAGATGTTCTCGCCGATCTGCTCGCGTTCCCGGCGCAAGATGCGCGCCTCGCATTTCGCGCTGCTGATGTTCACCGCGCCCGCTGCTCGGGCTGCGATGCCTCGGGTGTTTCCCAACATCGTTCTGAAACGCTGAGTGCCCCACGAAGACCGTCCGGGACGCCGCCTTTTATCATCAGAAAATACTGTCCCGGACGGTCTTCTCGTGCGACACAAAACGATTCTGCCCAGGGCAGAAACGGCGGTATACTCCCCTCGCCATGACTGACACCGCCCCAAGTTTGCTCGACCAGTTGAACCCCGCCCAACGAGAGGCCGCCGCGCACTACGAAGGCCCCGCGCTGGTCGTGGCGGGTGCCGGGTCGGGCAAGACGCGCACCGTGGTGCACCGCATCGGACATTTGATGGAACATCACGGGGTTTACCCCACCGAAATCCTGGCAGTCACCTTCACCAACAAAGCCGCAGGCGAGATGAAACACCGCGTGGTCGAGCTGGTTGGGCCGCAAGCTGATCAACTCTGGGTCAGCACTTTTCACAGCGCTGGCGTGCGCATTCTGCGCGTCTACGGCGAATTCGTCGGATTGAAATCCGGCTTCGTGATTTACGACGACGGCGATCAGCTCGACGTTCTCAAAACCGTGCTGGACGGTATCCCGAGCGCCGCCGACACCAACCCGCGCTACCTGCGCAGCGTGATCGACCGCGCCAAATCCAACCTCTGGACGCCGGATGACCTGGCCCGCGAAGCCGAGGACTGGATTTCCGGCATGCCTCGAGAGGTCGCCGTCGAAGGCTACCGGCGCTACCAGAGCGCCATGCGCCGCGCCAACGCGATCGACTTCGGGGATTTGCTGTCCTTGACCGTGCAACTCTTCCGGGATCACGCACAAGTGCTGGACAAGGTGCAGCAACGCGCCGTGTTCATCCACGTGGACGAATACCAGGACACGAACAAGGCGCAATACGAATTCGCGCGTTTGCTGGCCGACAAATACCGCAACCTGCTGGTGGTCGGCGACCCGGATCAATCGATTTACCGCTTCCGCGGTGCGGACATCCAGAACATCCTGGATTACCAGCACGATTACCCGGACGCCGTGATCTACCGCCTGGAAGAAAACTACCGCTCTAACGCGCGCATCTTGCAGATCGCCAACAAGGTGATCGCCCAGAACACGGAACGCCTCGAGAAAGTGCTGCGCCCCGTCAAACCCGAAGGCGAACCCGTGCGCTTCTACCGCGCACCCGACCACCGCGCTGAGGCCGATTTCGTCTCCAACCGCGTCGAGCACCTGCGCGGCACGGGCGTCAGCTTGGACAAGATCAGCATCCTGTACCGCACCAACGCGCAATCCAGGGCGCTCGAGGAACGATTCTTGAGATCCAGCATCCCCGTGCGGTTGGTCGGCGGCGTCAGTTTCTACGACCGCCAGGAAATCAGGGACATCCTCTCGTTCGCGCGGCTGGCCATCAACCCAGACGACGACATCAGCCTGAAGCGATCCATCAAACGCCCCAAACGCGGCATCGGCGATTCCAGCGTCACCAAGCTCGAGGAATGGGCCAGGGCCAACCGCGTCAGCCTGTTCACCGCTTTCGGTCGAGCCGATGAAATCCTGGAGCGCGGCGGCAAGAACGCCCAGGAGTTCCACAAACTGATCTCCGAACTGGGCGAATACGCCCAGGAGAACGACGCCGAAGCCTTTTTGAAACTCACCATCGACGCGACCGGCTACGTCGAGATGCTCAAAGCGGATCTCAAAACGGGCAGCAAGCAGGAAGCCGAAGCCCGCCTGGAAAACCTGAACGAACTGGTGAACGCCGCCAGCGAGTGGGGCAACGAAAACAACCACGGCCCCATAGAAGCCTACCTGGACGACGCCGCGCTGCTGTCCAGCGTGGACGACGCCCGCACCAAACGCAACAACAAGGACGTGCCCGAAGAGGCCGTGACCTTCATGACGATGCACAACGCCAAGGGCCTCGAGTTCGAGCAGGTCTTCATCGTCGGTCTGGAAGAAGGGCTCTTGCCGCACCGATCGAGCATCGTGGAACCCGGCGGCATCGAAGAGGAACGCCGCTTGTTCTACGTCGGCATCACCCGCGCCATGGATTCCCTGACCATGACCATGGCCGATTCCCGGCAGGTCTACGGCAAGACCATGCCATCCGAAGCATCGCGGTTTCTCGAGGACATCCCCAAAGACCTGATCGTGCCCGTCAACCTGTTCAATCAGCCTCTGGCCGACGCGCCCGTGGACGCGCACCGCGTGCCACCGCACCTTCAGGCGGAACTCGAGAAGGCGGGCGGCGTGGTCAGCGCCCTCAAAGGTGGCGAACGCGTCAAGCACCCGAAATTCGGCGTCGGTCGCGTGCTGGGCATCACCGGTCAGGGTGAGCGCCAGGAAGCCATGATCGCGTTTGATGGCGGCGTGGGCACGAAGAAATTGTTGATCAAATACGCGAGTCTGGTGTTCGCAACGTAAGAACACCGTCCCAGACGCAACCTCGAGAACACTGTCCTATATGGCGTCTCGAGCTAAAATAGAGCATGACCTTCGTACGATCCGTGATGTGGAAATCCCTCGAAGAAACGGGACTTGAGATCTTCGAGCTCTACCAGCGCCCGGAAAAGAATCGGTGGCGGCTCGAAGGGACAACGCTGACGACCTTCGATGGCGCACCCGCGCAGGTGATATACATCATTTCCTGCGACGAGGATTGGCAAACCAGGGACGTGCGCATCGCCGTTCATCGGCAGCCCGACGCGCACCTCGCGTTGAGACGAAAGAAACGCTGGTTCGTGAACAATCAGGTGCGTTTAGACCTCAAAGATTGTGTTGACGTGGATCTGGGCATCACGCCCGCCACGAACACGCTCCCAATCCGGCGTCTGAACCTTTCCATCGGTGAATCCAGAGAAGTCACGGCGGCCTGGGTGCGCTTCCCGAATCTGGACGTGCAACCGCTCACTCAGACGTACACCCGCCTGAGCGAATTCGAGTACCGTTACCGGAGCCCAAATTTCGAGACGCGCGTTTTGGTGGATGATCTGGGCTTGGTCGTGGAATACGAACAGGGCTGGACGCGGGTCTCAAGCTCGAGTGCGCCCTGAGCACCGTCCAGCACGCGAGTTTAAGAATGCGTCCTGAACGGTGTTTTTATGAAATTGCATCCCACGAGAGGGGCACTCTTAGTCGCCCGAAACTGGCAACTTCCCCGGCCTGACGCCCAGACTCTCGAGCACCGCTTTGATCCCCGCCACGTCGATCCCGGCTTTCTTGTGCAAGCTGGGCACTTCGGCGTGTTCCATGAAGTGATCCGGGATGCCCAGAACGCGCACGTCGGGTTTCAGATCGCGCGAAGCCAGGAACTCGAGCACCGCGCTGCCGAATCCGCCGCGCACGCTGTTGTCCTCGACGGTGACGATGGCGCGGGCGGTGCGCCCGATGGTCTCGAGCATGGTTTCGTCCAGGGGTTTGATGAATCGGGCGTTGACCACGCCGACGCCCTGCACGTCTTTGACGGCTTCCAGAGCGTAAAGAAGCGTGTTTCCGCTGGACAGGATCACGACATCGTGACCGTCCACCAGGCGTTCCCAGCTGCCCCATTCGATCTCGGGCCAGGTTCCGGCGGGCGCGGGTTGGACGCTGCCGCGCGGGTAGCGGATCGCCACGGGGCCGCCCTTCTCGAGGGCTTTTTTCATCATGGCGCGCAGTTCCAGGGCGTCCTTGGGCGCGGCCACGCTGACGTTCGGGATGGCGCGCATGAAGGAGATGTCGAAGACGCCGTGGTGCGTGGGGCCGTCCGCGCCGACCACGCCCGCGCGGTCGATGGCGAACATCACGTCCAGGTTTTCGATGGCCACGTCGTGGATGACGTGATCGAAGCCGCGCTGCAAGAAGGTGCTGTAGATCGCCACGATCGGCTTCATGCCGCGCAAGGCCATGCCCGCCGCCGCCGTGACCGCGACTTCTTCGGCGATGCCGACATCCAGGTAACGGTCGGGGTGCTTGTGGGCGAATTCGACCAGACCGGAACCCTCGCGCATGGCGGGCGTGATCACGTACACGTCGCGGCGGGCGTCGGCCAGTTCGATCGCCGCGTCACCGAAGGCGTTCGACCAGGTGTAGCCCTTCTTGGCTTCCAATGGCGTGCCGGGATCGAACTTGGCGGGGCTGTGCCAGTAGATCGGGTCTTCCTCGGCCACGTCCATGCCTTTGCCCTTGCGGGTGACGATGTGCAGCATGGTCGGGCCTTCGAGTTCCTTGATGTGCTCGAGCCAGTACACGAGTTGCTTGACATCGTGCCCGTCGACGGGTCCGACGTAGCGGATGCCCATGGCGGTGAACGGGTTGCGGCTGTGCGGGTCAAAGAACGTGCGCGCGGCGTCTTTGGCGCGGGTGATCATCTGCTCCAGAGGACGGCTGAAGCGGCGCACGAACTGCTTGCCGCCTTTTTCGGCGCTCTGGAACCACTTCTGGACTTGCAGCGTGCGGAAGTATTTGTTCAGCGCGCCGACGTTTTCGCTGATGCTCATCTCGTTGTCGTTCAGCACGATCAGCATCTGGGTTTGCTTGTAGCCGATGTTGTTCAAGGCCGCCAGCGCCATGCCGCCCGTCAGCGCGCCGTCACCGATCACGGCCACGATGTGGACGGGATCGGGGGTCTGGCCCTTCGCGCGCACATCCGCAGCCAGCGCGTCGCGCGCCAGCGCCATGCCGAAGGCGTTGGCCAGGCTGGTGCTGGCGTGCCCGACGGTGATGGCGTCGTGGACGGATTCGGAAACCTTGGTGAACCCGGCCAGACCGCCCTCTTTTTTGATGCTGTCCATCTGGTCTTTGCGCCCGGTCAGGATCTTGTGGCCGTAGGCCTGGTGGCCGACATCCCAGAGGATGCGGTCGCGCGGGCTTTCGAAGACGTGGTGGAGCGCGACCGTCAATTCCGCCGTGCCGAGCGACGACGCGAGATGCAGCCCACCGCGTGAACACACCCGGATGATCTCCGAGCGCAACTCTTCGGCAAGCTGAGGAAGCTCGTCTATGTCGAGCTTCTTGACATCTTCAGGCCAGTTGACCTGCTCGAGCACGCTCTTGGTCATATGCTCCATTCTTATCACTTTTGACCCGTGACGTTTGACTGTTTCGCCTACGATTTCGGGTTTTATTGCGCTTTTATGCCCCAGATTGGTGTTCCGGATTGCCCCCGCTTGCCAATCTCGGGTCTTCCGGTTAGAAGTTCTTGCGGTACAGGATCAGCCCTTCCTTGGTGCGAACCTCACCGATCTTCGGGGCGAAATAGATCACGCTGGTCAGGCGCTCGCCGGAGGACAGCGTGCCCTCGTAGTTGATCACGACCGTGTCGTAGGTGGTGTCGCCGACCTTGTACTTTTCGGTGTTCAGCACGCGGTAGCGTTCGCTGAGTTGCACCACCGTCTCCTGACCTTTGGGCAGGGTGGTGGTGATCTTCGAGTTGTTGCCCCAACTGAAGCCCTTGACCAGTTGGCCTTCGGGCGGGTACTCGAGGATCGGTGGGTCGTAACTGACCGTCACGAAATCCGGCGAATCCCAGCCGTAGAGTTGCACGCCACCGGATGAAAAATCGCGGTAGTAAACGCGGTCCCCGGCGCGCCCAAAGAAGCGCACCCCGGTCAGGATCTTGCCCCTGAAGGCGCGTTGGCCTTCGACCCGCAGCTCGAACGGCGGGCTGTTCGGATCGATCGTGCCGTCGGCGGCGGCGGGCAGGTACGTCCACGACAGGCCCGTGCTGGACGGATAAAAAGTCGATTGCTCGCCCGTGATCACGCCCGTACCGACGCGCGGTGCCGGAGCGGTTTCGGCGGGGCCGCAGGCGGTCGCGATGATGGGCAAACTGAGGGCGAGAACGATGATTGGCTGAAAAAAACGCATCTGTACCTCCACTGTAGGCGCGTGGTTGGCGCTCAACTGTTCGTCTCGCGACCAACGGTCTGTGAGCGCGCTCGGCTCGGGTTACATCATCCAGGATCGGTTTGGGTGGCGCGGGTCATTCGTGGGTTCACATCGATGATCGGGTTCGGTGGTCGGCTCAGGAATCGTGGCTCGAGTCTGAAACCAAGTCGTGAGAATCGGGCTCAGAGATGGGGTTCAGAGGTTGAGCTCAGAGGTCGCGCAGTTGATCGGTGGCGGTCTCGATCCGGCTGGCCGAACCGGATTCCAGTTCGATGGCGGCCAGCTCGAGCGCGCCCAGGAGTTCCGCGCGCCGGGTGGTCATCTCCTCGAGGTCCTGCACCAACGGTGCGCGGATCGGGTCGCGGCTGGCTTCGAGGCGCAACCTCGGCAGGTCGTAGCGTTCCAGGTACTCCTCGAGCCGCGCGACCTCGACCGCCAACGGTGCGGCGCTGCTGACCAGTTCCGTACCGAGCATGATCGTGTTCGGCTGCCATTCGGGTTGAGGTTGCTTCGAGCCCCACATCATCACGGGCGCGGCTTTCCGCTGCCCGATTTCCAGGCGTTCGTGGGCCGCGATCATGCGCTCCAGCGGCTCGCGGGCGCTCTCGGGCAGGCCGTCCAGCAGGGCGCGCAGGTCGATTTCCGGTTCTTCGGGTCGGTGAACCTCGCGCTCAATGGAGGTTTCAGGCTGGCCCGAGTACCGCCACCACCCGCCGACCGCGATCAGCAAGGCCACGATCAAAACCACCGTTCCCGTGTCTGGCATCCGCTCACGATACGCGACCCACCCGCCCCGAGTTGCCGGGTCAGGCTCGAGAATCGGCGAAGCTCGAGAGCACCGTCCAGTGGATAAATCAAAAACAGTGTGCTGGACGGTGCTCTTACCAGGCCAGGGCTTTGGCGTCGCGGAAGAACCCGCCCGTCGGCCCGCCGTCAGGCAGGGTGGCGGCCCAGACGATGCCCTTCGCGCCCTGCGGCACGGAGCGCGAAGCGCCCGCGCCGCCCATGTCCGTTCTGACCCAGCCCGGACAGACGGCGTTGACCAGCACGCCAGTTCCCGCGACTGCGTCCGCTGTCGAGCGCGTCAGGGCGTTCAGCGCGGCCTTGGATGCGCTGTAACTGGGCGCGTAATCGCTCATGTTGGATAACTGCCCGGCGCTCGAGGAGACGTTCACCACCCGTCCCCAGCCGCGTTCGACCATGACTGGCACGAGCGCGCCGCACAGCGCGACCGGCGCGAACAGGTTCGTCTCGAAGGTCGCGCGCCAGGTCGCAAGCGGTACGTCGAGCGTGCCGATGCCTTCATCCAGGTACAGGGCGGCGTTGTTGACCAGGATGTCCAGCCCACCGAATTCGCGCGTCAAAAATACTCTCAAGCTCGAGATCCCCGTTTGACTGGTGACATCCAGCCCGAAAAAGCTCGCCTCGAGCCCATCCGCGCGCAGTTCTGCCACCGCCGCCCGACCTTTGGCTTCGTCCCTGGCGGTCAGGATCACGCGGTGTCCCAGCGCGGCCAGTTGCCGCGCCGTCTCGAGCCCCAGACCTCGATTCGCGCCCGTCACGACACAGATTCGCGCTTCGCTCATGCCGCCAGTATCGCACGGCTCGAGGGAGCGTAAAAGAAAACACCGTCCAGGACGGTGTTTTCTCTCGATCAAGATGTGCGTCTGGGACGGTGTCCCTTGCGATGGCTCGATCTCGATACGGTCAGAACCGAACGCGAAGCTCGAGCCTTCAAAATCGCGCTGGACGTTGCGCTTTACGATTGCCCGAGATGCTTTTTCATGGCGGCCAGTTCGTCGTCGATTTCCTTGTCGCGGCCCAGATCGGCCAGCTGTGCGTCCAGATCGCCATCCTTTGAAAGCTGCGAGCGCGCCGCGCCCCGATCCTCCATGCCCTGCACCTTGTTTTCCATGCGCTCGAACGCGCCGACCGCGCCCGTGGCCTTGTCGAAACCCGAAACCTTATCGAGCGTCTCTCCGGCCTGCGCGACCGTCTGGCGCGCCTGAAGGAGCTTCTTGCGGTTCTCGAACTCGTCGATCTTGCCCTCGAGCGCCCGCAGTTGGGTTTTCAGGTTTTCCACGATGGCGTTCTGCTTGTCCAACTGCTGCGCGAAGGCGATGGCCATGTCATCGAAGTTCTTCTTGCGTTTCAGGGCCTCGCGCGCCAGGTCGTCCCGCCCGGCTTTCAGCGCGTCCTCGGCTTTGGATTTGTACTCGAGCGCCAACGACTGGTTTTCCTTGACTTCCCGATCCAGCTTGATGACTTCCGCCATCGCGCCCGAGACCTCCGTGCGCGCCTGCGCGTAAGCGTTTCGCATGTCCAGAATCGCCTGTTCGACGATTTTCTGCGGGTCTTCAGCCTTTGAAATCAAATCGTTGATGTTGGCGCGCAGCAGCATGGACAACCGATCCAGAATGCTCATGGTGTTCCTCCGATGGTTCAGTACGCCGTGAATCCTTCTCGGGTTCCAGCCTAAAACCGGGGCGTGAGAACTCGAGGATTGGTCGGGAGGCGACGCTGCCAACGACCCGCGGCCCTCGAGAGCGCGTTCGTGTAGGGGCAACCCTCGTGGTTGCCCTCGAGCGGGAACGATCCCTCGAGCTTCAGCCTGAACTCACGAACCGCTCGAGATTCGTGCCCGATGTTCGCAAGACACCCGAAGCCCAAACAGCAAACACCGTCCGGTACGGGTTCCCGATAAATGCGTGTGGGACGGTGTTCTCGAGCTTCAGATCGTGCGAAGCAACCAGAAGGCCGCCATCCCGACCAGCACCGCGACCCACAACTGCCTGGCGCGCCACGCAGCCACCGCGCCGAGTATCGCGGCGATCACGCGCGGCAACCATTCGCCGCGCGTTCCAGGGATTTGTGGCACGACCAGCGCGGCGAACACCGCGATGGGCACAAAACGCAAGAAGCGCAACCAGAACGGCGGTAAATCCCCGCGCAGCATCATGCCCGCGTATCGCGAGCCGAAGGTCACGACCAGCATCCCCAGGAAGGTCAGGAACACATCCAATCTGACGGTCACGCTGGCCTCGCGTGCGCGCGTTTCACGCTCTGCTCAACCGCGCGTTTCACGCCGTGCCCCCCCGCGCGTTTCACGCCGTGCCCCCCCGCGCGTTTCACGCGACCTCCCTGACCGCATCCTCGAGGCTGGGTTGCGGTGGCGCTTCGTTGCGCGTCAGGTACGCGCCCAGCAAACTGCCCGCGATGCCCGTCAGCAGAATCGGCAGGCCGCCCGGCAGAACCCTGGAAAGCCCGAACGCCAGCGCCCCGGAAACCACCGCCACCGTCAGCGAGGCCCGAGATTGCAGCATCGGGATCAAGAGCGCCAGAAACGACAACGGGAACACGAAATCCACGCCCAGCGCGCTCGGATCGGGGATCACCGACCCGGCCAGCGCCCCGACCAGCGTGCAAATGTTCCAGCAGACGAACAGGCTCAATTCCGCGCCCAGCACGAACAAAAAGCTGCGTTCCCTGGCGCCGATGACCATGCCGTAGGCTTCGTCCGTCAGGAAGTACGCGGTGATGGCGCGTTCCGGACCGGACAGTTTGACCTCGCGGCTGAGGCTCAGGCCGTACAGCACGTGGCGGACGTTCAACAAGAAGGCCGTCAGGACGATCGAGAAGGTGCTGCCGCCGGATGCGAACAATCCCGCCGCGCTGAACTGGCTGGCGCCCGCGAAGACCATCACGCTCATCAGGCAGGTTTCCAGCACGGACAGTCCCGCCGCCCGCGCGGTCACGGCGTAGGCCAGCGCGAACGGCACGATGCCGAGATACAACGGAAACATCAATCTGAAGCCTCGGGTGAAGGCTGGAAGAGAGGAACGCATCGCTCGAGGTTAACCTGAGCGCCCACGTCACGAGTGCGTGCGGATCAGAGGTCAGGAGTCAGAGCTTAGAGGAAAACCGTTCTGGACGGCGTTCTGGAGGTGCAGAAATTCGCGTGTGGGACGGTGTTCTCGGAGTTTTGACCGGAGGGCTCGGGAAGGCAGCCCTCGCCTCGAGATGCGCCATCGTCGCCCAGCCTCGAGAAGCGGCTTCGAAAGCTTGCTAAAATCTCTGTGTGCAGACGATTGAACTGATCGAGCGCTACTACGCCGCCTTCAATAACGCCGACTGGGACGGGATGCTCGAGTTGATGACGGACGACGTGGCGCACGACCTCAACGAGAGCCGGCGCGAGGTCGGGCGGGATGCCTTCAGACGGTTTTTCGAGCGCATGAACCGGTCTTACCGCGAACGCATCGAGGCCGTCACGCCGATGGTCTCGGCGGATGGGGCGCGCGCCAGCGCGGAATACATCGTGTCCGGCACGTACCTGGAAACCGACGCGGGCCTGCCCGAAGCGCGCGGTCAGACGTACCGTTTGCCCGGCGGCGCGTTCTTCGACCTGCGAGACGGCAAGATTGCGCGCGTCACGAATTACTACAACCTTCAGGACTGGATCGAGCAGGTGTCGTGACGAAGACTTCTGCCCTCGAGATCACCGAACTGATCGGGCCGCACATTGAGCGCGCCATTCCCGATCTGGCCGCCTTGCGGATTCGCGTTTTCCGCGATTGGCCGTACCTCTACGACGGATCGCTGGACTACGAAATGAATTACTTGAAGACTTACACGGCCTGCCCTGAAAGCCTGGTCGTGACCGTCAAGGACGGTGCTCGCGTGGTCGGAGCCTCGAGCGCGCTGCCGCTCTCGGCGGAAACGGTTGAATTCAAACGCCCGTTCCTCGAGCGCAATCTGGACGTGAACCGCGTGTTCTACCTGGCGGAAAGCGTGCTGCTGCCCTCGTACCGTGGGCGCGGCCTGGGCGTGCGCTTTTTTCAGGCCAGAGAAGCCCACGCGCGCCGTCTGGGAGGCTTCAACCTGGCGGCCTTCTGCGCGGTCGAACGCCCACAGGATCACCCGGCCAGACCCGCCAGCGCCGCGCCGCTCGATGCGTTCTGGCACAGACGCGGGTACGTCAGGCAGTCCGAGTTGCGCGCGGCGTTCGCTTGGCGCGACCTGGGCGAATCGCAGGAGACCGAGAAACCCATGATTTTCTGGCTGAAGGACCTGAACGCGCCAGTGCTTGAAAATGCCGCGCCTGAAAACGCTGCGCCCGAAGACGCCATGCTCGAGAAGCTCGAGCGCGGCATAACGGATCGCTCGGGGCTCGCGTGAGCTTCCGCATCGCCGCCGCGCAGTACCCGGTCAGCGCCCTGGCGGATTTTGACGACTACGCCGAAAAGATCGGCGCGTGGTTCCAGGATGCCGCCGACGGCGGCGCGAACGTGATCGTCTTTCCCGAGTACGCCAGCCTGGAATTGACATCGTTCATGAAGGCGGACGTGAACGACATCGCCGGGCAACTGGTCGAATTGCAAACCGCGCTGCCCGGCGTGATTGAACTTCACGCGAACCTGGCGCGAGCCCACAACCTGTACGCGCTCGGGGCGTCGTACCCGGTTTTTGAGGGTGGGCGCTACCTCAACCGCGCGCATTTCTTCGCGCCGGACGGACGCGCGCTCCACCAGGACAAGATCGTCATGACCCGCTTCGAACGCGAGGAATGGGGCATCTCCGGCGGGACGGAACTGCGGGTGTTCGACACGGAGTTTGGGCGCGTCGGCGTCAGCATCTGCTACGACGTGGAATTCCCGTTGATCGCGCGCGCTCAGGTGAATGCCGGAGCGGACGCGCTGCTCGTCCCGAGTTGCACGCAATTCGCGACCGGCTACCACCGCGTGCGCGTCGGTGCTCGCGCCCGCGCCCTCGAGAACCAGTGCTACGCCGTGCAATCCCCGTTGATCGGTCAAGCGCCGTGGACGTACGCCCTGGAGCAAGCCACCGGTGCGGCTGGCGTGTTCGCACCGATCGAATCGCGCTTCTCAGATGACGGCGTGATCGCCGAAGGTGTGACCGACGCGACCGGCTGGGTCTACGCAGACCTCGACCTGGAGGCCCTGCGCGAATCCCGCCGGGATGGTGAAACCCTCAACTCGCGCGACTGGAATGAAAGCGCAACGATTGGCGGTGTGAAAGTTTCCCTCGAGAAATTCTGAAGGAACACCGTCCAGGACAGTCTTCCTTCGGGCTCGAGATGTGCGTGCAGCACGGTCTTCTCGAGAAGGGTTCTCAGGTTTGAGGCGTCCTGGAGCGGCGCGCAGAAACGTTGAAGCGATGTCGGCTGCCTGTAAACTCGAGCTGTTCTGCCTCAACCTCTCTGAATACCGCTATCAATCGGGAAACCGCCACTTCGTTGTGGGCGCGTCAAAAGTAATTCCGTCACCCTGAACGCAGTAGACTTCCTGCGAAAGCGGTCGGAAACGTCTCGAGTGAAGGGTAGGGACAAGCCCTACCCCTACAACACCCTGTCCTGTAGGGGCAACCTTCATGGTTGCCCTCGCGCGAACACGTTCTGGGGACTGACTTTTTCAAGAGGTCTAGTGAAGGGTTTTCCAGATTCCTGGAAGTCGAGGACACCATTCTGGGCGACGTTGCGTGCCCGAGCGACGGCGAAAGATTCTTCGTCGCGCCTCCTCGGAATGACGGCCAGGAACTCGAGATTTACCCTCCGACGTTTCGCGTTAAACCCCAGCGATCAACGCTGGCAACTCGAGCATGTCGCTGAAAACGAGCGCCGCTCCAGCGTCCAGCAAACGTTCCGCGTGACCGTCCCTGATGTGGCTGCCGCCGGTGAAGCCGAAGGCCGCCATGCCCGCTGCAACAGCGCCCTGGACTCCGGCCAGGCTGTCCTCGATCACGATGCAGCTTTCGGCTGGAACCCGCATCTCTCGGGCAGCCAACAAGAATAAATCTGGCGCGGGCTTGCCGCGTGCGACCATCGTCGCGCTGAAGATCGCATCATCCTGAAAGCGCTCGATCAGCCCGGTCTGGCGCAGCGCGAAACGAATCCGTTCCGGCGTGCTGCTCGAGGCCACGCAGCGCGGGAAGGGGAGACGCTCGAGCGCATCGGCGATGCCCAGGATCGGTTGGAGTTCGCGCACGAACGCCTCGAGCACCCGCGATTGTTTGCGCTCGAGAAAATCTGTAGGCAGCCTCAATCCGGTTTGCGCCTCGATGCCCAGAACCGTGTCGCGGGCGCTCTTGCCGACGTAACGGCGCATGTAATCCTCGAGTTCGAGATCGATCCCGAGGGTCTGCAACAAATCCAGATCGGACTGGTTCGAGAGCAATTCCGAATCCACCAGCACGCCGTCGCAGTCGAAGATCACCAATCCTGGCGTCACGCGCAGAACCTCCCGGACGGGGCTCACACGCAGAACTCGCGGATGACGCTTTCCAGGATGCGCTGGCAGGTCTGGACGCTCGGCAAATCCACCCATTCCACGGCGGCGTGCGCACCCTCGCCGTGCGGTCCGAACATCACGGTCGGGATGCCCGCACCGGAAAGTATGGCGCAATCCGTCCAGAAGGGCACGCCAGAAAAAACGGCTTCGCGCCCGAGCGCGGTCTGGGCGTGCTGCTCGAGCAGGCGCACGATTTCTGCGTCCCGACCGATCTCGTGCGGGCCGCGATGGAGTCCCATCGTCAGGCTGGCCCTGAATTGCGGGTCGTCGCGCTCGAGCTGCTGAATGATGGCGCGCAGTTCGTTCTCGACGTGGGCCGGGGTTTCTGAGGGCAGCGTCCGGCGCTCGAGCTTGAGCGTACACGCGTCCGGGTAGGTGCTGTAGCCCTGCCCGCCCGAGATCAGGCTGGCGTGCAAGGAACCCGAACCCAGCAGCGCGTGCGATGCCCTGGCGCGCAAATCCTGGTCGAGCTCCTCGAGTTCGACCAGCACCTTGCCCATCTTGGAGATCGCGTCCACGCCCAGGTCCGGCCTCGAGCCGTGCGCGGCCAGGCCGCGCGTCTGAATTTGTGCCCAGGCGAAACCCTTGTGGGCCACGACCAGTTCCAGCGAGGTCGGTTCCGTGACAATCGCGGCGTCCGCCGTGAAGCTGCGCGCCACCTCGTCCGATCCCAGACTGGCGTATTCCTCGTCCGCCACGCAGGCCACGATTACGTCACCGCGCAAGCCTGAACGCGCTGCGCTGGCCGCCGCGACCAGCATGGCGGCCACGCCAGATTTCATGTCGTAGGTGCCGCGCCCGAACATGCGCTCGCCGTCAATTCTGGCGCTGATGCCATCCACGACATTTTCCAAACCGACAGTGTCGATGTGGCCGTTCAGCATGATCGATTTCCCGCCGCCGGAACCCTTCCAGATGCCGACCACGCTCGGGCGGCCTTCGGTGGACTCGAGCCAGTGAACTTGCGCGCCGCGCGCCTCGAGCCACGAACGGATGAATTGCGCAACCTGAAATTCGCCGGAACCTGTTGGGACGAGTTCGGGGTTGACCGATTCGATCTGGACGAGTTGCGCGAGGAGTTCGATGGTTTCGATCATGAAAACACCGTCCTGGACGCATTTACGGATTCGTGTGCTGAACGGTGATCTCGCATGCGCCCATCATGACCTGGTTTGCGGCTGAGAAACAGTGTCCGTGCGCGTCTGCGACACAGTGTCCGTGCGCGTCTGCGAGACAGTATCCGTGCGCGTCTGCGACACGACCAGGGCCACTCCCAACGCGCACAGCCCCA
>CAXTKV010000104.1:16818-17900 GCA_964244895.1 uncultured Deinococcales bacterium
GTATCCGTGCGCGTCTGCGACACGACCAGGGCCACTCCCAACGCGCACAGCCCCAACCCGACCATCGAGGCCGCGCCCAAGCGTTCACCGAACAGCAGGTTCGCCTCTACCGCCGTCAACGGCGGCACCAGGTAGAACAGGCTCGAGACGCGAGAGGCCGAGTTCTGGCGGATCAGCCACATCAGCAACAGGATCGCGCCCAACGAAATCACGACCACGAACCAGGTCAACGCGAATGTAAATTGCGGCGTCCAGTCGATCCGCATTCGCTCGAAGGCCAGCGCGCAGACCCCGAACACCAGGCTCGAGGTCGCGTACTGCACGGCGGTTCCGGTCACGAGCGGAATACCGCCGCCGTGACGCTTCTGGTAGATCGTGCCCAGCGTGCTCGAGACGAGCGCCACGAAACACGCCAGCACGCCCCACGGCGAAATCTGTAAGCCTGAGGCGAGCAGCAGTTTTTCTCCGACCGCCAGGATCACGCCCACAAAGCCGAAACCCAACCCCAGCCAGCCGCGCGCCGTGACGCGTTCGCCCAGGGCGCGCGCCGCCAGGCTGGAAGTCAGCACGGGCTGAAGATTGACGATGATCGCGGACAGGCCCGCCGGGACGCCCAGGTTGATCCCCACGAACAGCCCACCCAGGTATCCCGCGTGCAACAGCAAGCCGGAGACCGCCGCGTGCCGCGCGTCTGTTTTACTCGGCCACGGGGTTTTCAGAACGAGCGCGAGCCCCGCCAGCAAGGCCGTCGCCAGCACCAGCCGCACCAGCAGGAACGTGAACGGCGGCGCGTAAGGCAGGCCGTATTTCGCGCCGATGTACCCCGTGCTCCAGAGCGCCACGAACACGCCCGGCGCGATGGCTGCGAGTTTCGTGCGGTCGGTCGGGCTCCGCATGATCAGGGGGTTCCCAGGGGACGGTGCTTGATCTCGAGGAAATCGTGTGGGACGGTGTCGCTGGCGTGGTCGGTCTGATCGGGTGAACGCGCGCTGAGAGAAGGGAGATCACAGGGATCGCCCCTACGAAAGCCGCTGCCTGGCGGGAGCGAAGCCTGAATTTGCCCTTCGCGCGGCGTCGATGGT
>CAXTKV010000105.1:0-17824 GCA_964244895.1 uncultured Deinococcales bacterium
CTGAACCCTTCGCATCATGGCCTCACCCCTTTGAATGGCTTTCACGAAAGTCTAGGAGTTTGATCGGCGCAGTGTGATGCAAGTTCGTGACGCTAAAAGATGCGCTCTCGAACGGCCATCTCGAGCCTCGAGATCGCAAGAACACCGTCCAGCACGCATTCCCCGATTTGCGTGCTGGACGGTATCTTTTGAATGCGCCGAACGATATTCTCAACGATGCGATGCCGGAGCACCGCATCAAAAGGCGCGCTGCGCGGTCTCCTCGAGCCATCCGCCATTTGTCGGACGCAGCGCGCGAAACGCTGTATCGTCCGGGGCGTGAAGCGGATCGCGATCATCGGTTCGGGTGGCGCGGGCAAGACCACGCTGGGCCGGACTTTAAGCGAGCGTCTCGGGATTCCCGTCATCCATCTGGACGCGCATTTCTGGACGCCGGGCTGGGTGCCCACACCGCGCGAGGACTGGGTTCAAGCCGAACGCGAGTTGATGCAGCCGGAGGCGTGGATCGTGGATGGGAACTTTTTTCGCACGATGGACGCGAGATTGGCGCTCGCGGACACGGTGATCTTTCTGGATTTGCCGCGCCTGACGTGCCTGGCTCGGGTCTTGAAGCGCCGCGTGCGGTACCACGGGCGATCCAGGCCCGACATGGCGGCGGGCTGTCCAGAAAAAATTGATCTCGAGTTCCTGCGCTGGATCTGGGATTACCCGCGCACCAAGCGCCCCGCGATGCTCGAGAAACTGGCCTCGGTGCGGGCGTCAGGCAGGCGTGCGGTTCACTTGCGATCGGCAAGCGAGGTCGCGCGGTTTCTCGAGGCGGTCAACCGATCAGTTGGCCTTCGCGCTCACGGACGGCGTACAGCCTGAACGCGCGGTTCGAAGCGGCCTTCGTGCATTTCGACGCGTGCCCGATCGGCCCGACCATGGAAGCGACCCTCAAAGACCATATTCGCGGCTCAGAATCGCAAATCCCACAGCACGCCGAGCGCCTGCGCCAGTTCCCAGTTTCGGACGATCACCACGTCGGTCTTGAAGGTGCTGTAGGCCATGATCGAAACGCCCGCCTGCGCCAACGCGCCCGTCAATTTGGCCATCACACCGACGGTTTCCAGCGGGAAATCTTGCGCCAATCGAATGGCTCGGTAGCCGTGCTGCGCGGTCGCCTCGGGGTGTTCGGACGCGACCTGCTGCCAGCGTTCGATCTCGATGATCACGGTGATCTCGACGGGATCGTGAATCACGACGGTCAGGTCGCCACCTTCGGGCAAGCGCAAGCTCGAGCCGGACGGGATGCTGACCAGGGCGTACTCGCCCTCGAAGACTTGAAGGATGTCGGTGCCGCGCGTGAATTGGCTCGAGACTGGCTTGTGTTCCACAAAGACCCCACTTGAAGATTAACGCATGCGTTACCGCGCTCGGGTTCAAGGTTCGGGCGCGAAAGAAAAACATCGTCCAGCACAGTGTTTTCCCGTCTCGAGAATTCGCGTCCGGGACGGTCTATCGGTGCGAGAGATTGAAGAACACGAAGCCCAATGCGGCGGCGGCGCTCCAGGCGTTCCCCAGCACCATGCCCCACGGTTGATTCGGTGGATCTCTCAGGATGCGCCACATGAAGCCGCCCTCGATCAGGCCCCTGGTGTAGAAAATGCCCGCGCCGACGAACACGACCAGGTATTCCAGGACGTACCGCAGGTTTCCGGTCGCCAGGCCGACCAGGACGGTGATCAACCACAGCAAGCCGACGGCGTTCAGGGCCGCGAAAAAACCGGGCGGCAGTTGGGTTTTCTGAGCGAAGACGATGAAAGCCCAGATGGCCAGCCCGGCCAGTGAGATCATCAATAACAGGGTCAGGATTCCGACGAGGTTCATGGGCGCATTGTATCGGCGTCGCGCGCGGTCTCGGAGGGACGGCTGCCTCGGGTCGCGTGGATGGAGCGTGATTCTGAGGAAGGTCGTCCAGGACTGGATTCTTGATTCGCAAAAAAGAGCTTCCAGGACGGTGTTCTCGAGGCGTTTTCTCGGGTTGACGAAAGGCCACCACGGTTCATTACTCGAGCCGAAGTGCGCCGTGTGATTGGAAGGTCATGGCGAGCCCTGAATCACCGCCTCAGAGATCGAAAACACCGTGCTGTACGTATTTTCTTGCCTTGCATTCCTCGTGTGCAGGGTGTAGAATCCATTGAAGTCGGGACGAGCAATTACGCTCGGGACAGAATAACTTCCCCGCATTCGAGTCTCGAAGCTGCACCCTGAGATTTCAACGAGATTCAACCCGAGACGGGCCGAAAAAACGCGACAGGAGGCACCACTTTGAGCGCAGAAACCAATCCTCTGGAGAGCATGGACACCAGTTTGCTCGAGACCATCGACGTCAACGCCACCGAGGACAATTACACCGCCGACAACATCAAAGTCCTGAAAGGTCTGGATGGCGTGCGCAAGCGCCCCGGTATGTACTTGCAGGGCGGCACGGGCGTCGACGGCTTTCACCAATTGCTGACGGAAATCATCGACAACGGCATCGACGAGGGTCTGGCCGGGTACGCCGACACCGTGACCGTCACGATCCACCCGGACGAAAGCGTGACCGTGACCGACAATGGGCGCGGATTTCCGGTGGACGCGATGGCCTCCGAAAACAACCGCCCCGCCGTCGAAGTGACCTTCACCGACCTGCACGCGGGCGGCAAGTTCGACGACGGCGCGTACAAAGTTTCGGGTGGTCTGCACGGCGTCGGCGCGAAAGTCGTCAACGCGCTCTCGGTCTTCTTGCGCGTGGACATCAACAAAGGCAAAGACCATTACCGCATCGGCTTCCGGAGCGGCGACCTGACCGAACCCTTGCACGTCGTCGGAGAGAACAAGACCGGACGCAACGGCTCGAGCGTCAGCTTCAAGCCCGACCCAGCCGTGTTCAAGGACATCGAAACGCACTGGGATTACGCCCGCATCCGCCGCCGCTTGCGCGAACTGGCCTACCTGACGGGCGGCATTCGCATCATCCTGACGGATGAGCGTGAGGGCCACCAGAAATCAGAGACCTTCCACGAAAAAGGCGGTGTGGCCGCCTACGCCAAGAACCTGATCGGTGACGACAAACTGCTCTACGACGCGCCGATCCTGCTCAAAGGCAGCGTCGATGACATCGAAGTCGAAGTCGGCTTCGTTCACTCCTCCGGTTACAACAACACGCTTCTGGCCTACGCCAACATGATCACCAACCGCGACGGTGGCACGCACATGACGGGCTTCCGCACGGCCTACACGCGCGTGTTTAACAAGTACCTGACCAGCAAAGGGCTCTTGAAGCAGGGCGCGGTCTCACCGATCGGTGACGACTGGCTCGAGGGCCTGTGCGCGGTCGTGAGCGTCAAACTCTCCGACCCGCAATTCGAATCGAACGCCAAGATTAAACTCCTCAATCCCGAAGCCCAAACCGCCGTCAATTCCGTCGTCGGCGAAAAGCTCGCGGAGTACCTCGAGGAAAATCCGAAGATCGGCAAGACGATCAGCGAAAAGGCCGCCGATGCCGCCCGCGCCCGCGACGCCGCGCGCAAGGCCAAAGACCTGGTGCGCCGCAGCAACCCCTTGGACAACGACGAATTGCCCGGCAAGCTGGCTGATTGCCAGAATCAGGACCCGGCGGAATCCGAAATCTTCATCGTCGAAGGCGATTCCGCGGGCGGCAGCGCCAAGCAGGGCCGCGACCGCAAGATGCAGGCGATCTTGCCGTTGCGCGGCAAGATTCTAAACGTGGAAAAGGCGCAACTCGGCAAGATTCTGAAGAACGCCGAAATTCGCGCCATGATCGCCGCCATCGGCGCGGGCGTCGAGGGCACGGGCGACAACCAGCACTTCGACCTCTCGAACATCCGTTACCACAAGATCGTGATCATGACGGACGCCGACCACGACGGCGCGCACATCGCCACGCTGATCATGACCTTCTTCTACCGCTACATGCGCCCGATCATCGAGGCGGGTTACCTGTACATCGCGCAACCGCCGTTGTACAAGCTCTCCGTGGGCCGCAAAAGCGAGTACATCTTCAACGACGAAGCGCTCCAGACGAAGCTCAAGCAGCTCGGCGACCGCAGCAACATCACGATTCAGCGCTTCAAGGGTCTGGGCGAGATGAACCCCGAGCAGCTCTGGGAGACCACCCTAGACCCGGAAACCCGCGTCCTGAAGCAAGTCATGATCCCGGATTTCATGGAGGCCAACGACATCTTCGAGACGCTGATGGGCACGGAAGTTCCGCCCCGCCGCGCCTTCATCGAGGAGCACGCGACCTTCGCCCAGATCGACGTTTGAAATCGTCGATTCTTCAGAACCCCGCCGCACGGCGGGGTTTTTTCTTGCCCGAGATACAAAAGCACCGTTCACCACGATATTCTCGAGAATTTAGAAACACCGTCTGGGACGATCTCCTGATGGGTATCGCCGTAGAGCAAACCCCGTGTTCACCCTCGAGATTCAGCTTGAATCACCGGGACTCGTCACGCTCGAAAACCAGGAACACCGTCCAGCACGCATTCCAGACAGCGCGTACAGCACGGTGTCCTTATGAATGATCGGCTATGTCATCTGGCGGACTTGACGCTTTCCTGACGCGCGCTAGACTCTAAAAGCCACAGACGTGGCCCTGCGGGGACGACACGGTTTCGACAGGGGCTGCTGAAGATGGTGCCGCGAGCCGAGGATGGCGGTTGGCCTCGTTAATCAGCCCGCCAAAGCCTTAACTGGCAACCAGAACTACGCTCTCGCTGCTTAATTGCCAGCGAACGCCGCTCAGAAGCCCGGTGGTTGGCGTCTGACCCGCGTTAAAAAAGACCACTAGCCGAAGCGAGAACCCCATAGCAGCAGGCGAAACTTTTTGAGGTGTGGCCCCGAGACATCCGGTCTCAGGGAGTTCTCGGGGCCGAGATTAAATCTGAGACTACGCTCGTAGACGCCCATTGGATGGGCTTTTGGACGAGGGTTCGACTCCCTCCGTCTCCACCACGACAGAACGCCCCGAGATCAATGCTCGGGGCGTTCTCGTTGATTTCAGGGCGTTTCTCGAGAATTCGGTCGAGCTGAGTCTCGAAATTGGAGAGTGCGCTGGCATCTCCTACCAAGGCAGGGGGACATAAACATAAATCGAGAACACCGTCCAGCAAGCGTTTTTAAATCTGCGTCCTGGACGGTATTCTCTTAAATTTCCAGGATGTGCGAGCCGTGGTGATCGAGGGCCAGCAGACGTTCCAGCGTGTACGGGCCGTATTTCATCAGGAAGGACAGGAAGTTTTCGCTGCGCTCCTGGGGCGTGCCGTGCGGTTTGAGGTGCAGGTTCAGGCGCTCGAACTGGCGGTCGGCGGTGTCTTCCAGGCGCACCAGGCTGGCGGCGACCTTGCGTTCCAGGCGGGCGACGTGACCCAGCACGCTCGAACGCGAGCGTTCGAGCGCACCATCCAGGCTCGGATCGAGCGGGTCGAGGTTTCCGGCCAGGCGTTCAAACGCCAGTTCCAGGTCGACCAATCCAGCCCTGAACGATTCCGCCGCGCCGGATCGTTGCAGCAGCGTGCGTTCCAGGCTGCCGCGCGGGTCGTTGACGAAGGCGGTGGAATCCAGATCGTAGCGCACCAGGATGCGGCGCGTGGGCGGCTCGAGCCAGGTGACGCTCATTCGGGGCCACAGGAGGGGTTGCGGCACGTTGTGCAGCGCGTACACGCCGGAAAGCTCGAGCTGGTAGGCCAGTTCGGACGGACCCAAGATGCTGACGGCGGAGGGAAAGACGGCATCCGCCAGCGTGGGGCGCAGACCGGCGGCGGGCGTCAGGCGGGACGGATCGGCGTCCAGGATCGCCTCGAGCTCAGCCGCAGAATAGGTGCGTTCGGCGTGAAAGCCGTGATCATCGAAGCGCAGCAGGCGGCGCTCGCCGTCTTGACCTTCCAGGAACAGGTTGGTGCTGCCATCGGGTCGGCGCAGTTGAGGCGCGAAGCCCAGCGCCTCGAGCCGGATGGCGGCCTGCTCGATGGCTCGCGTGCCCGCCAGAGGGTCGCGCAATTCCTGGCGGATGAACGGCGCGAACAAGGGCGCGAATTCTGGCGTTAATGGGTCAACCACGACCAGCCCATGAGATCCGAGCAAACCGGACACGATCCGCGCGAACCACTCGGCGTAGTTGCCGGATGCGCGCGCAGCGGATTCAACCATTTCCAGCACGGGTTTCTTGAACTCTTCGGGTGCGGCAAAATCTTGGAGTTCGTCCAGACATCGTTCCAGCCACGCGTCCTGAATGGTGATCCGACCGACCGGTCGGTTCTGGGGTAGCTCGAGCGCAATCGCGTGTTCGCGCTCCTCCAAGTCCAGCAACCGCGCGCTGGCGACCTCGGCGGCGTCGTGATCCTGACTGGCGACCCAGAACACGGGAATCACCGGGCGGTCATCGCGGTCAGCCTGACGCGCCAACAGGATCGTGTTGACGGCCTTCGAGATCGTGTACGCGGGGCCAGTCAGCAAACCCGCCTGTTGACCCGTGATGATCACCCTGGAGGCCGGGTGCACCAGCCGTTTGGCGTTCTCGAGCGCTCTCTTCGGCGCGTCGATCCTTTTCAGGTACGCCACTGCCGCCGCCCCAAGCGACACCCGATCGGCTGGGTGCGCGCCTTCGATCGCCGCGTCCAGATCGCCCGCCGGGACGCGGTGAAAATCGCTCAAACGTCCATCTTTGTACGCCTCGAGCCACGACGGTGACGCGCTGGGTGTCTGGGCAGTCTCGAGCGGCATATCGGCGCATTCTAGGGTCGCAAAGTGCAGGCCGGGTGTCTTGCACGCGACGGATGGAGGGTCGTGGGGAGTCAAAAGTCAGGGGTCACAAGCAAAAGCTGAAGTCGAGCCCGTGGGCGCTCGAGATTTGAGCGATGTTATTTTGGCGGGGTTCCCTCTGACTCCCGACCTCTGACCAACCCCAATAAATACCGTCCTGGACGACACTTCTCGGCACCAAAAACCGAGTCGCGTCGCGGGCTGCGTGTTAGAATTTGCGCGATTGCGGCTCAGCACCGCAGGGTGGAGCCAGAAGATGCGATTGAAACTCGAACTGTTGCCGCGCGGCCCTTACCCAGACGTGGTTCTGGTGGTGGACGTACTGCGCGCCACCACGACCGCACCTTTACTGTTTGAACGCGGGCTCGAGACGCTGTTCGTCACGCCGTCCATGCGCTCCGCGCGGTCTTACGCCAGTCGACACGAGCTCTTGCTGATCGGCGAACGCGATGGGCTGCCGCCGGAGGGATTCAATTACGGCGCGTCACCCGCCGATCTTTCAACCGTGGATTTTCACGGCAAGAGCGCCGTGCTGACCACCCAGAACGGCCCGAGCGCCCTGAGGGTCGTCAAGGGCGCGAGGCACGTGTTGTTGGCCTCTTTTTACAACGCGCGGGCCGTCTGCGATGCCGCGCTGGAACTGGCCGTGCGCGATGGGTTGGAAGAAATCGCGATCGTCTGCGCGGGGCAGGCGGACGCGGAATCGCTCGATGACACGCTGACGGCGGGCTTCCTGGCGCGTCGGATCGAACGGGCCTACCAGACGCGTTTCGGTGAGAATTTAGAGCTTCTGGACGCGGCCAGGATGTCCATCGCGCTCCTGAAGGCTTTCCCCGACCCGCAAGAGGGGCTGTTGCAGTCCACGGCGGGCGGCATCCTGGCGCGGCTCGGGCTGCACGAGGACATCGCGTTTGCATCGCTGGTCTCGCAGACGGACATGGTTCCGGCGCTGCGGGAAGTCACGGCCTGGGAACCCGAACCGCTGTACCGCTTCGAGGCGTTGCCACTCGAGCCCCAGAATTGGGAGCCCCAGAACCTGGAGGCCGGAACGCCGTGACCAGCGCACCATCCAGCGTGAAGGCGCAACCGGAGCGGGTCTCGCTGTTGGGTTTGCCGCTCGACATGGTCGATCTGGACGGCGCCATTCAAGTGCTGCGCGGCTGGTTGCGCGAGCCTGCCGCCAGAACCGTGATCACGCTCAACCCGGAAATCGTGGTGCAATCCGAAACCGACGCGCCGCTCTGCGAGGCGATCCGGGGCGCAGACCTGGTGACCGCCGACGGTGTCGGGATCGTCTGGGCCGTCAAGCAGCGCCTGAAACGAGATGCGCCCGGACGCGCCACGGGCGTGGATCTGGCCATCAAACTGATGGAGCTCGAGGGGCCGAACCTGCGCGTGTACTTCCTGGGCGCGAAACCCGGCGTGGCCGAACGCGCCGCCCAAAAAAGCCTCGAACGTTTCGGGATCGTGATCGCTGGGGCTCGAGACGGGTATTTCGAGCCCGACCAGATGGATGCCGTGGTCAACGCCGTGCGCGAATCGAAAGCCGACCTGCTTTTGACCGCGCTGGGCGCTGGACGCCAGGAGACGTTCAACCAGAAGCACCGCCCCGCCCGCGTGTCCATCGGCGTGGGCGGCACGCTGGACGTGCTGGCGGGCGAGGTCGAACGCGCACCGGAATGGACGACCCGGCTGGGCATCGAATGGGTCTGGCGCATCACGACCATGCGCCGCTGGAACCGCGCCCGGCGTCTGGTCGAATTCGTGGGCCGGACGTTGCGCGCGAAGTAACATACCCTGCAATCTCGAGAACACCGTCCAGCACGCATACTTAAAAACGCGTCCTGGACGGTGTTCTTTGTTCCTTTTGAACTTCTCGCCCATGCCCGAGGCTCCCCTCGAGACTCGAAATACCTGTACCCTCACGCCCTTTGCTTGCGGCTCACGGCTCGTGGCTTGCAGCCATCCACCCCATTTGTATCCACCCTTGATGCGAACTTCACCCCTTCAGGGTAAAACCGATTCATGCGCGAGCAGTTGACAAAAACAGTTCTGCAACGTCTGACATGGGCGATTCTGCTGATCTCGAGCCTGAGTTCCGTCGGCTTCGCGCAAGACCCGAAGGTCGGGCTGATCGTGGCGGGCGGCGTGGCGCGGGGTTTTTCTTATCTGGGCGTGATGCAGGAACTGGTCAGGAACGGCGTGCCGATCGACGCGCTGGTCGGTACGTCGGCGGGTGCGCTGGTCGGGGGCTTGTACGCGAGCGGCTATTCGCTGGAGACCACCGAACGCATCCTGAGTGAAATGAGCCAGCATCAGAGCGAGCTGATTCGCGTGTCCTTCCCACCGTTGAAGGGCCTGCTGGACCTGGGCGGTTTCGAGGTCACGTACCGCGCGCTGGTCGGTGGCGTCAGGCTCGAGGACACGAGCCCGCGTTTCGCGGTGATGGCCACCAGGTTGCAACCCGGCCCCGGCGTGGCGCTCGAGCGGGGGGATCTGGCGGCGGCGGTGCGCGCCTCGATCAGTTTGCCGTTCGTGTTTCCGGCGGCGCTGTTCGAGGGCAATTACTACGTCGATGGCGGTCTTCGCAACCCGCTGCCGGTCGATGTGGCCAGAAAAATGGGCGCAGACGTGGTGCTTTCCGTGCGTTCGGCCTCGGAATTGCCCACCCAGGCGCAGTCGTTGTCCGACAGCCTGACGCTGACGCTGTACGCCCTGACGGCGCGCGCGGATCAGGAAAAACCGGACGCGTCCGTGCGCGTGCCGCTCGAGGACGCGCTGTTTTTTGATTTCGGCGCGGCTCCCAGGTTGATAGAGCGCGGTCGGCAGGCGGCCAGGGTGGAAATGCCGAAACTGCTGGAAGAATTGCGCGCACGCGGCGTGCGACTGACGGACGGCACCGATCCGAACGCGTCGAATCCCGTCAACGCCGAATGGCAATCCCGGCTCGAGCGCGGCCTGAACGAATCGCGCGCCCTGCCGGGACCGTTCACGCTCGCACCCCAGATCGAGGTCGGCCCCTCGAGTTACGCCTTCGGAACGCGCCCGAACGCGCCGGATGCGTTCATTGGCCTGGGGTTGGGCGCTTATGTCGGCGGCGGGCCGCTCGGCGGGTTTTCGGTGGCGGGCGGGTACGTGGAACTGTTCGATCAACCCGGCGGTAGCGGCTACCTGAGCGCCGATTACGATTTCCGGGGCGGCTGGCGCGCCTACGGCACCTTCGACCCATCGCGCAGACCTTCCGGCGCATCCTGGGCGCTGGGCGTGGCGCAACAGGGACTGGGCTACGGCGCGCACCTGGAGGCGGACGCGCTGGCGCTCGGGCTGGGCGGGAACCTGCGCCTGAACGGGGACGGCACGCGAACAACGCTGAATCTCGAGGCGCGCTTCGGTTACGCGCCGTCCTTGCGGCTCGAGGGCAGCGCGGCGCTCGAGTGGAGCCTGCCGATGGACGGCCAGACTGGATCGTGGGTGCTGCGCGCTCGGGCGCTCGGCGGATTGACCACGGGCGGTGCGCAGGGCTTCAGCCTGGGCGCTTCCAGTTTGCTGCGGGCCTACCCGAACGGTTTTGCGGTCGCGCCGCAGGTCGCCATCGGCAACCTGGAATTCGCGTACCGTTTCGACGTTCCCAACTTGGTCGGGTTGGCCAGCGCCACGCCCGAATTCCGGGCTTTTCTGGACGCGGGGCTGGGCCTGGACATCAATGCTGGGCGCTCGAGCTTGCTGTGGGATGTCGGGCTGGGCGTGAGCTTGCCGGGGCGCTGGTTCGGCTTCGTGCCGTTCGCGTTCGGTCTGGACGTGGCGGTGGGCGGTGCGGGCTGGCGCATCAACCTGTTCACGGGCGTACCGTTCTGAACGCCAGTTCAGGCTTAGGCCACAAAGACCGTCCCAGACGGTGTTTTGCCTGATTCAACGGCACCGTCCAGCACGCACCACTGGTCACCTTGCCGTAGACTGAAGGCGTGCCAGAGATCGCTGAACTCTTCCCGAAAAGCTTTCTGGAACGCCAGGGCGCGACCCTGGAAGGCGTGCAGTCGCGCATCGAACGGGCCAGCGCGTTGCTGGACACCAGGCTCGAGGCCGTGCCAGAAAGCGCATTTTACGCCCCGACCGCTCCCGACAAATGGAGCCCCGCCGAAATCGCGGATCACGTCATCAGGGTCAACCGCCTGATCGCGCAAGCCCTCCGGATCGGATTGCGGCGCACCACCGACCCTGGCCTGGTGATTCTGCGAATGCCGCGCGGACACGTCACCCCGGAAGGCAACACCATCGCGCCAACCGGGACGGAACCCGCACCGGGACGCGACAGGCGCGCCCTGAACACCGAACTCGAGGCGGGATTCGCGGACATTTCGCTGCTCGCGCACGATCTGGACACCGCCGACGCGCTGAACATCACCTGCGTCGATCAGTCCTTCTTCGGAGAGATGAACGCGCGCGAATGCCTGCAATTGATCGCCTGGCACACCGCGCACCACGCCCGGCAACTGCCCGAGGCTGAATGAGCGCTTGTGACCAGGCTTTCACTGGACGGGCACACGAACCGGATAACATGACCGCAATTGCAGGCTCAGATCCTTGCCAGAAGATTCAAACGGGTGAATTCCGACGCACCGTACTCAAGACCGCTCGAGCCAGCAGTGCAGCAGACGCTCGAGCCAGCAATGCAGCAGAACGGAGGGGGTTCCGTTGACCACCATTCCAGCGCCAAACATTCAACCCGAGACGCACCCTGAAACACCCCAGGAGTCATCTCGTGCATCCGCGCGCGGGTTGTGGCTGATCTCGCCTTTTTACGATCTCTCGTTCATCATTTTCTCGAGCGCACTGCTGTTCCTGCCCCACCTGGGCGCTTACCTGGCCAGCCAATCCGGTGCGGGATCATCGGACAGCAGCAACTGGTTGAACGCCAACGTGATCGTGGATTTGTTCGTGACGGCCTTCATCGGTGGGCCGCATTTGTTTGCGACCTACACCATGACCTTCATGGAACCCCGTTTCCGCGAGCGCTACAAGCGTTACACCTGGGGCGCGCTGTTGATGCCCGTGATCGTGCTGTCGCTCGCGATTTTCAACCTGACGCTCTTGGTCACGATCTTTTTCTTCTGGGCCAGCGTTCACGTCATCCACCAGGCCGCGTACATCGCGGATTCGTACAGGTTTAAAGATCCGCGTTTCAACCAGACGGCTTTCGTCTTCTGGAAACGGGCCTCCAGGGTCATCGATTACGGCTTGCTGATGACCAGCCTCTACCCGATTGCGACCTTCAAATTCACCGACACGCCCTTGATCATCGGCGGGCAGAACTTCTCGAGCGACGGCTTCCAGACGGGCGGACGAGCTTTGTTGTTCCCGGAATTCTTAAAAACCGAATGGCTGGCGTACCTGGCGACCGCCGGGTTCGTGTTCTTCCTGGCGCTCTTTATTTTCAAGACCATTTGGGAGGCGCGGGTCGGGTTGTTCCACGGCCCCAAAACCCTGCACATGAGCCTGGCCGCCGCGCTGTTCTTCATCACGCCCGTGCTGCCCAACCTGGACGTGGCTTTTCAGGGCTTGAACGTCTGGCATTCGTTTCAGTACCTGGCGGTCGTGCTGTACCTGAACCGCGTGCGCTCCGAACGCGGTCTGATCGGGTCGGCGTTCGTGGCGAACGTCTCGAGGTCGGGACGGAGCCTGTACTGGCTGTGCTTTCTGTTCACGTTGGGCGCGGCGGTGGCGTACTTGCTGGTGCGCGGGGCGCTGTTGGTGTTCAACGTCTGGCCCGGCGATCTGATGCAGCAGCACTACTTTTCCTTTTATACGGTCGTGCTTTCCGCGCTGTTGATTCACTATTACTTCGATCACTTCCTGTTCTTGCAGGTCGATGACGTGATCACGCCCAAGTGGACTTGAAGCTCGGACAGTAAGGACACCATCACGGACGCATTCTCGAGAACGTCGTCTAGTACGGTGTTCTCGAGTTTATTTGGGCATGAAATTTGATGCTCGAGCGCCTCGTTCAGGGCATCCCATCTCGAGCGGCGAACGATGCGCGCACCTGCTCGAACCATTGAATGTTCACCAATCCTTGAGCCAGGTGACAACTCACATCTCCAGTGGGTAATCTTGGGCTCACGGCAAAGCACTCAATCACATGAAACCTTCGATCACCGCACGTTCAATTCTGCTGGGCGCGAGCCTGATCGCCAGCGTCGGCTTCGCGGCGTGGTCTTACGTCAACCTGTCCAATCAGCGCGACGCGTTGCAATCGCGCAGCTTGCGGCTCGAGACGAAACTGGCCGCCAGCAGCGCGCGCGTCACCGCACTCGAGGCGGAGCAAGTCCAAACCCAGGGCAAACTGGCGCAGGCCACGGGTCAGATCAAACAGTTCAACGCGCAAGCCAAAGCCATCCAGGGCAAGGTCGCGGAACTTCAGGCGCAGGTCGCTCGGGTCAACGCGAATGGGGCGGGCGTGCAGCGCACCTCGGGCCGGATTGTGAGCGCATCCAGCGACCCGATCAGTTCATTGAGCAACCTCTTCGCCCAACTTTCCAGCACCGATCGGCGCGTCAAGGACGTGATCGGAAGCCTGGAAAAAGCTGCCGATCAGGAAGCTCGCATCCCGAGCGGTCGCCCCGTGGATGGGCCGATCACCAGCACCTTCGGCTTTCGTTTCGGCCCGAAAACCGGCAAGCTCGAGCGGCACACCGGCTGGGACATCGCCGCGCCCGAGGGCACGCCCGCGCAGGTCACGGCTTCCGGCACGGTCATCGAGGCGGGCTGGTCGGACGTGGGTTACGGCCTGCACGTGGTGGTGGATCACGGCAACGGATTGAAAACGCTCTACGGGCATCTTTCCCAGATCGATGTTGCCGTTGGTGACGAGCTCGTGCTGGGCAGCGCGGTCGGGCTGGTCGGTTCGACCGGGAATTCTACGGGGCCGCACCTGCACTACGAGGTTCGGCTGGAAGACGTGGCGGTCGATCCCGGCCCGTTCCTGGATCGCACCCGACCCGCGATTCCGCTCCTGCCGACGCCGAACGCCGCGCCTCTGGGGACTGGCCTGCCACCCTCGAGACCGCTCAGTCCCTGAAGACTCAGTCCCTGAAGAAAGGAAGACCGTCCAGCACGCATGTCTCAAGACGCGTGCTGGACGGTGTTTTCGCGTTTCATCTCGAGCATTCGGGCGGAGCCGACCTCACTTCTTGGTCAATGTGAAGGTTCCCGGCGTGCTGCCCGTGCCCCCGCCCGTCCACGAACCGCTCAGGGTCGTGGCCGTGAGGTTGGCCGTCATGTTGATCGCCGTGCCGGAACCCGTCGGGGTCAGCACGATGCTCGCGGAGGCGTTGGTGCGCGTACCGCTGATGGTCGCGAGCGGCGTACCGCAGGACGCGAACGTGGTGTCCGTGCACTGGTAGGCCGACCCGCCCAGCGCGCCGCTCGCATCGGTGATGGTCAGACGCGTGTTGAAAGCGTTCGAGGCTCCGGTCGTGAACGTACCCTCCCAGGTTCCGTTGGCGCTGGTTCCGGCGGGTGTGGATGAGCAGGCGGCGAAGATCGTGGTGAGCGCGAGCACCAGCATTATTTTTCGGAGCATCTTGACCCCTTCGGTTGCTATCGAGAACCTGAACGATCGGCTTTGAGCCGGCGTCCAGTGTAAACGCAACCCGAATTTCACCGACCAAGAGATGGGTGAACCGAAACCCGGATCGGGGCGTACCTGTGTCGGCCTCGAGACCGGAGCAGCGCACCGGTGCGCGTTAGGCTCGAGCCAGGAGGCATCATGCACGTATTTGACACGGTGATCATCGGTGGCGGCCCGGCGGGACTGGCCGCCGCCTTGCACCTCGCGTTTCACGGGCGGGACGCGCTGGTGCTGGATCGGCGCACGGGGCCGTTGTGGTTCACGCTGACGCCGCTGTGGAACGTGCCGGGCTTCGTCGGGCAATCCGGCGTGGCCATCCAGAAAGCCATGCAGCAAGAAGCCATCCGGGCGGGCGCGAAAGTGCAGTCCGGCAGCGTCACGCGGATTTCCGGTTCTGTGGGCGAGTTCGTGCTGGAAACTGAAAAAGGCGAGACGCACCACGCCAAAACCGTGCTGCTGGCCACCGGGGTGGCGCGGCATCACCCGCTGGTGAACGGCGAATATGAACCGTGGTTGAAGTACGCCGCCAAGGGCAACACGTACTACTGCCCGGACTGCGAAGCGCCCGAACTGACCGGCAAGGATCTGGTCGTGATCGGCGTGGGCGGCGCGAACAGCGCGGTCGCGGAAGCGATCCCGCTGGTGGAGTTCGCGGCCCGCACGCGTTTGCTGCTGACGGGCGGCGCGGAGTTCAAACCCGAATGGGAAAAAAAACGCCGCGCGTTGGGGCTCGAGGTGATTCGCGGTTCGATCCAAAGCGTGGACGGCTCGAAAGGCATCGTGCGGGCCGTGATCCTGGAAGACGGCACGCGCGTCGAAGCGGAGGCCTGGTACGTCTCCAGCCCGAAAGAGCCGCGCAACGACCTGGCCAGACAACTGGGGCTCGAGATCGGGCCGAAAGGCCACATCCTGACCCTGCCGCGCGGTCAGGCGCGGCTGGCCGGGCGAGCTGACGATGCGTGGCTGGAGGGCGTCTGGGCGGCGGGCGACGTGCAACCGCAGACGCAGCAGGTCAGCATCGCGGCGGGCGCGGGCAACCGGGCCGCCGTGATGATCGATCAGTTCCTTCAGAAGCGCGAACCGCGCAGCCTGGGCCTGGTTCCCGGCGCACGGTTCGAGCCGCCGATCAAACGCGAGGCCAAAACACCGTCCAGCACGTGAATCCTCGCGCCTCAGGAAGACCGTTCTGGACGGTCTTCTTTGCGCACCCGTAGAATCCGCGCATGACCAGATTCATCTACCGCAAACCGCCAGGTGGTCTCCCCTACGCCCTGCACGTGCCCGAAGGTGCGCCGCCCGAAGGCGGCTGGCCGTTGATCGTATTCCTGCACGGTTCCGGCGAGCGCGGCAGCGACGGTCGGAAACAAACCACCGTCGGCATCGGCGCGGCGATCCTGGAAAAGCCCGGACGCTGGCCTGCGGTGGTGCTGATGCCGCAATGCCCGGATGGTCTGGCCTGGAAGGGCACGATGCTCGAGATCGTGTACGGACTGATGGTGCAGACCGAGCGCGAGTTCGAGACGAATCCCGAACGCACCGTTCTGACCGGCCTGTCCCTGGGCGGTCAGGGCGCGTGGAACATGGCCTGCGCTTACCCGGATCGTTTCGCCGCCATCGCGCCGATCTGCGGCGCTGCCGACCCGTTCGAGGTCTCCAGGCTGCGCGGCGCGCGCATCTGGAACGTTCACGGCGATGCCGATTCCGTCGTGCCCGTCGAGTGCTCTCGGGTGCTGGAAATCATGCTCAGGAAAACCGGTCACCGATCAATCAAGTTCACGGAATATCCGGGCGTGGATCACAACTGCTGGGATCTGGCGTACCGCGACCCGAAGTTCGTGCGTTGGGTTTTCTCGAGCCACAAGAAGTAGAGAAGACCGTCCAGCACGCGAGTATGAAAACGCGTGCTGGACGGTGTTTTCTCAATCCTCGAGTTTTTCCGGCTCGAGACCCATGCCCACCGCGATCCGCTCGAAATCCTCGCGCGTCATCTCCAGATGGCCGCGATGGAACGGGTAACCCCAGCGTTTCACGTCCGTGATGAACGACAGGTGCTCGAGCAGGGGCTTAATAGGCGCGTCGTGGACGATCTTTTGAAAGTTCACGTCACGGCGGAAGGGCTTGAAGTCCGGCCCCATGTCACCGATGTACACATCTTTGGGTTCGATCCGTCCAATCGCGGTGAAGGCTTGCACGGGCTCGCCGCCGTCCAATGCCGTGCGGGGCGAGTAGTACGCGATCCAGTCGCCGGGTTTCATGCTTTCCAGCGCGGCTTTCTTGCCGTGCCCGAGTTGCGCGAAACCGCCAAGAACGCCGTTCATGACGTGGTTTTTTGAGGCCACGCCGATCCAGTATCGGGTCATGTCATTTCCTTTCGAGCAAGCGCCTGAGGGTTTGAGTGAACTCGCGCGAGGGATTTAACACTCGCGCTCGACGCGCATCGTTTGTCTCGAGCGAGGCGAAGAAGTCCGCGTCCACGGCCTCGACGACCGCGATGGCCTGGGACACGAGTTCGGTTCCGGCGTCCGTGGCGCGCAACCACCGCGCTCGAGCATCGGCGGGGTTGATGCGGCGTTCGATCAATCCGCGTTCCTCCAAGGCGCGCACGATCTGCGAGGTCATCATCGCGTCCGTCCCGGCGCGCTGAGCGAGTTCCGACTGCGTGACGGTGTCCACGGATTTGTTCATCCAGGCCAGCACCGCCAGGATCACGAATTGGGCATGGGTCAGACCGTGCGGTTGCAGGGCAGCCCGGATCGCGCGTTGCCAGGCATTGGTGACGCGCCAGAGCAGGAATCCGGGGCTGTCCTCCGGGGTGGCAAATTCAGATTCGAGCGGGTTGGGCATGAAAAGGATCGTACCCGTTCGGGTGCTGGGGGCTTTCGGCCAACCGCGCGAGGGCGTGTACAGCTTCCGGCAAACCGCGTTCGATGTTTGCCCCAATCGTGTCTGCGAGGCGTTCCCAGGCCTCGCCCACGATGCTAGCGCGGTGCGTGATGCGGGTGCCTTCTGGGGTGATTTCCAGCGTGTGAACGAAGCGGACGGTCGCGCCGGGCAGAGGTGTTTCGCTCGTGAAGAGCATCAAGGCTTCAACTTCGGTGAGCGCGAAAGGCAGGGCTGTGGGCGAACCTTCGATGATCATTGTGCCGCGAGCACCGACCTCGAATGCGCCCTCGAGCCTGGAGGATTCCAGGGCGTGATCCCATCGCGGCCAGGTTTCGACGTTGGCGTAGAGCTTCCAGATGGCTTCAATCGTGGCGCTCGAGATCGTGCTGGCTTCGGTGTTCCACATGGTGTCTCCTTTGGTTTGCTCGTTAATAGTATGTGCGCTTAGTATATTGAATCAATACGCCACCTGACGTATCGCTTCCCCTATCAGCCGATCCCAGG
>CAXTKV010000106.1:0-17679 GCA_964244895.1 uncultured Deinococcales bacterium
ATTCCAGCTCGCGCTGGTGAGCGTTCTTGCCGTGAATCCCGAAGCCGTCGATCGTGGGCGCAATCTTGGCCGTGAAATTCCCGTCCGAGCCGCCCCCGACGCGCGCCGCGCCCGGATCGAAACCCAGACTGTGCGCGATTCGCTGCCCCATCTCGAGCAATTTCCAGGTTCCGTCGGAGGGTTCCATCGGCGGGCGGTTCAGGCCGTCCAGAATTTCAAAAGTCGTGCCGTCCAGTGGCTGGATGGCGCGAATCGCGGCGTCCACGCGGTCGGCTTCTTCCTGCGACCAAACGCGCAGGTCGACTTCCAGATACACCTCGTCCGCCACGACGTTCATGACCGTGCCGCCACGGATCACGTTCGGCCCCAGGGTCGTGCCTTTGGGCAAATCCTGAAGCTTGACGATTTCGGTGATCAGGTGCGCGGCGCTGACGATGGCGTTCCTGCCGTTCTCGGGTTCCGTGCCCTGGTGGGCAGCCTTGCCGCGCACGGTCACGCGGTATCCGCCGACGCCCTTGCGCGCAACTTTCAGATCGCCGTTCAGGTGCGGCGGTTCCAGCACGATCACGGCTTTCGCGCCGGTGGCGAGCTTCTCGATGAACGGACGTCCAGCGCGGGATTCAATTTCTTCATCCGGCGTGACCAGCAATTCGATGGTGGACGCGGGCTCGAGACCGAGTTGATGAAGGGCGCGCAGGGCATGGATCGCCTGGACGATGCCGCCTTTCATGTCGTACACGCCGGGACCGAAAACTTGATCGCCCTCGATGCGCCAGATGTGCTGCCAGAAGCCGTGCGCGTAGACCGTGTCCGCGTGCGCCAGGTACACGACGCGTTCGGCTGACTTGCCGCGCATCGTGAAGTGCAGCACGTCGCCCAGGTCGGTGCCGTGCCGCGCAATTTCGCCCAACCCGTCGAGCATGGCAGCAATCGCGTCCTGAACGCGGTTGATGGCGGTCACGTCCTTCGATGGCGATTCCAGTCGGACGAGTTTTTCCAGGTCAGCCAGGATGGCGGGCGTCTGCAATTTGAAATGCTCGAGCAGGTTTTCCATACCCGAAATCATACGGCGCACGCCTGGGTTCGGCTCGAGAACCCGAAAGCCTCAGTCCGAAGCTCGAGCCCTGATGCTGGCATGACAGATGAATTCCCCGTCCAGTGCGGCTCAGGCCGTGTTATCCACAATTTCCTGTGGATAACCCCTCGGGTTTTTCCACAGGTTGTGGAATAGCTTTCACGCGCCGCGAGAACAACGTCTGGAACAGCGTATTTCTTGATTCTCGAGTAATTCGAAACGCGCATTTTGCCGTCGATTGTGGATAAAGCCTGTGGATAACCCTGGGAATCGGGGGAACCGTGTCGGGCGACATTTTCGGGAATTCAAAAACACCGTACTGGACGGTATTCCTGTCGTTCAGTCGGGTAATACAACCCAGCTTAAGGAAAACGCGGCAGAATACGGGCGTGATGACAAAGAAGAGAAACGCATGAAAGTGCTCGTGACCGGCGGGGCGGGCTACATCGGCAGCACCATCTCGAGCGCATTGTTGGACAACGGGCACACGCCCGTGATCCTGGATTCCTTCGTGACCGGACGCCCGGAGTTCGTGCGGGATCGGATCAGCTACGCCGGAGACATCGCGGATCGGGCGCTCTTGGAGCGCATCTTCGCGGAACATCCCGACATCGGTTGCACGATCCATTGTGCCGCGTTGATCGTCGTGCCGGAAAGCGTGGCGCAACCGTACCTGTACTACCGCGAGAACGTCTCCAAAAGCCTGGAACTCTTCAAGACGCTGGTCGACCTGGGACACCCCAACGTGGTTTTCTCCTCGAGCGCCAGCCTGTACGATGCCACACCGACGTTCAAAGTCACCGAGGAATCCGCGCTCAGACCCTCCAGCCCGTACGCCCGCACCAAGTACATGATGGAGATGGTGCTCGAGGACATGAGCCGCGCCACCGCGTTGCGCGCCATCGCGCTGCGCTACTTCAACCCGATCGGCGCGGACCCCAGAATGCGATCCGGCGTCCACGCGCGCTTCCCATCGCACGTCGTCGGCAAGCTGGTGGACACGGCCATGGGCAAACAGAGCGTCTTTGAAATCACCGGCACGGACTGGCCGACCCGCGATGGCAGCGGCATCCGCGATTTCGTCCACATCTGGGATCTGGCCGCGGCGCACGTGCGGGCCGTCGAACGCTTCGATGCGGCGCTCGAGAAAACCGATTCCACCTACCTGGTGATCAACCTGGGCACGGGCGACGGCGTGACCGTCAAGGAACTGGTCGCGGCCTTCGAGCGCGTCTACGGCCAGACGATCAACAAGCGCGAGGCTCCACCCCGTCCCGGCGACGTGGCTGGCGCCTACGCCAACGCGGATCGGGCGATGGCCTTGCTGGGCTGGAAGGCGGAACACACGATTGACCAGGGGATCAGCAGCGCGCTGGAATGGGGACGGACGCGCAAAACGATCCTGGGCTACGAGTAGGAATGCTCGAGAAAGAGGTCGGCGCGATGCGCGTGTGCCCTGAATCCGTTCGAGCAGTCTCACTGGCGTTGCGGTGTGGCGGCTCTCTCGAGCATCTCGGCACCGCCAGCGCGTCGAATTGAGAGTCATGAACTTCGCGGGCTTCGCGCTTTACCCGTCATCTTTGCGGCGCACCACGGCGCAACCGGACGAGTTGCGAGCCGTCGGTGAAATCCTGGAAAAATCTGGTGTGCTCGAGCATTTGCCGCCCCACAACGATCTCGGGGTCGAACTGGGAAAAGTGGTGCCAGCGGGCGCATCTCTTTGCGCTGCACACGAGACATGGAGCGAAAACTATTTCCCGAGTATCCAAACGCCAGATGGCTTTCCGCGACAACCGAATGAGACACGCTGTCCGCCCGGTCTGGTTCGGGTGACGGTCGATTGCATCCAGCAAACCATTCCCGGAATGGGCCATCACTACGGCTACGACGGGTACTACCTGAGCCTGCTCGTTTCCATTCCCGAGCGGCGCATCTGGGATGCGCGCGGCGAGGTGACGACGTGAAGTTGGTGGGTACGAACGTGGATCGGGCGCTCGAGTGGGAACGGACGCGCGAGACGATCCCTGGATACGAGTGGCAACTCCCGCAGAGAAGATCGAACCAATGATCGAAGTCAATAGCGACACCAGGCGACGGATTCACGCGCTCTTTCCCGAAAGCGAGCGGGACAGGGTTGAACAGATGTTGCTCAACGACTGCGGCGATAACCTGCCGCTGGTGGATTCGACCCGCGCTGAACTCGCGGAACGGATTCGATTCGCGGTTCTGAAACGCTCAGCGGGAAGCCTCTCTGAACTCGAGCGGCACATCGCGATTGCAGCGACCGATTGGAGGGACGCGCTGGTGGCTTCAGGGTTCGGTCACAGCGCGACCGCGCACAAGTCCTGGATGCCCTGAATCTCCGGTTAAAAACACCGTCCCACACGCAAATTTTGAATCTCGAGAAAGACCATCCGGTACGGTCTTTCTCGAGATTCCGCGAACAGCCTTCAGGACGGTGTTTGCGATTTCTTCGGCGCGGATCGTTTGCGGAAGGCTTGCGTCCCGAACGCCACCGCACCGATCAGCACCAGCAACGGCGCGATGCCCAACCAGCCGCTCGTGTCACCGCCGGGTTTGCCGCTGGTGACGGTGAATTCCAGGTCTTCGGTTTCTTGACCCGACTTGGGTACGTCCTTCGATTCGGGACGCAGCGCGGTCAGGTCCACGGCTGCCGCCCAGACGCGGGTTTTGTCGAACATGCGCACGGTCAGGACTTGCGGGCCGGGAAGCTCGAGGGTCAGTTTGGTTCTCCAGGTGTCGCCGTCGCGCTTGAGCGGGAAATCACCGACGGCTCGTCCGGCGCGCGTGATGTTGATGCTGGCGGTGGATTGATCGCGGATGGCGTCCGATGTGACGAGGATTTCTATCGTTTGGTTGGTGCCGACGGCCAGCCCGCGCTCCAGACGCACGGCGGGGCTGAGCATCAGTTTGCCGGGGTCGGCCAGCGCGATTGAACCGAGCATCATTGAACCGGGCATCAGCGCGATGATGAACCATTTCTTCATGCGGTGTCCGTCTCCTCGAGTGCGCCGGGTGCGTTGGTGGCGGCGTCGGGGACGCTCGCGGTTTCGTCGGCTTTGACAGTTTTCACATCTGTAGACCCCGCTTCCCGAACGCGGTGCGAGAACAGTCTGGACAGAAGTGCGTAGGTCGGATGTCCCTGGAGGGCGGCTGAAACCTTGGCGGTTTTGATCTTGGCCTCGTCCGGCACGTCGGGCAGGTCGCCCATGTCGAAGGCTTCCAGGGGCGGGGCATCCTCGAGGGCGGAGAGGTCCGTGACCTCGAGCCCCTGGCTGGTGGGTTGCTCGGGTGCGGCCTCGTGTGGCACGTAGCGTTCGGGGATTTCGTCGCGGAAGGGTTCCGGGGAAACCGTCCGGGACGGTGCCGTTTGAATCTCGAGTTCTTGCGTCTGGGACGGTGTTTGCGCGGCAGGCTCGATTTCCTCGCCCTCGAAGTACGGTTCGCTGGGTACGGGTTCCTCCGGGATCGGCGCGGGTTGCAGGCCGAACAATCCCGGCTCGAGCGGCGCGGCCCCGAGTTGCTCGAACTCGAGCGGTTCAGCTTGAATCGGCCCGTCCTGGACGAGCGCGGCGGCGGAACGGTGCGTCTCGGGCAGGGTCGTGACGGATGGGCGCTCGAGCACCTCGACTGGGGCGCTCGAGGCTCGAGTCTGGGCGGGTTCACTCGGGCGCGGGACGGTCTGGATCGCTGGCTCGAGAGGCGCAACGGCGCGAGGGGCAGGTTCCTGATGGACTTGCGGCGCAGGGATCGGGCGCGCGGAACCTACGTCAGTGCGACCGCTCGAGTTTTTTTTTGACCCGTCCGGCATGACCAGTTCCAGGTCGAACCCATCCCCGAAAACCTCGCGCACCAAGGCGTGAACGTCGGTCAATTTGGCCGCGACCTGCTCGGCGTGCCATTTGTGTTTCGCGCCGTACGTCAAGACGATCACGCCGTCCAGCACGTCTCCCGTGCCTTCGCGCAGGAAGGCTTTGAGTTGCGCCTTGGCGCGCGTGACGACATCGCCCCAGGTACCGGATGATCGCACGGACGCTGTTCTAGACGGTGTGTTTACAGCAGGTTGCGTCTGGGACGGTGTTCTTGAATCGTCCTGCGGACGCGGGGCGGGTTCATCGGGCTCGGAGGCTCGGGCTTCCGGGGCTCGAGTTGGGCGGGGCGTGCGCGCCATCGGGTCGAAATCGGGCGCGCTGGAACGTGCGGGCCTGGATGCGCCGTCCTTGAGGGCGCGTTCGATCGCCGTAACCCGAGCCGCCAGCGCCGGGTCTGAACCGCCCGCGCCCGAACCCGCATCCTGCGAGGCCAGGAACGCTTTGGTGAAGGCCATCTCGAGCGCGATCAGGTCGGAAGCGCGCGCGAAGCGCTGGTCTTCTTCGTCCAGCGCGCGGATCAGCTTGAGCAGCACGCCTTCCGGCGCGGCGTCCTCGTCGGGGCGCAGACCGCCGACGCCGAGTTGCTGGTGCAGCGCGTCCCGCAGCGCGATCTTGACGCGTTCCGTGACCGTGCGTGGCGCGAAACCATCGGCGTACAGCTGTCCAAGCGTCTCGAGCATCATGCCCGTCTCGCCTCGAGCCAGGTTGAGCGCCAGTGCCCCGATGCGTTCCTGCGGCGGCAAGCCCAACGCGCCCTCCGCCTGAGAGAGCGTCAGCGCGGGCTCGCCGGAGGCCAGAAGGCGCTCGAGCAGACTCTCGCCGTCGCGCATCGCGCCGTCGGACGCCCGAGCGATCAGATCGAGCGCGCGCTTGTCGGCGTTGACGCCTTCTCGCGCGGCGATACCTCCGAGCTTCCCGGCGATCTCAGAGACGGATAAGCGCCTGAAACGGTAATGCTGGCACCTCGAGAGGATCGTCGGCGGCAGGCGTTCGGGTTCGGTGGTTGCCAGGATGAAAACCGCGTGCGCTGGCGGCTCCTCGAGCGTTTTCAACAATGCGTTGAAGGCGCTCTTGGACATCATGTGCGCCTCGTCCAGGATGTAAACCTTGTTGGTGCCGCGCATCGGTTGCAGCGCGACTTTCTCGCGCAGGTCGCGCACGTCCTCGACGCTGTTATTGCTGGCCGCGTCGATCTCCAGCACGTCCGGGTGGCGGCCCTGAATCACCATCCGGCACGATTCGCACACGCCGCACGGTTTAACGGCGGTGGCGTCGTCGCAGTTGACCGTCATGGCGATCAATCGCGCCGTGGTCGTCTTGCCCACGCCGCGCGGCCCGCTGAACAGGTACGCGTGACCGATCCGTCCGCGCTCGAGCGCCGGGCGCAGCACGTCCTTGACGTGTTCCTGACCGACGACCTCGTCCCAGTGGATCGGACGGGTTTTCTGAGAGATCGCGGCGCTCACAAGGGAATCCTACCACCGTCCCAGACGGTCTTTCTAAGCTTCAAGTATGCCGTCCTGGACGGCATACTTACGTTTATCACGCGTTGCGAAGGGTGGTTTTCGAGCCTTTACCCAGAGATGGCGGTTAAATTGAGGTGGAAGCTTCGACTCCAGGGCTATGCAAGGATCGTATTGAGCGAGATCAGTCAATTTATCCCGTCCTGAACGATATTTGTTAAATCAAGAACAGCGCGCAATATGTATAAGGATTCATGGTAATGTATGTATTCGAGTCGCTCATTCGCGGCGAACGGAGATCAAGATGCTGAAACGTGAACGCGCGGTGCTGGCGCTCGAGGATGGGACGGTCTACCGGGGGTACGCCTTCGGTCAACGCGGCGAAACCGTCGGGGAAGTCGTGTTCAACACGTCCATGACGGGCTACCAGGAAATCATGACCGACCCGAGTTACAACGGGCAGATCGTCTGCATGACCTACCCGCACATCGGAAATTACGGCATCACCGTTTACGACATGGAATCCAGCAAGCCGTTCGTGCGGGGGTTCATCTCGAGGGAATTCACGCGGCACTACAGCAACCACCGAGCCACGCAAAGCCTGGAAAGTTTCGCCAAGCAGTACGGCGTGATTTCCATAGAGGGAATTGACACGCGCGCGCTGGTGCGGCGCTTGCGGATCGGTGGCGTGGTCAAGGGTGTGGTCGCGCACCGGTCGTACACGCACCCGGAAGACCCGTTCGGCGAGTTCACGCAGTACGAGGAAGCGTTGCTGGTGTCCAGGGCCAAGCACCACGAGGACATCGACGGGCGCGATATGTGCCCGGAAGTCACGACGCACCTGCCCTACGTCTACCCGACGCTCGAGAAGGGCAAGCGCATCGTGCTGGTGGATTTCGGCATCAAACACACGATCATCAAGAAACTCGCAGAGATCGGTGCGGAAGCCATCGTGGTCCCGGCCAGCACCACGCCCGCGCAGATCATGGCCCTGCACCCGCACGGCTTGTTCCTCTCGAACGGCCCCGGCGACCCGAGCGCGCCCGTCTACGCGCACGAGATGGCCTGGAAGCTGCTGGGCTTGCTGCCGACCTTCGGCATCTGCCTGGGGCACCAGATTCTGGGATTGGCGGTCGGTGGCAAGACCTTCAAGATGAAGTTCGGGCACCGGGGCGGCAACCAGCCGGTCAAAAATCTGATCACGGGCAAAATAGAGATCACCGCGCAGAATCACGGCTACGCGGTGGATGCGGATTCGGTCAAGGATCACTTCCAGATCACGCACGTGAATTTGAACGACAATTCCCTGGAAGGCATGGCGCACATCCGCTACCCGGTGTTCAGCGTGCAGTATCACCCGGAGGCATCGCCGGGGCCGCACGACAGCAATTACTTGTTCAAGCGCTTCATCGAGGAAGTCAACGCCTTCGCGGGTGCGAACGGCGTGCCGGTGGCGAAGTCCAGGACGGATTTGCTGGGCGTCTAGGGTTTCTCGAGCGCACCGTTCTTGAGCGCACCGTTCTCGCTCGCTGATGCGCACCTATCGGGCTACTCGCGCTTCTTGCTCGTGAACATGCATCCATCGGGCAGGATCGCGCCAGCACGCATTTTCAGATTCGCGTGCTGGACGGTGTTTAGCGGGCAAACCTCGAGAGAATGTGCAGGGCGATGCGCACGAGACTGATGTCCGAGCCTCAAAACCCGAAAACGGAATCGAATCAATGGAACCGCGTCCCGAAAGGGTCTGCGCACCGTTCAATACACGAAGTGCGGAAAATCAGTACGATACTCGAAGCGTGCCGTATCAGATCAGCCTCAACCTCACCTCAGTGCCGCTCGCGGTGGTCGGGCTGCTGTCCTTGCTGGTCTGGGGGCTGAGCCTCAGCCTGGACTTGCGGCGAGGCGAGGACAGGATGCTGTTGTGGGTGTACCGCCTGCTGGTGCTGATCAACGCGGCGCTGATGGGTCTGTACTTCGTGAACGTCAACGGCTGGCTCGAGATCGTCAAGGGCGCGCGCCTGATGCTGGCCGTGATCGCTTTCATTCCGCCGACCGCCATCGCCTTCGTGAAACGTCTTCACGGCGAACGCCCGGACTGGAAGGAATACGTGTTGTGGGCGACCGCTATCGTCGTGGCCATCGCGCTGATCTTTGACGGTGGGGCGTTCGTGCAAGGGCAATCCATATCCGATCTGGGGTTGCCGTTGCCCGCGCCCGGAGCGTGGTTCGGGCCGTTGTTCGCGCTCCTGGCGCTCGGTACCGCCTGGACGTTCCGCGAGATTGCGCGCCGATCCAGCGCCACGCTCGGACACCGCGAGTTGATGCTTTCCGGCGCGATCCTGATCGTTTTCGGCAGTCTGGATTTCATCAACGTGATCGTGCGCACTGGAATTCCGCCGATGCTCTGGGTCGGATCGTTGGCGCTCATATTGACTTTTTCCAGCGCGATCCTGCGCCAGTACCGAACGGCGTTGCGCAGCCTGGAAGTGGTCGAACGCGAACGCGACCATCTCGAGCAGCGTTTGACGGTGGATGAACTGACCGGGTTGTTCACGCGCACGCACGGTACGAGCGTCCTCGAGAACGCGCTGGCGAGCGGCGGGGCGTGCGTGGTGTTCATCGACATCGACGATTTCAAATCCTGGAACGACAATCACAGCCACGCGATCGGCGATCACGTGCTGCGCGAGGTCGGTCGGGTGGTGCGCGCCAGCGCCCGCAGCGAGGATGCCGCCGCGCGTTACGCGGGTGACGAGTTCTTCGTGGTACTGCCCGGTGCGCGGCTCGAGGCCGGATTGCGCGTGGCGGAAGCCATCCGGCGCAACCTGTCCGCCATCACCGTCGAAGCTCAGGCGATCACCGCCAGCCTGGGCGTTGCTCGGGGCAACGCGAACGACACCGCTGCCAACGTGTTGGATCGCGCGGATCGCGCGGCGTACCAGGCCAAACGCGACGGCAAGAACCGCGTTTCGCGCGCGACCGTGACGGTGTAGGTAGAGGCAGAGGGTAAAAGGTAAAAGCGGGAACATCGTCCTGGACGGTGCTTTTTGAGCATCGGGATATGCGTCTGGGGCGGCATCGCGCGATCACGTTCTCGAACGGCGAGCAGTTCGTCATCCATTCATTTCGGAGGGCGCACACGGAGTTTGACGCGTGACGTGTTCGCCCTCGCCAGAACGCGCGGCTGGGTCTTCTTTTGCAGAAATCTGGTCGTGGGTCTCGAGAACACCGTCCCAGACGCACTTTCTAAAACCCAAAGAACACCGTCCTGGACGATGTTCTCTTTGACCCTTCACCTTTGACCTTTGACCTCTCTCAATTCTGATAGAGGATGTACGCGCTCAACGGCTCGAGCTTCAGGCTTCCAGTCGCCGTTCCCAGGCTGGTCAGTCCGGCCTGGTCGCCGTTGGCGGCGATGTTCCAGGTTCCGGGCGGCAGTTGCGTCTGGTCGGGGTTGCGCGAGCCGTGCAGGATCACCAGGGTGCGTTTCCACGCGCCTTGAGAGCCACCTTCGAGCGTGAAGGCGACGGTGGCGATGGGCAGGCTCGAATCGGGCAGGAATTTCAGGGCGCGTTGCACGTCGCTGGCGCTCGAGAGGCGAAACGCGGGGTTGGCTTTGCGGATGGCGATCAGACCCTTGTAGTACGCCTGGACGTTCTGGAATTGCGTGCCGCGCGTCCAGTCGTACTTGTTGAGCGCATCCCCGGCGTTGTAGGTGTTGCGGTTGCCGCCTTTGGTGCGTCCCATCTCTGGGCCGCCTTCCAGGAACGGGATGCCCTGGCTGACCAGGATGATCGCGCCGGAGAGTTTGACGGCGCGCGCGCGCAATTCCAGGGTCGCGTCCGGCATGGCTTTCTCGATTTTGTCCCAGAGCGTCAGGTTGTCGTGGGCGGAGACGTAGTTGATGGTCTCGGTCGGGTTGTCGGTGAAGTCAAAGATGTCGCTGGAATACGCGAAACTGCCGACCAGTCCCTTTTTGAGCGCGGTGCTCGAGGTCAAGCCGCCCATCGCGAAGCCGGGTTGCGCGCCGTCCAGGTCGCCGCGAATGGCGCTGCGGATGTTGTCGTTGAAGATGGCGAAGCCCGTACCGCGCTGTGAGCCCTTGCCGAAGCGCACGGGGCCGCCACCCGTCCACGGTTCGCCGTACAAGACCAGGTCTGGGCGAATCTTGCGCAGTTCGCTGGTCAGGTTCTGCACGGTCGATTTGGTGAACATGCCGACCAGATCGAAGCGGAAACCGTCCACGCGGTATTCGTTGACCCAGTATTTGAGGGAATCGCGAATGTATTTTTTGACCATCGGGCGTTCGTCGTTGATGGCGTTACCGACGCCGGATTCGTTTTGCAGGTCACCGCGATCGTTGGTGCGAAAGTAGTAGTACGGCACGGTTTCCCAGAAGGCGCTGTCCTCGCCACTGGCGGGCATGGTGTGGTTGTAAACCACGTCCATCACGACGCGCAGCCCGGCAGCGTGCATGGCCTGAATCATGGTTTTGACATCCTTGATGGTATTGGCGGGGTTGCCGGGCGCGGTGCTGTACTGCTCTTCGGGGACGTTGAAGAGGTTCGTCTCGTAGCCCCAGTTGTAGGTCTGGGAGTTGCCAGGGTTGAAATTCTGGATCGGCAGCAGGTGAACGTCGGTCACGCCCAGATCCACCAGGTAATCGAGGCCCGTTTTCTGGTGGCCAACGGGGGTTTTCGTGCCGCGCTGCGATAAACCCAGGTACTTGCCTCGCCATTCGGGTTTGACGCCGCTCGAGGGGTCGATCGTGAAGTCGCGGACGTGCAATTCGTACAGCACGGCATCGGTGGGGTGCGTCTGGGACGGTGGTCTGGCCTTGCCCCAGTCTTGCGGGTTGGTCTGTCCCAGATCCACGACCATCGAACGTTTTGAGTCCGGCGATGCGGCGTAGCAGTTGATGTCGGCCACCACGCGGGTTTCGTTGTAGCTCTTGATGCGGTACTGGTAGTACGCGCCGTGCAGGTCGCCTTTGACGCTCAGGCTCCAGACGCCGTGCGGTTCGCGTTTCATGTCCAGAATCCGGCTGGGGCCGTCCACGGCGTTCTCGAACAAGAAGAGTTCCACGCTTCCAGCCACGGGCGTCCAGAGCTTGAAGTCGGTGGCAGCCCTGGTGTATCTCGAGCCGAGGTCGTCACCGGTGTACCAGTACGGTCTATCGTCGAGCGCATCGCGGATGTAGACGGTGCGCGGCAGGTCATCGCCGATGCGCAACTCGATGAATTTCGTGATGTCGTCCGGCGTGAGGGCGCGCTCGAGCTTGAGCGCGACCAGGCTGACGTTTTGATCCGAGATTGGCGGGGCGGCGGGTGTGGCCCTGGGCGGCACGCTGTCGGGCGCTTTCAGGTCGGGGTTGTTGACGGAATCCCTGACGGTCTTGGCGTTGAAATCGACCACGAACTTGACGATCTGACCATCTTTTTGCACGGCCAGCCCGATATTCGTGCCGTCCATCTGAAAGTTCGCACCCCAGTTTTGCGCCCACGACCCGCCGCGCGCGACCTTGTACTCGAAGTTTCCTTTCGGGAAGGCCGCCACGAATTCAAAAACGCCCGCCGAGACTTCCGTCATGCGGGTCACGTCGCCGTTCGGGTTCCAGTCGTTATCGCCGAGCGCGCTCTGGATCGTTCCGGGCAGCACGACCTTGTTGGGGTCGGTGCTGTCCTGCGTGCCGCTCGCGGGTGCACTCGCGCTGACGGACACGACCCGGATCGGTTTGCCGCCCAACGTGACGCGCGCCTGAGCCTGAAGGCTCGAGAGCGCCATCGGGGATTCGAGCGCGGCGCGGATCGTGTCGGCGCTGTCCAAGAAGGCTGGCAATCCTCTGGGCGGCGCGGCCTGCGCCAGGTACGCGTCGGCGGCGGTGCGGGAAGTTTCGAAGTCCTTGCGGCCCTGAAACGCGAAGATTTCGGCGTTGCCCGAATCCGGCACGGTCACGAAACGATCGGTTTCGATGTCCTTGGCCTGCCATTCGCCCTTGCGAACGATGAAGCCGAACTGCGTGTGCTTGCCGGGGATGTCCACGACGGCTTTCATTCCGAAGTCCGTTTTGGCGGTGAACGGGTACGCCTTGCCCTCGAGCGCGCCGGGTTTGGACGCCCAGACCCACAGGTTCCAGCCGTCGTAATCGCCCTTGGCGCGCCTGTAGTTGATGGTCAAGCGCGTGACATCGGTTTGCGCGACCGTGCCGGATGGCGCAACACCCGAGATCGCGGTGGCTCGAGCGGGAACGGTCGGTGGGGCTTTGAGGTATTCGGGGTTGTTGAGTGAGTCCACGGTGGTTTTCCTGGCGCGGTCGAAGGCGGATTCGACGGTGGTCTGGTCGGTCTCGAGCGGGATCTTCGCGCCGGGAGCGCCGTAGCGCTCAGTCTTGGAGCCGTCAATCGCTCCTTTGTACCCGGAACGGCCTTTGTGGAATGCAGCCACGAACGCATACGCGCCGGGCCTCACTTCTGGGCGGGTGGTTTCACCCGGACGCACGCTATTGCCTGGTGCCCTTTGTATCGTACCCATTAGCACGACTCTCTTACCGATTGGTGGCATCTGGGCTGCTGCCGGGACGGTCTGTAAAGCCAGGGTCAGTCCTGCGATTGCCACGACCATCGACGACCAGCAGTTCATGCGACCTCCTTGAAGGGTGGCGCGAGTATATCCGCGATCGGTTCCGGATGATTGCGAGCTGAAGCGAACACCGTCCAGAACGGCTTCCGAATCAGGTCAGAAATTTGAACTATCAGAAAATACCGTCCCAGACGCAATTTCTCGAGATCAGAAATAAGCTGTCCTGGACGATGTTTTTGTTGCATTCACGAATCTTGAGGAAGTCTTCAGACGCTCGAGAGGTCGCAGGCGTACAATGATCTCCGATGCCGTTTAGCGTGCTCGACGGGCTCGATATTCTCCTGGTAGCGATCCTGCTTTACCAGGGCTACAAGCTTGTCTCGAGCACCCGAGCCATCAACCTGGTGCGCGGCTTGATCGTCTTCGGACTGGTCTGGTACGCCGCCAACCGCCTGGAATTGCGCACCATCAGCTTCATCCTGGCGCAGCTCGCCACGGTCGGGTTGTTCGCGCTGGTGGTGGTCTTTCAACCCGAATTGCGGGCCGTGCTGGAGCGCATCGGTCGCGGCGGCGTGCGCGAACCCGCACCGACGGCGGCGGTCGTGGGTGAGCTCTCGCGGGCGGTCGAACGCCTGGCGGAACGCCGCGTGGGGGCGCTGATCGCGCTGGAGCGCCGCACACCGCTGGGCGAGTACGCCGCCACCGGCACGCGCATGGATGCCGAGGTCAGCGCCAGCCTGCTGGAAACCGTCTTTGCTCGCAACACGCCCCTGCACGACGGCGGCGTGATCGTCCACCACGGTCGCGTGATCGCGGCGGGTTGCGTCTTCCCGCTCTCGAACCTCTCGGAGGGCGCGTACAGGCGTTTCGGCACGCGCCACCGCAGCGCGATCGGCCTTTCGGAAGTCTCGGACGCGCTGGTGATCGTGGTTTCAGAGGAACGCGGCAGCATCCGCATCGCTTTCGGCGGGCAGCTCTCGCCGGACTTGAACCTGGGCGAGTTGCGCGAGCGCCTGCGCGAGGGCGCGCTCGAGACGCCTTCGGGCGCCGCCTTCAGCCTGTTCCGCGCGCGCCCGAGCGACTCGCCAGCACAGCCCGAAAGCCCTGCCAGGGACGAGGTGAGGGCGCGTGCAGAATGACCCGCCGCGCACGAACCCGCCGCGCGAGATCGGGCGCATCACGGGCGTCTTCGAGGAATGGCGTTCGGGTTTGACCACCCCATCCGGGTGGCGTCTGTGGCACAACTTCCCGCAGAAATTAGGCGCGCTGGTGGCCGCCATCGTGCTGTGGTTCGCCGCGACCGCCGACCGTCGCGTCACCATCCAGCGCAGCCTGGAAGTGCCGTTGATCGTGCGCGGTGCGGGGGCTGAACGCGTCGTGTCCGACCTGCCCAAAACCATCCGCGTGACCCTGGAAGGCAACCGCACGCGCCTGGAAGGGCTGCCGTCCAGCGTGATCGAGGCCAGCGTGGATGTCAACAGCCTGCCGGACGGCTTCTTCAACCGCCCCGTGACGGTCACACCGCCATCCGGATTGACCCTGGTGCGCCTCGAGCCGGCCCGCGCGTCTGGCACCTTGAACGCCGTCGTGCGCGAGAAAACCGAGGTTCGAGCGGCGCTCCTCGAGACCTCCGGCGCGCCACCCTTGCGGATCAAAGTCAACCCCGGTGAGGTCACCGTGATCGGCACGCGCCCGCAGGTGGATCGCGTGGCTTACGCCCTGGCGCTCGGATCGCGTCAGGTCTCGCCGAACAAGGCGCTCGAGGTCAGGTTGACGCCGATGGACAACCAGGGCAAACCCGTCGAGGGCGTGCGCCTCGAGCCGACGAGGGCCAAGATCAGCCAGTGAGGGTTCCAGCGAGGGTTCTCATCCGTATCGTCCGCCGCTCCAGGTGGTAATCTTTTGCGTCGCGTTCCGCACGGTGTTCCTCGAGAAACACCGTCTGGGACGGTCTTCAGGAGGTTGTGATGACTCAAGCACGCTCCCTCGCGGGTGATCCCGCCGCAGAAGCCCTGCTGAACCGCGCCAAAGAAGAAATGCGAGCCCTTCCCGCCGTGCCGCACCTGCACGTCGTGCGCGTCGGTGACGATCCGGCCAGCGTGTCCTACACGCGCATGAAAGCCCGGCGCGCCAAGCGCGTGGGCCTGGAAAGCACCCTGAGTGAACTACCCGCCGACACCACCGAAGCCGACCTGCTGGCCTTCATTCACCGACTGAACGCCGATCCCGGCACCCACGGCATCCTGGTGCAACTGCCCTTCCCGAAGGGATCACCAATCCGCGAATCCGTGGTGCTGGAAACCATCAGCCCGGACAAGGACGTGGACGGATTGCACATGATGAACGTCGGGCGGTTGTGGGCGGGGCAACCCGGATTGCGCCCCTGCACGCCCGCCGGGATCATCACGATGCTGGACTTTTACGGCGTGCCCCTGGAGGGTGCGCGCGCCGTGATCATCAACCGTTCGCAGCTCGTCGGCAGGCCCTTAGCGGCCTTGATGCTCGAGCGCAACGCGACCGCGACCATCGCGCATTCCAGGACGGCGAACATGGCCAGCCTGACGCGCGAAGCGGACGTGCTGGTGAGCGCCGTCGGGCGGGTCAATTTCATCACGGCGGACATGGTCAAGCCCGGCGCGACCGTGATCGATGTCAGCACCAACCGCATCGTGGTGGACGGCGCGGACAAACTGACCGGGGATGTCAGCGCGGAAGTCTGGGAGGTGGCGGGCGCGGTCAGCCCCAGCCCAGGCGGGGTCGGCCCGATGACGGTCGCGCACCTGCTGTACAACACCGTTCTGGCCTGCAAACGCCAGCTCGAGAAGGCGTAATTGCTGGAGCGCGGTTCGAGAGAACACCGTTCTTGCTCATCAGACAGCACCTGACGGGCTATTCGCGCTCCAGCACACGTTTTCAGGTATGCGTGCTGGACGGTGTTGTTTGCAGATCAGCCCGAGACTCGCGCCGGGATTAGGTTCTACCACTCCAATTCAGGATTCTCGAGCCCTACCGACGCGAGGCGCTGATTTCACGCGCGAGACCGTGTTCTCTGAACGATTTATAATCCGAGTGTGCGCTACCACGTCCGCGCGATCCTCAAACCCGAACAATCCAGCGCGCTGAAACGCGCCATCGAGAAGCGCACGCTCGGGCGCGGGTCGGTGGCGGGCGGCGAGTACCTGCGCGACATGAGGAACGCCAGAGCCATGCCCGACGGGACGACCGAATGGGTCGAGGTCTGCTTCTGTACCGCTCCGCTCGAGGAGGAACGCCCGTACTGGGAGGCGTACTTCGAGTTGCTTCAGATCACCGATGCCGCCGATCGCGCCGCCTGCAAGCACGAGACGGGGCGCGAGCCGTGGGCCTGCACGGACTGCACCTGCGCCAGGAAGCTCGAGCGCAGCCTGGAACGGCGGGGCGAGCCTTTTCTGGAATGGCTCGGGCGTGAACGTCTTTTGGAACGGGACGCGGGATAGAATCCCGGAGCGTGCCAGAAATTTTCACCAACAAACCCATGATCGTCGCGCTGACCGCCCTGACCATCGCGCAGGTACTGAAAGTCCTGCTGATTTTGCTGCTTGATCGCAAGTGGGCTCCCGACCGGGCGCTCGAGACGGGCGGAATGCCGTCGTCTCACACGGCGTCCGTCTGCGGTCTGGCGACCTCGTTGGGGATTCAGTTCGGCTTCGGCAGCCCGTTTTTTGCGATTGCGACCGTCTTCGGTTTGATCGTGATGTACGACGCGACCGGCATCCGCCGCGCGGCGGGCGTGCAGGCCACGTTGCTGAACGATCTGGTCGAGGAGTTGCGGGCTGTGGTGCGCGAGGGTTTCTCGCCCAAGCCGTTGAAGGAACTCTTGGGGCACACGTACTTCGAGGTGTTCGTGGGTGCGCTGCTGGGCATCACGGTCGCGGTGGTCGCGTACTACGCGCTTTGATGGCTGCGTACTAAAAGCCGCGAGGAACATCGAAGAGCACCGTCCAGCACGCATATTCTTGGATGCTCGAGAACACCGTGCTGGACGGTCTTCGGGCTTGTTAGAATCCGCGGTATGAGCCTCGACCTGACCGCGCTGGGACAAGCACTCGTGAAGGCCGCGTACCTGGAGGGCGATTTTTTGCTTTCCAGCGGACAGCGTTCCAGGTACTACATGGACAAGTACCGCTTCAGCACCGATCCGAAGATCCTCAAACCCATCGCGGAGGGGCTGGCGGGCTTGCTGCCGGACGGACTGGAGATGCTGGCGGGCGTGGAACTGGGCGCGGTGCCGCTGGTCACGGCGGTCTCGCTGGAGGTCGGTTTGCCGTTCGTGATCGTGCGCAAGGCCGCCAAGGACTACGGCACCAGCAAATTGATCGAGGGCGTGCTCCAACCGGGCGCGAAGCTGGCGTTGATCGAGGACGTGCTGACCACGGCGGGACAGGCGATTCGCGCGGCGAACCTGCTGGTCGAGTTGGGCGGACGCGTGGAGCGGATCGTGTACGTCGTGGATCGCGAGCAGGGCGCGGACGCCAACATCCGCGCGGCGGGGTTCACGCCCGCCGCCTTGTTCACCAAGACCAGCCTGGGAATTTGACCTCGGGCGAATGGCTGCTAGGCTCGGGGCATGAACCGTTGGGTGGCGCTCGTGATCCTGACCTTCGGGATGGTCTCGAGCCCGGTGATCTCG
>CAXTKV010000107.1:0-17477 GCA_964244895.1 uncultured Deinococcales bacterium
CGCCGCCATCGGCACCCCCGGCCCCGGGTGCACGCCGCCGCCCGCCAGGTACATCCGGTCAACGTTGATATCGCCGGATTGCACGCGGTAGAACTCGAGGCTTCGGCGGATTTCCGTGGTCAGATCCAGCAACGGCGTGCGAATCGCGTCGAAGATTTTGGCGGGGCTGTAGCGTTCGCGGTTGACGTCGAAGTCCAAAAGGTCTTCTTCGTCTTCGGTCGGGATGGTGGCGGTGGCGTAGTTGAGTTTCACGTCTTCGGCGGTGTTGAAATCCAGGCCGAAAGCTTTCTGGATTGCCACGGTGAAATCATCGCCGGAAACGTTGATGTTGCGGTTCATCAGCACGCGCTCGCCGCGCACCAGCGCGATGGTCGAATTGCTCGCACCGATCTCGAGCACCACGCCGACTTCTCCGGATTCGGTGAAGGTGGAGGTGTTGGTCAGCGTCGTCTTGGAGACGTGCTCGCCGAGCAGGCTGCCGCGCAGGGCGCGAAGGGCAGCGAAGGGCTTGACATCGATCACGACGGGCTCGAGGCCAGCCAGTTTGATGACTTCGACCAGACGAGCGATGGTTTCGTGTTGTGCGGCGGCGATCATGACTTCCATCTGTCCGTCTGCGGGGATATCGTCGGGGTTGTCGAGGATGTCGTAATCCAGCACGACCTCGTCGATCGGGAAGGGGATGTAGCGTTCGGCTTCCCACTTGATCGCCTCGTCGAGCTCCTTGAGGCTCATCTTCGGCATCGGGATGATGCGCGTGATGGCGGCCTGGTTGGCGATGGACGTGACGACGTACTTGTTGCGGATCTTCGCCTCGGCCAGTCCTGCCTTGATCTCGGCAGCGATGGCTTGCGGTTCGATCACCTGTCCGTCCTGGATGGTTCCGGGAGGCGTGGGGCGGATGGCCAGAGCGCGCAGGCTCGGTGGAGAACCGGAACGAAGCTCGACGATCTTGATGGCGCTCGTACCGACCTCGAGACCGATGGCCTCGATGCGCGGGTTGACGAGTCGCTTGAACAGTTCCTGCATAGATCCCCCTGGTTTGAGGTCACGCGACGTTAACGATGGGTCACTTCAAAAGCGATTCTAGCTGTGGGCTCCGAAAGCAGAGGTCAAATTTCACACGCTTTCGCAATTCGCCGCTCATTTGCAAAGAGCGTGCCTGGCGCGTTTTGTTTGCCCGAAGGGATCGAAGCCTGTCTGCCACAAACCTATACTCGCACGCTTTAGCTTTCATAAACCTTACTGCGCTCGGGTGAAGTCTCGTCGTGCGCGCGGCGGATGCGGTTTATGGGGCTGGAGCGTTCGCCTCGAGTCGGGCTGGCCGAATTTCGCGCCCCAATCACGGATGACCGAACCGAGGCCACAACAGAAATAAGCGTGCTGGACGGTGTCTCGGGTGGAAACACCGTCCAGCACGCAGATTGCGTTCAACGCGGCGGGTAGAGCTTGTCCAAGGCTTCCTGGATGCGCGATTTCGACATGCCCTGCGACTCGAGCGCCGTCTGCAAGGCTTCTCTCGAGATCAACGCGCGAACCGCATCGAGTTCCTTGCCGGAAAGGTTCGCCCCGTTGAGCATGTGCTCCTCGAAGCTGGCCCAGGTCGCGGGCACGGCCTGGGACACGAACCTGGCTACGGCATCGGCGTAGGCGCGAATCTCGGCTTGCGCGTGCCAGTCGAGGCGCAGGCGCAAAAAGTGCAGCAGATTGTGCAGGTTCTGCTTCCAGTAAAATTCGGTGTACAGGCCGACGGGCAGCACCTCGCGGGCCAGTTCGCGGGCCACGCCGAGTTCCAGCAATTCCTCGTAGACGGTGAAGCTCTCGCGTTGCGCATCGCGGATGCGCCTGGCGGCGGCGCGGGCGGCATCGTCGGGCAGCGCGCCCTCGCCGACCTGCTTGTTTTTCGCGGATTGCGCCCGCAAGTCGGACGGGTCGGGCAAGTAGAACTCATCGCGCATCACGGAATACCTGGCCGATATCTCGTTGACGGAAGCCGTCCTGTGGCGGAACCACTGGCGCACCACGAAGATCGGCGCTTTGATATGAAACGTGAATTCGACCATCTCGAACGGGCTGGTGTGCTTGTGGCGCATCAGGTAATCGATCAATCCGGCGTCCTCGCGCACGGTTTTGGTGCCGTCGCCGTAGGACACGCGGGCGGCCTGCACGATCCGGGCGTCGTCGCCCATCACGTCGATCAACCGCACGAAGCCCTGGTCGAGCACGTTGATGCGTCTGTCTGCCTCGAGCGCGCTCAGGTTGGCGGTGTCGGTCGCGGGTTGGGTCATGCCCAGGATTCTAGCCATTTGAAAGCCTGAGGCACAAGCGCTGGTGTCGAACTCAGTCCAGCACACCACATTTAGAGCTTCCTACAGCTTGAAACCGTCAGTGACGCGATCTCGAGACTCCAAGCGCGGGATCGTGCGTCTGTGACGGCGGACTTTGGATGAAAGCCCGTCTCAGGAATGCCCCCGACAATCCGCGCAAGCCGCGCTCGGGTGCAGGTTCGCCGCAGATTCCGTGCCGTTGCCCGAGTCCAACGAGAAGACCGTCCAGCACGCATATCTGGAATCGCGTGCTAGACGGTCTCGTTTGAAACTCAGGCCGTCCTGTACGCCTCGAGCACCACGTCCGCGAAGGCTTCCGTGCCGACGTTGCCGCCCAGATCGCCCGTGCGCGGCCCGTGTTCGAGCGCAACATCCACGGCCTTCTCGAGCCGATCCGCAATCACACTTTCGTTGATGTGGCGCAGCATCAGGCAGGCCGCCAGGATTGTCGCGGTCGGGTTGGCGATGCCCTTTCCGGCGATGTCCGGCGCGCTGCCGTGAACGGATTCGAAGACCGCGTATTTCTCGCCGATGTTGCCGGACGCGGCGATGCCCAGGCCGCCGACCAATCCCGCCGTCAAGTCGGAGATGATGTCGCCGAACAGGTTGGTCGTGACGATCACGTCGAAGCGCTCCGGGCGCGTCACGAGCTGCATCGCGCAGTTGTCGATGATGATGTCCTGCACGTCCAGGCCCGCGACCTTCTCGGCTTCGGCTCGAGCCGTGTTCAAGAATAAACCCTGCGTCACGGGCAGCACGTTGGCCTTGTGCGCGATGTAGAGCTGTTTGCGCGGCCTGCTAATCGCCAGTTTCGCGGCGTACTCACCGATGCGGCGGCTGGCGCGGCGCGTGATGACCGTGTCCGCGATGCCGATCTCGCCGTCCATGTAGAGGCGTTCCTGCTCGACGTACAGACCTTCCGTGTTCTCGCGCACGATGATCAGGTCGACGCCGGGCCTCGAACCGGGCACGGGATGGTGCTTGGCGGGGCGCACGTTGGCGTACAGATCGAGCGCGCGGCGCATGTGGCGGATCGCGCCCCGGAAACCTGGAACCTTCTTGCTCGGGCTGGTGGCTGCGCCGAACAATGTCGCCTCGCAATCCTTGACTTTTTCCAGCGTCACCTCCGGGATGCTGTCGCCGGTGCGCTCGAAAAGCTCCCAGCCCGCTTCGGCCTCGACCCAGTCGAACTCGAGCCCGCCGACGCTGCTGATGCCGTCCAGCACTTTGCGCGCCGCCCGCACGACTTCGTGCCCGATGCCGTCGCCTTCGATCAAGCCAATCCTGTGTTTCGCCATTGATGCCCCCGTTTCCTGCCTCGAGCCTAGCAAACGCCGCGATCTCTGAACCTTCCCGCAATTGTCCCTGTGCGGGTGACGTATCGGTGACCTGCCCGAGAAGACCGTCCCAGACGGTCTTCTTCGATGCTCGAGAAACCTTGTGCTGGACGGTGCTGCCGATCTTCACATGCACGCGCCGGACACGGTTCAGAAGCCAGCCAAACCATACACTCGAGCCGTGAAACACCTTCTGTTGATGGCTCCAATCCTGCTGACCCTGGCGGCCTGCGCCCCCGCCCGCGCGCTCGACCCGTTCGTGGAGCGCCGCCCCGACCCGATCAAGGATCAGGGCGCGCACAACGCGCCCATCGAGTGGTGGTACGTCAACGGTCACCTGGACACGCCATCCGGCCCGAAAGGCTTCGCCGCCGCGATCTTTCAGGTGCTGCTGCCGCCGAATCTGAAGCTGGCGGGCGTCAGCGCGCAATCCCTGATTCCTGGGCCGCTCTTTTTTGGGCATTACTCCGTGGTGGACAAGACCACCGGGCGCTTCGAGATCGGTGAACGTTCCAGCCTGCCCAACGCTGCGCCGCAGATTTCCGGTGCGGGCAGCGCCGCCCGAGAGCGCATGGACGTGAAACTGAGCGACTGGCGCATGGCCAGAGACGCGAACGGCGCGTACCAGCTGCGATTGAGCATCACCCAGGACGGCCAACCGCTGGACATCGCGCTCGCGCCAGAGCGCCCGGAAGTGGTTCACGGCCCCGGCTGGAGCGGCAGCCCGGAAACGGGCCGGATGTACTACTACAGCGCCACCCGATTGCGCGTCGCGGGCAAGCTCGGCGACCAACCCGTGACCGGCATCGCCTGGATCGACCACCAGTGGGGCGGCGGCGATGGCGACGGCAGTTCCAGCGTTACCCCGCGCTGGGACTGGTTCAGCCTGCAACTCGACGACGGGCGCGACATGATGGTCTACCGCGTCAAGAACGCCAAAGGTCAAGTCGCGGACGAGTACGTCTCGATCACTTCCGGCGGCGAGGCGAGCTCGAGCCGCGTCTTCAAACTCAGGCCGCTCTCGACCTGGAAATCAGGCACGGGCGCCGAATACCCGCTCGTGTGGGTTCTGACCCTCGAGAACGGCGAGCGTTTCGACATCAGCGCCGTCACCAACAACCAGGAAGTCCGCTCCGAGGCCACCGCCGGGTTCGCGTACTACGAGGGCGCGGTCAAGGTCACGGGTGCGTCCACGGGCGTCGGGTACATGGAATTGACCGGCTACGCCCCGGTCGTCAGCAACCCCTTCGCGGCCCTCGGTCAGAGATAAGGCTTAAAGAACACCGTTCCACACGGTGTTCTCGAGTTCGCGCATCTGGAGAAGGGTGGTCGAACGCGTGTCGTCGAGAGGGCAGGTCGCAGACCTGCCCCGACGAAAACGGTGTTCCGTAGGGCGAACCCTGTGTTCGCCCCTACAGGACACGTCGTTGGAACTGGCTTTCGTTGGGAACCCAATCTCGAGAAGACCGTGCCAGACGCAATTCCTCGAGACTCAAGAATGCCGCGCTGGACGGTCTTCCCGCCCGAGATCGCGCCAGATCGCCGCGCTCGAGATTTCGTTTCGATGCTCAGGCTCGAGGCGTGGGATTGGCGGATTCCCTCAGAGGGCGCGGTAAGCTTCACGCATGGTCGTGGTCGCATACGTCGCTTTCGCGCTGGTGGTCGTCTCCACCGTCGGCATCCTGCTCGCCCTGCTGCCCGTGTTCCGTTTCGTGCGCCGACCCGAACCCAGCGATCCGGCGCGCTGGCCGAAAGTCTCCGTCCTGCGCCCGGTCAAGGGACTCGATCCGGTCGCCAGGGAGGGCTTCATCTCGTTCATCGAGCAGGATTACCCCGGTCAAGTCGAAACGATTTTCGCGGTCGAGGGTTACGACGATCCGGTGCTGCCGCTGATCACTGAACTCCAAACAACCCACCCCGATCACGACATCAAACTGGTGCATTCCATCGCCAGGGCCGACGTGATGGGCAAGGTCAACAACGTCCTGGCCGCGCAAGCCGAAGCCACCGGAGAGATCTACCTGAGCGTCGACTCCGACGTGGTGGCCAGCCCAGGAGCCATCAAACGGCTGGTGCGCGCGCTGCTTTCGAGTTCCGCGCGCAATGGTCGGCGCATCGGTGCGGTCGGCGCGATGCCGGTCTACACGTCCATGCAGGATCTGGGCGCGGGACTGATGGGCGCGTACTACAGCCCGTTCATGGTCTTGTATTACTCCGTCAAGGACTGGCTCGGGCCGCGAGACGTGTTCCCCGCGACCTGTTACGCGATCCTGCCGGACGCGCTCCGGCAGGCGGGCGGTTGGGAATCGGTGGCGGACAACATCGCGGACGATTCGACCATCGGGCAGAACCTGTACCGGAACGGCTTTGAAAGCATCATGTCGAACGTCGCGGTCAGCGTGCCTGAACCGACCAAAAGCTTGCGCGACTGGTGGACGCACCAGCACCGCTGGCAGTTGACGTACCGCATGACCCTGCCGCTCGGCTTGTACCTGCTCGAACCGCTCGGGCATCCGGTGTTGTTGGCGCTGTTGCTGCCGGTGTTGTTCGCGCTGGCCGGGTTGAACGTCTGGACGGCGCTGCTGACGCTGATGGCGTACCTGATCGTGCGCTGGATCGTGATCGGCGTGATCGACGCGGTGTACTTGCACGAACCGACCATGAAACGCTGGCTGTGGGTCGAACCGCTGGCGGAATTGATGCTGACCGGCACCTGGGCGCACGCGCTGTTGCAGAGCACGACCGTCTGGCGCGGTATTCCGTACCGCGTCTCGAAAGGCGGCAAGCTCGTTCGGATGAAGTGACGCGAGAACGCCGTCCCACACGGTGTCCTCGAGAACGCGCGCTGAACGGTGTACTCGAGGAGACCGCCCTGAGAGCGCGCGCATTTGGCGGTAACCTGAAGCTGTGATCTACGTCGAGTGTCCGCGCGATTCGTGGCAGGGGTTGGCGCGGTTGATTCCGACCGAACGCAAACTCTTTCATCTGCGCGCGCTCTTGGGCGCGGGATTTCGTCACCTGGATTGCGGTTCGTTCGTGTCACCCCAGGCCGTGCCGCAGATGGCGGATACCGAAGCCGTGCTGGACGGCTTGCCGGAAGTCGCAGGCGCGGATTACCTGTGCATCGTCGCCAACCAACGCGGTCTGGAACGCGCGCTTGACGCGCCGAAGCTGACCAGCGTCGGCTATCCGCTCTCGATCTCGGACACGTTCCAGCGGCGCAACACGAACCGTTCGCTGGCGGATTCGTGGGCACTGGTGGCGGACTTGCTTCAGCATTCCGGGCGCTTGCGCTTCGTGGTGTACGTCTCGATGGGTTTCGGCAACCCTTACGGCGATCCGTGGGACGAAACCATCGCGCTCAATGCGATTGGGCGTCTGCGCGAGATCGGCGTGGCAGACATCGCGCTGGCCGACACCTACGGTCAGGCCGACCCGAACCGCGTGCGAGACGTGACGCGCGCCGCAGTCGAGGCGTTCGGTTCGGACGGTCTGGGCGTTCACCTGCACGCCCGACCCGAACGCGCCGCATCGCTGGCGGAAGCCGCGCTGGAATCCGGTATTCGTTGGCTCGAGGGTGCGCTCGGTGGCGTCGGCGGTTGCCCCTTCGCGGGCGACGACCTGGTCGGGAACCTGCCGACGGAAACCGTGCTGGACGTGCTCGAGCGTCGCGGTCTCGGGATGTCGGTTGATCGCTCGAGAATCGCTTCGCTGGCCGCGAGCGCGCTCGCCATACGAGACGAATTCGCGTGATTGCTCGAGCAGTCTCTCGTCTGAAACCTTCAGTTGACGTTGCTCATGGTCGCGTTGAGCGCCCGCAAGATTTCCTTATCCGTAATCTCGAGCTTTTCGATCGCGTCCGAGACCCCGTGTTCGTACCCGGCCAGAAACCAGCTTTCGGGCTTGAGTTTTTCGAGCGATGGACGCAGTCCACCGACGAGCTGGTGCGAGCGCTCGGTCGCCACGCCGATCAGCTCGCGTTTCATGCGTTCTTTGAGGCTGCGACACTCGTTTTGAAAAGCGGTCGTCAATCGGTTGAAGTAAGACATCACCCCAGAATTGTCCGCCCCTCAGATGGAAGGGATCTAAATTTTGTGTGAGCAATCGTGAACTCGGGTGAGCGAACAGCAAACCTTGCCCACCCCGAACGCGAACGATCAATCGCTGCTGGCCACGGGCGTGACGGCGGGCGTGGCGGTTCCCGGCGAACCTTTGGAATCGCTCGAGTGGCCGGGTTCGACCTTCAATTCCGGGTTGGCGACCACGGCGGCGTGGTTGGCGGCGATGGCGGCCTCGCCGTACCCGGTGGCAATCAGCTTGAGCTTGCCCGGATACAGCGCGATATCGCCGCAGGCGAACACGCCCGGCAGGTTCGTCTCCATCGTCGGGGAGACCTTGATTCGGTCGCCGCTCAAATCCAATCCCCATTCCGCGATCGGCCCGAGCTTGGACAGGTATCCGACCATCGAGAGCACCTCGTCGACCTCGAGAATTTTCTCTTCTTTGGTGGCGCTCTGAAAGATCGCGGCGCGCTGCACGCGACCCTCGCCCTCGATCCGAGCCAGCTCAAAGGGCGTCAGCACGCTGATCTCGCCTTTCTCGGCGGCCTCGATCATCTGGTTGGTGGTCGCGGCGTGCGCCCGGAAGGAATTCCGGCGGTGAATTAACGTCACGCTCTTGGCGACATCCTTGAGCATCAGCGTCCAGTCCACCGCGCTGTCACCGCCGCCCAGGATCAGGACGCGCTTGTCGCGGTAACTTTCCAGGCTTTTGACGGCGTAACTTAAACCCTTGCCCTCGAAATCCGAGACGCCCGGCGCGGTCAGCTTGCGCGGCTCGAACGCGCCCAACCCGCCCGCGATAATCACGCTGGCGGCGCTGTAGGTCTTGCCTTTGTCGGTCGTCAGGTTCCAACCTTCCGGTGAGCGCTCGAGCTTGATGGCCTGTTCGCCCAGCGTGAACACCGGGCTGAACGGCGCGAGCTGCTCGACCTGGTTCTTGACCAGTTCCTTGGCGCGCACCTTCGGAAAGCCCGCCACGTCGTAGATGTACTTTTCCGGGTACAACGCCGTCAGTTGTCCGCCCGGTTCCGGCAGGGCATCCACCAATCGCATCGTCAGGTCGCGCATCCCGGTGTAAAACGCGGCGAACAACCCGACTGGGCCAGCTCCGATGATGATCACGTCCGTGTTCGGCATGACCTGAAAGTAGCACGGCGCGCCGGGGACGATGGACTCGGGTACGACACTTTTTGGGTGACACCGGATGCAATTCGAGTCCCGCCCTGGAACACCGTCCTGGACACCATTTTTCTCGATCTTTAGAAGTGCGTCTGGGACGGTGTTCCTCGAGACATATCCCGAGAAACGAAAACGGAGGCTCCGCGTGGGAACCTCCGTTTGGTGGCTCGAGCCTTATCGCGGAATTTGAAGCTTCTGACCGACCTGGATCATGTCCGGGTTGGAAATGTTATTCGCGTGCGCGATGTCCTTGTACTTCATCTCGTCGCCGTAGAACTGCTGCGCGATGCTCGAGAGCGTGTCGCCGGCCTGCACGGTGTAGTACTCGTCGGGGATGTTGACGTAACCGGGCGCGGCGGCCTTGGCTTTCTCCTTGACGCCCTCGTGAACTTCCAGGTCGCTCGCGTTGACGCTGCTCACGCCCGGCGTGTTCTGCGCGAGCTGCACCGCCAGATTGTACTCGTGCTGGCTGTCGACTGCGCCGCTCAGCACGATGGTGCTGCCGGACTGCATGACATCGATCGGGTTCTCTTTCAGTTCGCCGTTGGCGCGGATGTCGTTGTACGCCATCTTGGCCAGACCGCTCGGGTCGGCCTCGAGTTCCACGCCGCCCGAAGCCGGACCAGTGCTCGAAACATCGGCGGGCGCATCAGCCGGAAAGGTCAGCCCGGTCGCGTCGACGGATTTGACGCCGTGAAAGCCCATGCCCATCGATTCCACGAACCCTGGGAACCTCGAGTTGGGAACCTGGCCGGAAACGTGAACCGTACCGCCCTGCTCCGTCACCTGCAAGTTCAAACCCTGCGTGGGTGGGGTGCTATCGAGGGCTTCCTTGAACCGTTGCGCGGTCGATTTACCGAATGGCCACATACGTCCTCCTTGAACGGGTTGAATCTGAGCGTTGAGCATACCGCCTGAAAGTAAAGCCAGCGTGATGTCCGTGTGATCTGATGCCCCAGCTCGGGCTCGGACGGGGATTCACCAAAAAGTAAGGCGGGAGATCAGCTCTCCCGCCCGTTGGCGCGCCCGGAGGGACTCGAACCCCCGGCATCCGAGTTAGAAGCTCGGCGCTCTATCCGGCTGAGCTACGGGCGCGTGCCGTGCGTCGCCTCGCGGCGCAAGCCGTATCTCGAGAGCGCATGGTAGGGCAAATCTGGCTCGAGCGCAACTGCTTGCCGCACGCTGGAGAGGGCGTACTCCGCCTCGAAATACTGTTGCAGACGGTTTTGTTCGGGTTCCCGGCGCAAGGCCCAAGCGTGCGCTTGACACCCGAGCCGCGCTTCCGTTATTCTCCCGCCGTGCACACGGACAAAAAACTTTCGCGGGGGCGCTCGAGGTAGACACTCGAGATTTTCGTCTTGCCCCCGGCCCCTCCAGTGAGTGGGCCGGTTTTTTGTTGAATCCCGGACGTCAGCGCCCACCCCAGAACCCCGAGGAGAACACGATGAGCGAGGCAGGCAACACCATCACCGCAGAGGCTCGAGCCAGCCTGACCCGCGAGTTCCCGAGCTTCGCGTGGCACATCATCGACAGCACGCTGCGCGAGGGCGAACAATTCGCGCGCGGCAACTTCAGCCGCGACGACAAGATTGAGATTGCGCGCGCCCTGGACGCGTTCGGTGTGGAATTTATCGAGGTCACGACCCCCGTGGCCAGCCCGGAATCCAGGGCCACGGCGGAACTGCTGGCGGGGCTGGGATTGAAGACCCAGATCATCACGCACACGCGCTGCCACATGGACGACGCGCGCGTGGCGATTGAAACCGGCGTGGCGGGATTGGATTTGCTGTTCGGCACCTCCAGCTACCTGCGCGAGTTCTCGCACGGCAAAAGCATCACCCAAATCATCGAGACCGCCCGCGAAGTGATCGAGTTCGTGCGCAGGCACGGCGTTCAAGTGCGCTTTTCCGCCGAAGACACCTTCCGATCCGAAGAAGAAGACCTGCTGGCCATCTACCGCGCCGTGGACGAGATGGGCGTTAACCGCGTCGGTCTGGCCGATACCGTCGGCGTCGCCACGCCGCGCCAAGTCTTTGCGCTGACCCGAGAGGTGCGCCGCGCCGTCAAGTGCGACATCGAATTTCACGGCCACAACGACACCGGCTGCGCCGTCGCCAACGCCTTCGAGTTTCTCGAGGCGGGCGGCACGCACATCGACACGACCATTTTAGGCATCGGTGAACGCAACGGCATCACGCCCTTGGGAGGCTTCCTGGCGCGGATGTTCACCCTAGACCCGGAAGGTTTGATCAAGAAGTACAACCTCGAGATGCTGCCCGAACTGGACAAGATGATCGCCCGCATGACGGGCTTGCCGATCCCGTGGAACAACTACCTGACGGGCGAATTCGCGTACAACCACAAGGCCGGAATGCACCTCAAAGCCGTTTATTTGAACCCCGGCGCGTACGAGGTCATCCCGCCCGAGGTCTTCGGCGTCGGACGCAGGCTCCAGATCGGTTCCAAAGTCACCGGCAAGCACGCCATCGCGCACCGCGCAAAGGAACTGGGCTTGCACTTCGGCGACGACGCGCTGAAGGCCATCACCACCCGGATCAAGTCCCTGGCCGACCACGGCGATCTGGACGACGAGCACCTGAACGAGATCCTGAAGAACTGGGTCACGGCGTGAACGTGCGCCACTGGCTCCAAAGCGACATCCCGGCGGTTCTGCCGTTGATGCGCGACCTGGCCGTGTTCGAGGAGTACATCGACAGTTTCAAGGTCGATGAAAACGTGCTGCTCGAGCAAGGATTCGGGCTCGAGCCACCGAATTTTTACTGCCTGGTGGCCGAAGAATCCGCGCCCGTGATCGGCGTTCTGGTGTACTACTTCCTGCCGTACACGGCTGCCGCCAGACCCGCGCTGTTCATCAAGGAATTGATCGTGGCTGAACACGCCAGGGGTCGTGGCGCGGGCAAAGCCCTGATGCGCCGCGCCGCCCAGGAAGCGCGAGATAAGGGCTGCGCGGGCGTGACCTGGACGGTCGCCAGCTGGAACGAAGCTGGAAAGAAATTCTACGAATCCCTCGGCGCGAGCGGGAATCCGGTCTGGGTGCAGTACGGGCTGAGCCAAGCGGCGATGGCGCGACTGGCGGAGCAAGCGTGAACCCCGAATCTCGAGATATCTGTCTCGTAGCGCCGCAATTCGTTGCGCCCTCGAGCGCAGACCTCGTTGCGCGCTCGAGGACACCGTCGGGCGCGAACGCTCGAAAACGCGTCTGGGACGGTGTTTCTTGAACATCGAGCCTCACCACTACAGCGTCTTTGCACCCGAGGAGAATCTGGCGGGCGGCAAGCGGTTCGGGTTGGTGGATCGAGCCGTACCACTCGAGTCCATGCCGGAAATCGCGCGGGAAAGCGGAGCGCCGTTGACGGTCTTCATCACGGGTCAGAGCGAACCTCGAGTGAATGTGCGGTTCATCAACGCGTCCGGCAAGGAAAAACCCGAAAGCGATTCCGGTGCGCTGGTCGTGGCGCACTGGATCGGTCGCAGTTGCACGGTCGTCGCACCGGGCGGCGAACTCGCGGTGACGCTCGAGGATGGGGCGTGCTGGGCGGCGCAGGGAGATCATCATTTGGTGCCGCTTCAGGGTAAGGAATCCGATTGGCTGGACGCGTTGGGGATTCCAGCCCGAATGCTCGAGACGATGTTTGGTGTTCACTGCGCGGGACAGGTGGACAAGTTCAACGCGGTCGTGCCCGTGCGGTTCGAGGCGTTGGACTCGATCAGGCCGAACCTCGAGCGCGTGGCGGAATTGCAGCGTCATTCAGGCGTGAATGGCGTGATCGTGGCGGCCTTCGACTCGCCCAGGGCCACGCTGGACTACCGCTTCTTCTCGCCCGCCAGGGGCATCAATGAGGACAACGCGGGTTCATTCACGCTCGCCAGCCTGTGCGGTCACCGCGCCGCGCACCTCTTGAGCGGCCTACAAGACGTGAGCGCGGCTCAAGGCTTCGCGATGGGCAAACCCTCGAGCTTGCGCGCCAGGTACATCGCTCGGGACAGCGTGGCGTTGGCCGTGCAGGTCGGCGGGATCGTGCGGGAACACCGTCTCGCGCGTGATCCAGAGAATGCCGTGCAGGACGGTGTTTTGTGAGCCTCGAGATTCACGATTACCTGGCCTTCACGGATTCACCCAGGGGTGGAAACCTGGCCGCCGTCGTGTTCGGGCTGGACGTGGAATCGACGCGCAAAATGCAGGAACTCGCCACCAGCATCGGCGCGCCCGCGACGGCGTTCGTCGGTATCAGCCAGCGTTTATTCCACGATGAATCCGCGTTCCCGCTCCGGTTGCGGTTCTTCACGCCCGAACTAGAGGAGAACGTCTGCGGTCACGCCACCATCGCCGCGCTGCACGCGCTCAAAGCCCGAGGCGAACTGAACGGTTTCGGGTTTCCCGACGCAGCATTTCAACTCGAGACGAACCTGGGATTGCAACGCGCGAAGCTCGAGCGCGGTATTGCGTGGCTCGAGTACGGGGATGCGAAGGCCCGCGAGGTCGATCTCGAGCGCGAACACGTCGCGACTGCCCTCGGCCTCGAGACTGACGATCTGCACGAGGACTTGCCCGTCCTGATCGCGGATGCTGGACGCGCCAAACTTTTTTGCGCCGTTCCCAGCACGATTTTTCTGGACGCCATCGAACCCGACCTGGACGCGATCAAGAACCTGTGCCTCGAGACGGGTACGACGGGCATGGTCGCGTTCACTTTCCCTGGTCGGGACGGCGCGTTCACAGACATGCGGCATTTCTCGTTTCAGAAGTCCGTGGTCGAAGATGCAGCCACCGGCAACGCGCACGCGGCCCTGTGCGCGTACCTGGCGCGCACGCGGTTCTTCGACGACGGCGAGCGCGCCTTCACGGGCGTTCAGGGCTACGCGCTGGGCAAACCATCCCGGCTCGAGGTGCGGTGCAGGGTCAGTGCTGACACGGTTTCTCAGGTCTGGGTGGGCGGAAAGGCGATACGGGTGGACAGATGAACGCGAGACTGAAAGTGGTTTTCGATCGGTACGTGCAAGCCCTGATCACCCGAGATCGGGATGCGCTCGAGGACGTGCTGACCGAAGAATTCCGTTTCACCAACACCGCCGCGAAATTCCAGACGAAACGCGAACGGATCGCGTCGATCCTGGAGAACCCCGTGTTCGACAGCCTGAAATACCGAAATATCGATTTTGAACCGCTCGGTGACGCGTGCCTGGTGTTCGCGGAGTTCCAGTACGCGGGTACGGAACCGGGCGTGCTGTACTTCGGGCGCAGCACCTTTGCCTTCGCGCGGCAGGCGGAAAGCTGGAAGCTGGTGGCGCAGCACAACTCTCATGCCGCTTCGGAATACAGCGTCTAGGACGGTGTTTATGAATATGGAAACCGTTCAGGACGCAACGATCAGGCTCGAGTCAGAGCTTTCGGTACTCGTCCTCGGTCATCTGGATTTGCGCGAGGATGTCCTTGAAGAGTCTCTTCGGCAATTCCCTGGGGTGGAACGGGATCACTGTAAAACGACCGTCCGGGTGGAAGAATTTGCGATGATCGCCGCGACCAGGCTCTTCAAAGAAACCCGCGTGGCGCAGCTTTCGGGCGACATCGGCGGGTCTAAGCGGCAACCGTATCCACCCGAGCCTGGACGGAAACCTGCGCGAGGTGCAACTCGACCTCGGGGCCAAGCTCGTACAGTTCGCGTGCCACGCTTCGGGCTGTATCGGCATCTGGTACGTCGTCGGGCCATGTTTGACCGCGCTCGATTAGGAACTCGAGGACGGTCTCGAGGGCTTCTTGGGTCATTGCCAGGGCGTGTTCTTTTGTGTCACCGCACGATTGCGCCGCGCGAACGGCTGGTACGGTTCCTAGCCAATCCGTGGGATCGTCAGGATCTTGGAACACGACCACGGTGTAGGTTCGCATGGCTCGAGTATAGGCGCATGATGCGAGAGACAGCATGAAATGGGTTCTTGTTGACTCGCCCGAAACACCCGTCGCGGTGTGCGAAGTTACGTGCAAAATATGCGCTGAGAAGCACCAGCAAGCCTTTGGTGATCTGATAATGCAGATGGAGCGTGGCGGCACTCGGGAAGCCGGAAGCTGGCGTGATTGGGCTACAAAATCGGAAGGTCTTGACCTCGAACCGTTTAGACCCGCACCGCCGAGTGTCACTATGCGGCTTGTTTGGTTCGAGGGTCAGAGAATTCTTCGCGGTGAATGTCCGGTTTGCGAGACAACACATTGGAGCGAACGACGATGAAACCTCAAACGATGGCTGAAAAAATCCTCTCGAGAAAATCGGGAAAGACGGTCTTCGCGGGCGACCTCGCGGTGGTCGAGGTGGACAACGTCATGATCGTGGATTCCATCGCGGAATCGGTGATCGAGATTCTCGAGAAGGAGCTGAACGCGCGCCCCAAGCACCCCGAGCGCGTCAGCATCGTGATCGATCACGTCGCGCCCGCATCTTCGGTCAACGTGGCGAAGTCGCACCAGGCGTCCCGAAAGTTCGCGGCTGAAACGGGCGTGAAGCTCTTCGATGTCGGTCGCGGCATCTGCCATCAGGTCTTGATCGAGGAAAAGCTGGCGTTTCCCGGCGCGATCGTGCTGGGTTCGGACTCGCACAGCACGACTTACGGCGCTGTCGCGGCTTTCGGGACGGGCATGGGTGCGACGGATATCGCGCTGGCGGCTGCGTCTGGCAAGACGTGGTTGAAGGTTCCCGAATCCGTCAAGGTCACGCTGACGGGCGAACCCGCGAGTGGTGTCTCCGCCAAGGACATCGCGCTCGAGATGATCCGCCTGCTGACGGCGGATGGCGCGACCTACATGAGCGTCGAGATTCACGCTGGCAACCGCTTCACGCGCGGTGAACGCATGACGCTGGCAAACCTGTGCGTCGAGGCGGGCGCGAAGGCGGGCATGGTCGTTCCGGGCGGCGAGATTCTGACCGATTACGGTTACGACGTGCCCGACTGGGTTTACCCCGACCAGGGCGCGAGCTACATCGATCAGATCACGATTGATTGCGCCGCCCTGACGCCGCGCATGAGCGTGCCGAACTACGTGGACAACGTGGCGAGCGTCTCGAGCTTGCGGGGCAAGAAGGTCGATCAGGTCTTTATCGGGACGTGCACCAACGGCAGGTTGGAGGATTTGCACGCCGCTGCAGCCATCCTGAAAGGCCGCAAGGTCGCGCCGCACACGCGCCTGCTGGTGATCCCGGCATCCTCTGAAGTGCTCGAGCAGGCGATGGCGGACGGCACGTTGTTGACGATTATTCAGGCGGGCGGCACGCTGTCCACGCCGGGTTGCGGGCCGTGCATGGGCCGTCACCAGGGCGTGCTGGGGCCGGGCGAGGTCTGCGTCAGCACCAGCAACCGCAACTTTATCGGGCGCATGGGCGATGCGAACGCGGAAATCTACCTGGCGAGCCCCGCCGTGGCCGCGGCCACGGCCATCATGGGCCAGATTGCGCTGCCCGAAGATCTGCTCGAGGTCGGCGCGTGAGTCGCGGCTCAGACCTCGCGTTCTCGCCCGCTTCGACTCGAGCATCCGCGATACCGTGCGCACCGCAATACTTCATTCAACGCGCGTTTTGCTGCGTGCTGGACGGTGAAAATCGAACATTCGCTTCACAAGAAATCTTAATGAGCGCGTGGGATCGTCATCGTCGTGGAACTGACGCAGGCGCTGAAGTCGTTGTTGACCGTCAGAAGATTCCCGTGGCGCGTGGTCGCGCTGTTGTACCTGCTGGATTTCCTGCTGGTGATCGTCGCCAACGGCTGGCTGGGTCACCAGATCGATCAACTCTGGCCTTTCGACGGCATCATCCAGTCCGATCTGGTGATCAACCTGGTGATCATCGGGCTGATTCTGCTGCCCGCCTTCTGGCTGGCCAGAGTGCGCTGGAACGACCTGGGTTTCGATTCCCTCAACCTGCGCGACGGCCTGATCTTCACGCTGTTGTGCCTCGATATCTGCATCGTGCTGTTCCCGCTCTTGTCGGGGTTGATGCACGAACCGCTCGATCTGGGCGTGCGGCTGAACGCCTTCTGGGTCGGCAACGTCATCACGCTCGCCATCGGCGTGGCCTTCACCGAAGAATTGCTGTACCGGGGTTTTCACCTGCGCCAGATGTACCAGCGTTTCCGCCGTTCGACCCGCGAACGCGTGCCGATCAGGACGCACCAGGCGCGGTTGGGTTTCGCGCTGGTGGCCAGCCAGTTGATGTTCGCCATCGCGCACCTTCCCGGACGGCTCGCGTCGGGATCGAACTTGGAACGGTTGCCCTTGGAAATCTTCATCCTGTTCTCGATGGGATTGCTGTTCGCGTTCGTGTACCTGCGCACGCGCAGCTTGGCGGCGGCCATCGGCGCGCACTTCCTGTACGACTTCGTGGCCGGGTTGCCCGGTGCGCCCGCCCTGCCCGTACTGATGGTCAACGTCGTGCTGATGCTGGTGACGTTCATCTGGCCGATCCTGCCGCGCGGCAAGCTGTTCAGGGCCAAACCCCGCCTGGAATCTCACGGCTGATCGCGGTTCAAGCGCCCAAAAAACGAATCCTGAACGCCCGAGAAGACTGTTCCAG
>CAXTKV010000108.1:0-17423 GCA_964244895.1 uncultured Deinococcales bacterium
ACGCCGCCGCCAGCTCCGGTCGTCACCACCACGCCGCCCGCCCCGACCCCGCCGGTCGATCTGACCCCGCCGCCCCCGCCGCCAGCACCCCGCGTGCCGAACTTCACCATCGGTCTGGGCGTGTCCACGCCCGTCGTGCCGAACTTCAACCTGAACAACCTGCAAGTCGCCGGTTACGTCGGATTGCGCCGCCTCGTCGGGCCGATCGGTCTGCGCGCCAACTTCGATTACAACCTGACCAGCGGAACGCTCTCGCTCGGGCCTGACCTGATCTTCGAGATCGCCCCGACGAGCTTCCTCGATCCGTACCTGGGTCTGGGTGCTGGCGGCGTCTTCGGCGTCCAGGACAGCCTGTTCGTGCGCGGTGTCGCCGGAATCAACCTGAACTTCAGCCCCGCCATCGGCCTGTGGCTCGAGGCCGACCCGAGGTACTTCATCCTCAACTCGACCGGCTTCACTTTCAGCGTCCGCGCTGGCCTGAAGCTTTCGCTCTGACCGAGCGATAGTACGATTTACGTCCCAGACGGTGTATTTTTTGAATACACCGTCTGGGACGCACTTTTATGGCAGAATGCAGCATTGCGCATCCTGCCATTTTCGGGTTTTACATGGCGCGGATCGGGTAGGCTCGAACCCATGAACAACCTGATCACCGTCGCCTTCGACGGTTCGCGACACGCGATCCACGCAGCGCTGCTGGCCAGCGAAATCGCGTCGCGCACCGGCGCGAGGCTCGAGGCGGTCTTCGTCGAGGAACCCCACGGCCTGTTGGACGCGGTACGGCGCGCCGCGCCAGCCGCGTCGCTCGCAGCCGCCCGCGCGACCTTACGAGAAATTCAGCCTGAGCTCGAGTTGCAGGTGCTGCGCGGCAAGCTCGAAGCCGAACTGATCCGCCTGTCGCGCGATGTCGGTTTGCTGGCGCTCGGTTCGGCTGGACTGCGTCAGGAACGCGCCGGAGACGAGGATCAGATCGACGTGCGGGTCGCCAAAATCGTCTCGAATGCCCACGCCCCGATCCTGATTGCCCCCGCAAAACCGCCGAGAATTCAGCGGATTCGACTGGCCTACAGCGCCCCTTCGGGCAAGGCCATCGCGGCTGCGGCGGATTTCGCGCGCGCCACCGGCTGGCCGCTCATCGTCAGCCTGTTGCCCGACGATGACGCTTCGACTGACGAGGGTGAACGCTCCGTGCACGCCCTGGAGGTGCTCGAGGATCACGGCATCACGGACGCGCTGGTGGCCTACGCGCGCGGTCGGAGTTTGCTGGAAGGACTTCGAGCCTGTGCGACCCCCGGCGACATTCTGGTGCTGTCCGGCGAGGATTTCGGATCGCTCATACACGCGATTGGGGCGCTCGGCTTGCCGGTCATCGCCGTCGGAGAATAACTGGCGCGGCTCGAGGATCGTCTCGGCTTGATGGCGCGGCCTCGGTGCTCTCGGCGGTTCAGAACGAGCCGTATTCGAAAAATCACTCGAGTGCACCCGAAGCGCTCGATTCGCACCGTGGCCTGCGCACGCCCTCAGGTGCGCAAACTGGAGGGCGTCTCGAGGCTGCGCCTTCCGGCGAACAACTGCACGAGCGCCTCTGAGAGCGCGTCGGGTTCGTGTTGACCGCCGCCGGAGTCCGTCAGGTGCGCGCCTCGAAGTTGAATTCCGGCAGCCCGGAACGCGGCAGCGTCCACGATGGCGGGTTCGGCCTCTTCGGCGCGGTAGCGTTCCAAGGTCGCGTTTGAAATCGGCGCGGTGTTGACCAGCACCACATCCGGCCTGCGGCCCAGGTGGGACTCGAGCGCCCTGACGTGATCCAGAGCGCTCATGCCGTCCGTCTCTCCGGCTTCCGTCATGATGTTGACCACGTAGACGAGCTTCGCGGACGACCCGCAGATGGCCGCCCCGACCTCCGGCACGAGCAACGGCGGAATCACGCTCGAGTACAGGCTGCCGGGGCCGACCACGATCAACTCCGCGTCCCGAATCGCGCCCAGCGCTTGCGGCATGGCGGGCAGGGCGGGCGGGTCGAGCTTTAAGCGCTGAATGCGGCTGCGGCTGGCGCGGTCGCGCAGGTTGCTCTCGCCGACGACGCGGGTTCCATCCTCGAGTTCCGCGACCAGCACGGCGGCGGCGCTGGTCGCGGGAATCACCTGCCCGCGCACCTGAAGGATCGTGTTGACCGCCAACGTCGCCTCGGCGAAATCGCCGCGCTCTTCACTGAGCGTCGCCAGCAGCAGGTTGCCGAAGGTATGCCCCTCGAGCCCCTCGCCGCGCGCGAAACGGTGCGTCAGCAAACTGGCCAGCAAGGGCGATTCGGAGAGCGCCGCGTAACAATCCGTCAGATCGCCCGGCGCGGGCATGCCGAGCGCCTCGCGCAAGCGCCCGCTCGAGCCGCCGTCGTCGGTCACGGCCACGATGGCCGTTAGGTTGGAAGAAAAGCGCTTCAGGCCAAAGAGCAGGTTTGAAAGCCCCGTTCCACCGCCGATGGCGACGATGCGCGCCCCACGGCTGAGGTTGCGCCTGGAATAAATCGTGTCGAGCGTCTCGAGCGGTTGGGCTCCGATGGCCCGCAGGATCGAACGGTTCAGACCGACGATGCCCGTCCAGACCACGCCGACGCCCGCGACCAACAGTAGCGCGCCCGTGATCCAGCTCGGCCAGCGACCCGGAATCAGGCTGCCGACGCTCTCGGTGACTTCCGCAAAAAACGCCCGCCACGGCCCGACGCGACCGAAGTGAAAGAAGCCGATCATCAACGAGGCCAACCCGACCGCGATCAAGGCGGCGTACCGTTTGACGCCCATCCCCGGCACCAGCCAGCGCCAACGCTCGAGCACCCGACCGAGCTTGGTGCTGCGGTCGAGGACCGGCAAGACCAGCGCGCGGCGGGCCATCAGGGGCCACCCTCGCCCTTCTCGATATCGCGGTGATCCGTCAGCACTGTACCGAAACGTGAGAGGTCGAGCGCCAGGGCCTCGACGACCGCGACGCTGCGGTGTCGCCCACCGGTGCACCCGATCGCGACCGTGTAGCTCGAGCGACCCGCGTGAACCGCGAGCGCCAGCGTGGCCATCACGAACGATTTCAGGTCGTGATAGTACGCGTTGCCCTCGCTCGAGAAGACGTGATCGCGCACGTCGGATTCCAGACCGGACTTGGCGCGCAAGGATTCCACCCAGTACGGGTTGGGCAGCCCGCGCACGTCCAGCACCATGTCCGCATCGCGCGGCGCGCCGTGCTTGAAGCCGAAGGAAAACAAGCGCACCGTGAACGCCGCGCTGCTGGAAAAAAGCTTCCTGAGTTCATCCACCAGGTCTTTCGGGGCGTAATGCGACGTGTCCAAAACCACGCTCGAGATCGCGCGGAAGGGCTCCAGCACGGTGCGTTCCTCGCGAATATCGACCAGCAGGGAACTCGCGTGGATCGGGTGCGAACGCCGCGTCAGGCCGTAACGCCGGATCAGGATGTCGTCGTCCGCGTCCAGGTACACGACTTCCGGGCGCACTTCCAATGCCCGCACGAACTCCGGGATGTCCTCCAGAAATTCCCTGGTGCGCGCGTCCGTCACGACCGCCAGCTTCATCACGCCGCGCGACTGGCACAACGCCAGCGTTTCCCGCCAGAGTTGCGGCGGCAGGTTGTCCACGGTGAAGAACCCGAATTCTTCCAGGGCGTGCAGCGCGGTCATCTTGCCCGCACCGGAGAGTCCCGTCACGATCACGAAGCGTTCCATCAGTCACGAGTCTATCGAAATACGCCTCGGAGCGCCGTGCGATCCGTGCGCGGCCCGTGGTGCCCTCGCGTTCGAAGCGACTTGAGTCGGTTGGCTGCGGTTGGCGTGCAAAAAAACCGTCCCAGACGCAAAGGGACGGGGCTCCCATCAATTGATCTCATCTGGGACGATCTTTGCCTCGCGTCACAATGATCGACTGCGAGGCGTCTCGAGCACGGCAGCTTGCAAACCTGCCCCCACGAGATTCCGTGCCCTGGGGGGCGACGGCTCGAGCAACTCAAGATTCAACACCATGGGAACACCGTCCAGCACACACATTCTTATTCGCGCGCAGGACGGTGTTCCGGTCAACCCAATTCCAGGCTGGAGGCGTCAGAGAGGATCAAACGGTGCACCTTCGGGATGCGTTCGTGACCCTTGACGGTGGCGCGGCGACCGATCAGGCATTCTTGAAGGCGCACCGGAATTTCTTCCAGCACCGCCTCCTCTTCGATCACGCTGAACTCGAGTTCTACCTTCTTCAAGCGGGCGTTCGCGCCGATGCTGGTGAACGGCCCGACGTACACTCCTTCCAGCACCGCTCCGGGGCCGATCAGGGCTGGCCCGATGATCGTCGAATCGCGCACGATCGCGCCCTCGTCGATGCGCACCCGCCCGACCAGCCTCGAGTTGATGGATTCGCCCTTAACGACGGGTTCGATGCCTTCCAAAATCAGGCGGTTCGCGTCCAGCAGATCAGCCGGGCGCCCGGTGTCCTTCCACCAGCCTTCGACCTCGACACCGCGCACGACGCCGTCCTGCATCAGTCCGGTGATCGCGTCGGTGATCTCGTACTCGCCGCGAGCGGACGGTTTCAGGTCCGCGATCACGTCCAGAATTCGATTCTTGAAGCAGTAAATGCCCGCCACGGCCAGGTCGGACGGCGGCTCTTTGGGCTTCTCCACCAGTTTCACGATCCGACCAGAGTCGTCCAGCACGGCCACACCGAACTCGCGCGGGTTGGCCACGCGCACCAGCCCGATGACCGCATCGCAGGGGTTCTGCGAGAAATCCTCGACGTAACGCCGCACGCCCGTCTCGAATAAATTGTCCGCCAGGTAAACGCAAAAATCCTGGCCATCCAGCCATTCTCTGGCCTGCCCGACGGCGTGCGCGATGCCGAGCTGGTCTTTTTGGAGGATCAGTTTGAGGCTCACACCCGGAATCTCGAGCCCTTCGGATTCGAGCGCGGCCCGCACGGGTTCGGAGACGATCAATCCGATATCGGTGATGCCCGCATCGCGCAGGTTCTCGATGGCGTAGGCGATGATCGGCTTGTTGGCCACGTTCAAGAGCGGTTTTGGGCGGGTGTACGTCAGTGGTCGCAGGCGCGTCCCCAGGCCCGCCGCCGGAATCAATCCCTTCATGCTCACCTCGTGTTCGTTCTGAACTGTGTTCGTTCTGAAATCCCGACGTAGCTCCGCGCACAGTCGGTTGTCGACTCGCTTTTGATTCCTCGAAAACGAACCGTCTCGGGCTCGAGATCGGCGTTTCGGCTTCAGAATCGCACGTTCAGATGAAGCTAGCACGCGATATCAAAGCCACCCGCCGGAAATCCTCACGTGAAGCCGTCAGCCGCAAGCCGCGAGCGAGATCGCCGCAAGCGGGGCGCTCGAGGCGAAATTACAACTTCTTCGGGCTGCGCAACACCTGAAGGCCGCGCAACAGCATGGCTGCAGCCATCAGCAAAAGCGGCCAGACGACGGCACCGTAACGCCACCAGGAGAGCGCGATACCGATCGGCAAAACGGTGCCGCCCGCGAAGGGTTGAGCGTTCAGTCGAACGAAGCGTTTGAGCTTGAACAGCCTGTGCAATCCCATCAACGCGAAACCGAGCGCGACGCACGGCAGGATCACGACGGGCGAGATCGCCAGCATCGCGCCGAACATCGGTACCAGCCCCTGACCGCCGTTGAACCCGAAAAACACCGGCCAGCAGTGACCGAGAACCACCATCGACGGCACGAACCAGACCAACTCAGGCGCGAGCATCCGCACCACCCAGACGGCCAGCGCACCTTTGCCCAGATCCAACGCGATGATCAGCGCGCCCACGCCCCAACCGAATTGCCGGATCATGCCGGACGCGCCCGGCGCGTCGCTGCCGCGCACATCGCGGCCCAGGAATCTGGAGATCAGCACCCCAAAGGACACCGACCCGATCAGGTACGCCAGCACCAGCGAGACGACGCCGAGGAATACCGGATTCTGGATCACACCCCGATTGTACAGAGCGTCCCGAAGCTGAGCCTCGTGCCGCCTTCGGTGCGCTCGATTTGCGCTCGCAACCTGAGCCGAATGAAGCCGCGCCATCATCCGGGACACACCGCGCGATGTCAGGCTCGAGAAAAGTTGGGCTCGAGCGCAGCGTCGCGAGCAAAGCCTCGAGCCGTGCGGCTCGCCTCGGGCTGAAGGGAGAATCGAGTTGAAGCCAAAGCACTTCTTGATCGGTGCGTTTGCGGCGGGCGGATTGTTCTTCTTGCTGAACGCCTGCAACGCGCCCATTCCGACCGTCGCGGCCTGCACGGCCACGATTCAGGCGCAATCTCAGGATAACGCTAAGGGCCTGAAAAACGCGTACCTGCCCGCCGCTTGCACCCTGAAGTTGAACGGCAGCCCGAAAACCGTCACGATCCAGGGTTCGTTTCAGCATCCGTTCAGCACCTCGAGCGGTTCCTGGCCGACCTTGAGCGCCAGCAGCACGAGCGATCAAGTCGTGACCTTCACCAAGCCCGGCAGTTACGGTTTCATCTGCGGCAACCACACCGAGATGGTCGGCGTGATCAATGTCGAAAACTAGGGATCACCGCGGGGCGCGACGATGGTTTACTCGAGGTGAAGGGGGTCATCATGAATATCAAGCAGATTGGAGTGGGCACCGCGACGGTCGCGGGATTGTTTTTCTTGTTGAACGCGTGCGGTAGTGCGCCCGTCACACCACCCGCAGCCACCGCCTGCGGGACAAAGATTGCGGCTGGTACCGCCGCCGCGAACGTGTACGTCCCGGCGGACTGCCAGATCACGCTGGGCGGATCGTCGAAAACGCTCACGATCGAGGGATCTGCCGTGCACCCGTTGGATTCGGTCTCGAGCAACTGGCCGAGCGCGATTGCCGCAGCGCAAACGGATCAGGCCGTCACTTTCACGGCAGCCGGGGTCTACACCTTCAAGTGCCACGTTCACGGTGGATTCGGCATGACGGGCAAAATCACCGTGGTGAACTAGAACACCGTCCGGGACGCGTATTTTAAATCTCGAGAAACACCGTCCTGGACGGTGTTTCTTATTTTTGAACGACCTTGCCATCCTCGCCAGAAGGGTAGTATGACCGGATGCGCGCGCTCAAGCCAGACCGGACCATCGTTCAGTCCAACATCATCACGCTCGATCCGGGCGCAGCTCGAGCCGAGGCCGCGCTGTGCGAGAGCGGTACGATTCTGGCGGTCGGAGGCTTTCAGGAAATCCGGGCGCTCGAGCCCGCTGCAACCATTCTGGACAGGCGCGGGCGCAGCCTGACACCCGGATTGACGGACGCGCACATTCATCTGGTCGGGTACGGGTTCTCGCTCTCGAACGTGAATCTGGAAGGCACGCAAAGCGTGGCGGAGGCCGTAGGGCGCATCCAGGAGCGCGCGGCGAGAACACCGCCCGGCGCGTGGTTGCTCGGCTCTGGCTTTGACCGCAGCCGATGGGGGCTCGAGGGTTATCCAACGGCGTCCTGGCTCGACGCGATCGCACCCGACCGACCCGTCGCGATCCGATCCCGCGACGGTCACAGCCTGTGGGTCAACACGAACGTCATGCGGATCGCCGGGATCGACGCCAGCACACCCGACCCAGACGGTGGTCTGATCGTCCGCGACGAGCGTGGCGACCCAACTGGCACGCTCCTGGAAAACGCCATGAACCTGGTCAAGCGCGTCATCCCCGATCCGCCCTTCGAAACCGTCCTGGAGGCCGCCCGCGCGGGGGCGAACGACATGGCCTCGCGCGGCTTCACGGCGGTTCACACGATGGCGCTCGAACCACCGGAGTACCTGCGGGCCGTAATGGAACTCGAGGCTCGCGGTCAGCTGCCGTTGCGCGTCTGGGCCTGCGTGCCGCACGCGCAACTCGAGAACATCGCCGCAGCGGGGTTGCGCGGCGGGGCGCGCACGGGCTCGAGGCGCGATTTCGCGCGGGTCGAGATCGCGGGCATCAAGTTCTTCACCGATGGCGCGCTCGGCTCGCGCACCGCCTGGATGCTCGATCCCTACGATGGCTACCCATCGCAGACGGGCGTGATGGTGGATTCACCGCAGACGATCCTGGAGCGCGGGCGCTGGGCGCTCGAGCTGGGCTTCTCGCCGGTGGTTCACGCCATCGGGGATCGCGCCAACCGCGAGGTGCTGAACGTGTTCCAGGAACTCAAACCCCTGGCGGACGCGCGCGGCATCCGCTTGCGTTTGGAGCACGCGCAGCACCTGCACCCGGACGACATCTCGCGCTTCGGCGAGTTGGGCATCGTCGCCAGCGTGCAACCGATCCACGTGCCCGGCGATGTGCTGAACATCGAGCGGTTGCTCGGCCCGGAGCGCGCCGCCAGCACCTACGCCTTCCGCAGCCTGATCCAGTCTGGCGCGACGCTGGCGCTCGGATCGGACGCCGCGGTCGCCACGCCCGACCCGATTCAGGGCTTCCGGGCCGCCGTCGAGCGCCTGGATCTGAACGGTGACCCGTGGCGGGCTGAACAGGCCCTGACCCGCGCCGAGACGCTGGCCGGGTACACGACCGGCGCGGCGATGGCGGCGGGTTGGGAGGGCTGGTACGGGCAGGTCTCGCCCGGTTACGCGGCAGATTTCACCGTCTGGGACGCCGACCCGACGCTCGAGCCCGCGAAGCCCATCGAGGCTTTGCGCATCACGCCGTCGGGTCATTCCGTATAGCCTTCAGAGAACATCGTCCTGAACGGTGTTCTGTGATCCCATCGAGGCTCGTCCCGGACGGCTTTTCAGGCGTGCATTCCGGCTGGCGGGTCGTATACTCTGGCTCGTGGCCGAATTTACCGTGCGCGTCGGTGCGCCCTCAGACGCGAAATTGATCGCTCCCATCCTGGCGGAATTGTTGGGTCGTCCCAGACTGGACGATGGCATCATCGAATCCTTGAACACGAACATGCTGCGCCTGCTGCAATCTCCTGGCGCGACGCTGCTGGTGGCGCAGGGCGACGACGGGCGCGTGCTGGGATTCGCGTCGTTGTGGACGCGTTGGGGCTTGCTGGACGACAAGCCTTCGGGGTTGGTGGATCGCGTCGTGGTGCGTCCCAGCCATCGAGACACCGCCGTCTCGAGCGCGCTGCTGGAGCAAGCCCTGGGCGCGTGTCAGGCGATGGGTTGCGGTTCGGTGGAACTGGTGCTGACCCCGGAATCGACCGTCGATAGGGGCGCGTTGGATGGTTTCGGGTTTCACGAGGTCGGCAAGAGGTTCTTCGCCGAAGTGATGTGAGGGCGCGGTCGACGGTCAGGGATCAGGGGTCAATTCGACATCCCGATCTTTGCCAATCGCGCCTCCAGCGAACGCGGGTCGCAGCGGTTCGGTTCTGGCGGGCTCGAGACGCTGGCTCCAGCTCGAGCCCTGAACCGTGACACGGCGTTTCACGGTTCAGGGCACGAACGAGCCCTTCACCTGCGCGCACTGCGGCGTGCTCGTCCCGCCCCTGCTGAACGGGTCGGTGCGGAACCACTGCCCCGCGTGCCTGTGGAGCCTTCACGTGGACGAATTTCCCGGCGACCGCGCCAGCGATTGCGGCGGCTCGCTCGAGCCGGTCGGCGTGGAGCATTCGGGCAAGAAGGGTTGGGTGATCGTTCACCGTTGCCAGTCTTGCGGTGCGACGCGCAAGAACAAGGCGGCGCTGGACGATCCGGTCATGCCGGACAATTTTGATCTGATCGTGCAGCTCTCCAGTTTCAAAAAGTAATTCTCGAGAACACCGTGTGGGACGGTGTTCTCGAGAATGCGTCCAGGACGGTGCTCAGGCCTTCGGCGGTTCCACGACGTAGACGGTATCGCCGTACAGGTCGCGGAAGGTCATGTCGCGGCCCCAGGGCATCTGGTTGATCTCCCGGATAATCACTGAGCCGTGTTCCTCGAGGCGTTTGTGCAGGTCATCCAGGTCGTCGGTCGAGAGGATCAGTTGGGCTTGCTTGCCGATCTGAGAAAGCGCGAATTCGCGGGCTTCTGGGGTTTCCATCCAGGCGGTGGGGTTGTACAGCACGAGCTCGAAGTTCTTCTGGTTCGGCAGGCAGATGGTCAGCCAGCGCCTTCCTGGCCCCATCGAGTTGTCGGTGTGAAGCTCGAAGCCCAGCACGTCGCGGTAGTACGCGAGGGCTTCGTCTTCGTTGCGGACGTAACGGGTGACGTGCGTGACGGCGGTGATCATGGTCGTTCCTCCTGGTGGATTGTGATGCTCAATTCTATCCGAAGTTCCAGGTTTGACGCAATAAGCAGGTTTAATTATGCTCCCGACAGATCAGTTTCAGGTCAGCATTTCCAGCATCACCCAGCAATCTCGGACTGCTGACCGGAGCGATTTCCCGGCGCGAACGAGCCTTCCCAGCCGCACCCTGTTAGAATCCATCTCATGCAGACGCTCGCAAACGGAAGCCTCGCGCCAGAATTCACGGCGACGGACCTCGACGGCAACACGCTGGATCTCAAGACCGCGCTGGCGGCAGCGCCCACCATCGTGACCTTCGCGCACCCGTTGGTCAACGCCTCCAGGCTGGTCGTGGGGTACTTGCGGCGCATGAAAGACATCGCGCCCAGCGTGCCCGTCTGGGTGATCTCGGAGGGCACGGAGGCCGAAACCCGCAAGTACGTCGGCGAGGGCGACGCGAAATACCTCGAGATGCCCGTCGTGCAGGACAACTGCGCGGTCGCCAGCCTGTACGCCACCACTTACCTGCCGACCACATACCTGATCGGGCAGGACGGCAAGATCATCCGGGGCTACACCGGTTTCAACCGGGATTTCCTGAACCTGATCGCCGACCAGGCCGCCACCTTGACGGGCGGCAAACCCAAAGAATTGATCGCGGACGGCGACAACAAGGGCTTCTACGAACTGGCCGAACGCGGCCCGTGCAAGTGAATGCTCGGCGGTATTCTGGGTGGCTTACTGATCGTTTCCGGCATCGCGGTGCTGGCCTTGCTGCGTTTCGTCAGGATTGAATCTCAACGGCGCGTGCTGATGATCGCCGCCGGATTTGACCTTCTGGTGGGTGTTCTGGCGGTCGGCCTGGGAATGACTGGGGTTCTGCGATAAAAGCTTGAACCGTGGGAACACCGTCCCAGACGGTGTTTTCTTGCTTCAAAGAAAGCCGTGCCGAACGGTGTTCTCTCGAGTCGAGACCCGAGCGCTAGACTCGAGCATGGTCGTGTCGTGGCTGCTCACTGCGTTCGTGGTCTTCCAGCTCGGCATTCGCGCGTGGTTGCGCATCCGACCGCAAGCCATCCCTTACGGCTGGACGTGGTTGCTCGAGAACCCGTGGCGCAGGCGCTACCGCGACCCGGAACGAACCGTTTCCACCTATGGCATCGCGCCTTCGGACGCGGTGCTCGAGATCGGCGCGGGTTCGGGATTGTTCTCAAAGGCGCTCGCCGCGTCGTGCGCGCGCTTGATCGTCTCGGACATCGAAGCGCGCTACCTCGAGGACGCGAAGGCCAAAACCGAGGGCTCACGGAACGTCGAGTTCATCGTCGCGGATGCGTGCGCGCTGCCGTTGCCGGACGCGAGCGTCAATCTGGTCGTGATGATCAGCGTCCTGCCGGAGATTCCCACACCGACGCTCGCCCTGCGCGAGGCCGCGCGCGTCCTGAAGTCCGGCGGTCGGATCATCGTCAGCCAGGAACTGTTCGAGCCGGAGTACGTCCTGCCCGCCACCACGGATGCCTGGGCCGCCCGAGCGGGTCTCAGGGTGATCAGCAAAACCGGCGATTGGTGGATCTACACGCACCAGTACGCAGCGCGCTGATGCGCCGAAAACACCGTCCGGGACGCGCGATTTAATTCGCGTGCTGAACGGTCTTCTCGAGCAAGCGCCATGAATCGGGCTCGAGATTCACAGGCTGCACGGTTCTCTCTGGCGCAACGAGACGGTCTGCGGCGCGAAATCCGCGTCCGAGCGCGCGAGCCTGAGCGCGCCGGACGGCTTTCGTGTACACTCTGCCCTCGAATAGCGGCCCTGAAATCGGTCGCGGGAGTTGTTTTCATGCAAAAGGTCGCCATCGTCGGACGCCCCAACGTGGGCAAATCGAGCCTCTTCAACCGCCTGATCGGCAAACGCGCCGCCGTCGTGGCGGACGAACCGGGCGTCACGCGCGATGTCAAAGAATCCGTGATGCTCTACGAAAACCACCGGATGCTGTTGATGGACACGGGCGGTTTGTGGTCCGGCGACGAGTGGGAAACCAAGATTCTGGAAAAGGCAGAAATGGCGATCGAGGATTGCGAGGTCGTGATCTTCACCGTGGATGCGCGCACGGAACTGAGCAGCGCCGACCAGGAGATCGCGGCCTGGTTGCGGCGGCTCGGCAAACCGGTCGTGCTGGCGGCCACCAAGATCGATACCACCAAGCAAGAGGCGCTCTTGCCGGAACTCTACGCGCTGGGTTTCGGCGATCCGATGCCGACCAGCGCCGAGCACGGTCGCGGCCTGGACGAACTGATGGATCGCGTGCTGGAACTGCTGCCCGAGGACACCGAGGACATCACGACCATCCAGCCGATCCGGGTCGCGCTGATCGGTCGCCCGAACGTCGGCAAATCCAGCCTGCTGAACGCCATCACGGGCTCTGAGCGCGTGATCGTGTCCGAAATCGCGGGCACCACCCGAGACGCCATCGACATCGAGTTCGCTTTCGCGGGCAGGCGTGTCGGGCTGGTGGACACGGCGTGCATCCGGCGGAAACCGAAAGACCACATCGAGTTCTTCAGCCAGCAGCGCTCGGAGCGCGCGATTCACGAATCGGACGTGATCTTGCTGGTGATCGACCCGTTTGAACTGGGCGATCACGAGATCAAACTGGCCAACATGGCCTACGAGGCGGGCAAACCCGTGATCATCGTGGTCAACAAGTGGGATCTGGTGACGGATGACGAACTGAAGGCCAAAACCCGCGAGATCGACGAGAAACTGCACCACCTCGAGTTCGCGCCGCGCACGTACACCAGCGCCATCAACGATTACGGCATCCACGATCTGCTGGCCGAAGCCACCAAGCTCTACACGCTCTGGCAGACGCGCGTGCCGACCGGCGATCTGAACCGTTGGCTCGAGGTCTGGCAGATGCGTCAGGCCGTGCCGAACTTCAAGGGCCGACCGTTGAAGATGTACTACATGACGCAGGCGGAGATTGCGCCGCCGACCTTCGTGATTTTCTGCAACCGCAAGGATTTCATCACGCGCGCTTACGAAGGTTTCCTGAAGAACCGCATCCGCGAGGACTTGGGGTTGCAGGGCATCCCGGTGCGGTTGGTCTACCGCGAGAAAGGGCCGTACAAGACCCGTTCCGACCGCGACCGCGAGGCGCACGAAGCGATGGATCAGGATGACGCGCCGCGATCCGAACGCGCCACCGCTCGAGCCGAGAAAACCGGGGCGCTCAAGGCCGGGCCTGAAAAAGCCAGCGCGGTGAAGACGGGTTCCGAAAAAGTCAGTGCGGTGAAGGCCGGGACAGTGAAGACTGGAACTGCGAAGGCCGGAGCTGCGAAAGCTCGAGCCACCACTGGAGCCGCGAAAACAGCGACCAGAAAGCCCGCGAGCTCGAAATCTGGTTCCTCGAGAAGCAAACGCACCGCCAGCCCGACCCGCACACGGCGCTGATCTGAACCGAGTTGATATCAGGGGACACCGTCCAGCACGCATGTTCAATCTCGCGTGCTGGACGGTGTTTTTAAATTCCAGTCCGATCATTCTCAACTCATACTTGAGTCCGATCCGCTCACATCTCCTTCCAAGCCCCTTGACTGAATCCTGAAAGTGTCCATATACTCTTCGACGGATTGGCACTCGCAACGTTCGAGTGCTAATGAGCCACTCAGAAGTTCAAAGGAGGATCGCATGGCCGCAACCGCAGTCAAGGTCAAGCCCCTGGGCGACCGCATCGTGATCGAAGTCATCGAGGAATCAGAGCAGAAGACCGCCAGCGGCCTGTACGTGCCCGACACCGCCAAGGAGAAATCCCAGCGCGGCAAGGTCATCGCCATCGGCAGCGGCAAGACGCTCGACAACGGCACCAAGCTCGCACTCGAGGTCAAGGTCGGCGACACCGTCTACTTCGCCAAGTACGGCGGCACGGAAGTCAGCCTGGAGGGCAAGGATTACACGATCCTCTCCGAGCGCGACATCCTCGCGGTGATCGGTTAAGTCAGAGGCCCGTAGTCAGAAGTCAGAAGTAATAAACCTCTGATCCCTAACTTCTGACCCCTGACCGCCTCGCAAGCAGCACTCGAGACTCAAGCCCAACCCCAGGAGGCACACTGTTATGGCCAAATCACTGACATTCGATGAAAATGCGCGTCGCGCCCTCGAGCGCGGCGTCAACGCCGTCGCCAACGCGGTCAAAGTCACGCTCGGGCCGAAGGGCCGCAACGTGGTCTTGGAAAAGAAGTTCGGCAGCCCGACCATCACCAAGGACGGTGTCACGGTCGCCAAGGAAGTCGAACTCGAAGACAAGATCGAGAACATCGGTGCGAAGCTCCTGATCGAGATCGCCTCGAAGACCAACGACATCACCGGTGACGGCACGACCACCGCCACCGTGCTCGGTCAGGCCATCGTGCGCGAGGGCCTCAGGAACGTCGTCGCGGGCGCGAACCCGCTGGCGCTCCAGCGCGGCATCAACAAGGCCGTCGAGGCCGCCGTGGCCGCCATCAAGGACATGAGCGTCGCCGTCAATGACCGCAAGGCCATCCAGGAAGTCGCCAGCATCAGCGCCAACGAAGCCGCCATCGGCGTGCAGATCGCGGACGCGATGGAGAAAGTCGGCAAGGAAGGCGTCATCACCATCGAGGAATCCAAGACCCTGGACACCGAAGTGGACGTGGTCGAAGGCATGCAGTTCGACAAGGGCTACGTCAGCCCGTACTTCATCAACGCGACCGACACGATGGAAGCCGTCCTCGAAGATCCGTACATCCTGATCAACGAGAAGAAAATCAGCTCCTTGAAGGACCTGCTGCCCGTGCTGGAACCAGTCGCGCAGGCCGGACGCCCGCTGTTGATCATCGCTGAAGACGTGGACGGCGAGGCCCTGGCCACGCTGGTCGTCAACAAGCTGCGCGGCACGCTGAACGTCTGCGCCGTCAAGGCCCCCGGCTTCGGCGACCGCCGCAAGGAAATGCTCAAGGACATCGCCGCCGTCACCGGTGGCACCCTGATCGCCGAAGAGCTGGGCTACAAGCTCGAGAACGCCACCGTGCAGATGCTCGGTCGGGCCAAGCGCGTGCGCATCACCAAGGACGAGACGACGATCATCGACGGTCTGGGCGACAAGTCCGAGATCGACGCGCGGGTCAACGCCATCAAGAAGGAACTCGAGGGCACCGACAGCGACTACGCCAAGGAGAAGCTCCAGGAGCGCTTGGCGAAGCTCGCGGGCGGCGTCGCCGTGATCCGCGTCGGTGCAGCCACCGAAACCGAACTCAAGGAAAAGAAGCACCGCTACGAGGACGCCCTCTCCACCGCTCGGGCCGCCGTCGAAGAGGGCATGGTTCCCGGAGGCGGCGTGACCCTCTTGCGCGCCATCGTGGCCGTCAAGAAGGCCGCCGAGAAGCTCGAGGGTGACGAGGCCACCGGCGCGCGCATCGTGATCCGCGCCCTGGAAGAGCCCGCCCGTCAGATCGCCGCCAACGCTGGCTTCGAAGGCAGCGTCGTGGTCAACGAGATCATGGGCAACAAGACCAAGAATTACGGCTTCAACGCCGCGACCGGCGAGTACGGCGACATGATGAAGTTCGGCATCGTCGATCCGGCCAAGGTCACGCGCACCGCCTTGCAGAACGCGGCCAGCATCGGCGGGTTGATCTTGACCACCGAAGCCGTGATCGCCGACAAGCCCGAACGCGAGAAGGCCAATGCCGGTGGCGCTCCCGGCGGCATGGGCGGCATGGGCGGCGGAGACATGGATTTCTGAACCCCGGCGCAAGCGGGTTCATCCCGCTTCCGGAGTGAGGGCTCGAGCACTCGAGTCGAACGAGGTTGGGATTTTCCCAACCTCGTTTTTTGATGTCTCCAATTCGAGCCGCATCCGCACCCGACGCACCCTGAGACAGTCTCGCAATGCGATTGCACCGTCACATCGTCCCAGACGCATCGTCAGATGCTCAAATTAGGCGTCCTGGACGGTGTTCTCGGGACGCGAAAGCCAGAACACTCGAAGCCCACCAAACCATTCGTTTGTGTCGCGCCTGACCCACACCGCGCCCGGAAACGGTATCCTGCCCGCACATGAACCCGCGCTTCGCGCCCGCCACGCGCCTCGTCTGGACACCCGGCGTGCTGGGCTCGCTCGAGACCATCGCCCGTCACGGTTTTCATTCCAGCGAAGTCTGGGCGCAGCACCTCTGGGAAAGCGAAATCAGCCCGGAACGGGTCGCGCAACGCGCCCGAGAACTCGGGTTGACCCTCAGTTTGCACGCGCCCAGCTACGACCTCAATCCGCTCTCCAGCAACCCGGAAGTGCGCGCCGTCTCGCGGCGTCAGGTGCTCGAATCCCTCGAGACCGCCGCGACTATTCTCGCAAAAATGGTGGTGGTTCATCCCGGCGCGCTGTCATCGACCACCGACAACCCCGAAGAATACTGGGCCAGGCTCGAGGAATACGCCGTCCTCCTGAACCAACGCGCGACCGAGTTGGGTTTGCGCGTCGGCATCGAAGCGATGGAAAAAAAGCGCCTTCAGTTCGTGACCGACCTGGACGCGCTGGATCGGCTGGCGGGCATCCTCGAGAACAACCACCTCGAGCGCACCGGCATCGCGCTGGACGTAGCCCACGCCGCGACCATCGGCGATCCGCTGGAATTCATCCAACGCGCACCGCGCATCGTTCACGCGCACCTCTCGGATTCCAGTCCGTCCAAGACGCACGCGCTGATGGGCGAGGGCAACCTGAACCTGACCGCGATCATCCCCGCGTTGCTGGAACGCTTGCAGCACGCGCCCGGATTGATCGCCATCGAAGGACGGCACGCGCCCGACGAGGAACACGCGCTCGAGCAGGCGCGGATTGTTCTCGAGAAGTATTAAGCACCTCAGATAGCTCAGATATCTTCGGCAGGAGCATCGTTCTACACGGTGTATTGGTTGTCTCGACAGTGGGATGTACAATCTGACGGTCGAGACAGCGCACACGTTCTTCGTGGGTGAGGGACGGTGGTTGGTACACAACGCTTCCTGCGTGATAAAATTCCAACCTCTTGGAGGAGTTGTTGACGATGCTGCTACCAAAGGCTTCCACATAAACAGCAACATCGGCGAACTCACTGTTACGTCTATTCGGAATGAAGATGGATCTTTCAGATTTCTAGTTACCCCTGCAGGTACTTTCGATGAATCAGCATCTTTGGGTAGCAAGATCACTGGTTAGGTTACCAATGCAATTTGTGCATCTTACGCTAAAG
>CAXTKV010000109.1:0-6197 GCA_964244895.1 uncultured Deinococcales bacterium
TCGAGCCTCGCGCCCGTGCGTGCGGTCGCTTGGGCGCGGGTGACGTTTTCCTCGTGGGCGTGAATCACGTCGTAGGCCAGGTCGCGCACGCGGGCCGTCGGGTTGAGGGAATTCAAGGCACCCTGCGGCAATATGGAGATCAGCTTGCCGCGCAATTCTCGCGGCAGCTTGTAGCCCTCGGTCAGGTTGTAGCGCTCGCCCTGAAGAACCATCTCGCCGCTCTTGACGTACAACGGCGGGCGGGCGCCCAGAGACAACACGGCGGCCAGCGTGGACTTGCCGCAACCGGATTCTCCGGCAATGCCCAGCACCTCGCCATCGCGCAGTTGCAATGAAACGCCGTCCACGGCGCGCACCTCGTTGCCGCCGCTCGAGTAGGCGGCGTGGACGTTCTGGACGCTCAAGAGCGCGCCCATCAGCTTTTCCTCAATCGCGGATTGAAGATCTCGTCCAGGCTCGATTGCATCAAGAGCAACGAAAACGAGATCACCGCCAGCATCAACGTCGGCGGAATGATCGCCCAGTACGCGCCCGTGCGCACGGCCTCGCCCTGCGTGGCGAATTGCAGCATCTTGCCCAGGCTGATGGTGTTGTCCGGCCCCAAGCCCAGCAGGCTGAGTGTGGCTTCACTCAGAATGCCGCTCGAGAGTTGCAGCACGAAGGCCATGAAGATGTAGCTCATCATGTACGGCAGGATTTCAAAGAAGATGATCCGCAAGCTACCCGCACCGGACAGCCTCGCCACGTCCACGTGCTCGCGGGCGCGCAAGCTGGTCGTCTGGGCGCGCACGGCCCGAGCCGTCCACGGCCAGGCGGTCACGCCGATGATCAACGCGGTCGTGTTCAAGGATCGCGCCTCGACTGCGACTGAGAGCAGGATCAGAATCACGATCGTTGGAATGGTGATCACGATGTTCGTGAAGCCCATCAGCACCTCGTCCAGAATCCCGCCGATGAAGCCGGATAGGGTGCCGATCACCACGCCGATCAGGGTGGCGATCAACCCGGCCACCACCCCGATCTGCAAGCTGGTGCCGATGCCGTGCATGAGCTGGTTGAAGACATCGTTCCCGATCGCGTCCGTGCCCAACCAGACCGCGCTCGAGGGCGGATCGTAACGCCCACCGACGGCGAACAGCGGGTTGTGCCGGTTGATCAGCGGCCCGATCACCGCGAAGCCGACCACCAGCACCAGCACGACGAAGCTGAACCTGAATCGCCCGTTGGTCATGAGCATCTCGAGGAACAGGTTGCGGCGTTTGCGGGATCTGGGTGCGGCGTTGGCTGGTACGGCGATGCTCATGGCTCACCTCGGCGCGCGCTGGAATTCTCGAGCGCGATGCTCGAGAACACCGTCGTGGACGCATTCTGCAAAGCACGTGCTGGACGGTGTTCTCTACGGCGGCTCTCCAAAACCTCGATGTGCCACCGTTTTTCGTAGGGGCGCAATTTATTGCGCCCTGTGCTTAGGGCGTGATGAATAACGCCCCTACAGCGGCCAAGGTTGTTCGCGTCAGCCTCTCCAAGTACCGCCACAGCGTTGAGCGCTCGAGTTCTCGAGCCAGAAAATATCGAAGGAATCATCGTTTCTCTTGCCGGGAAGAGGTTCATCGTTCCCCCTGCTGCACGGCGCGGATGCGAGGGTCGATCAGGCCGTAGGTCAGATCCACCAGGAAATTCGCGCCCAGCACGCCGATGGTGATCAGCATCGTGATCGCCTGAATTACGGGGTAATCGCTCTGGCGGATCGCGGTGAACAGCGTCGTGCCGATGCCGGGATACGAGAACACGACCTCGGTGATCAGCGCGCCGCCGACCAAAGACCCGAGCGCCAGCGCCAAGCCCGTGACCTGCGGCAGCACGGCGTTGCGGAAGATGCTCGAGATGATCCGTCCGTCGCCGACGCCGAGGTTGCGCTCGAAGCTGACGTAATCGGCGGAGAGTTCGTAGATCGCCATCGAGCGCATCCCGACCGCCTGACCGCCGATCAGCACCAGCACGATGGACAAAAAAGGCAGCGTGTAATGGCGGATCACGTCGAGGATGAAATTCAGGCTGAACTGCGGCGTCTGGCCGGGGTTGTAGCCGCCGAAGCTCGGAAAGATCGGGATGGCGACGGAAAAAACGTAGAGCAACAGAATCGCCAGGCAGTAGTACGGCAGGTTCGAGAGCGCCAGCGAACCCACGAAGGCCACGCGATCGAAGTTGCCGCCCCGGTACGCGGCCAGCACGCCCAGGATGTTGCCGACGATCCAGCCGATCAGCACCGCCGGGAGTTGCAGCGCGATCGTCCACGGCAAGCTCGAGGCGATCAGGCTTGAAACTTTGGCGGGGTAGTTGCCGAACGACGTGCCGAAATCGCCGCGCACCAGGTTGTACAAATACGTGCCGAACTGCGCCAGCACGGGCTTGTCCAGCCCGAATTCTTTCATGAAATTCGCGTAGGTCGCCTTACGCGCCTCGCCGGACGAGGTACCGCCCTGCGCCATCTGACCGACGATCACGTCCACCGGGTTGCCGGGAATCAGGCGCGGCAAGAAGAAATTCAGGCAGGCCGCCGCCAGGAAGGCCGCGACGTACCAGCCGAGTTTGTTGAGGATGTATTTCTGGAAGGTGGTCATGGTTCGCGTCTCGAGTCGGGCACGGGCGTCTCCTCGTTTGAGATTTCTTGGGGTGCGCGTCATTGGGTGCGGCGTCCATCGTTTTTCTCGAGGTCTGGGTTTATGGGGTTCAAAAGATGGTGTGCAGAAACTCGGCGCGTGGGTTCGAGGCGTGGCAGAGGGCGTGTGGGCTCGAGAAATTTCAGCAGAAGATTCCGGGAACACCGTCCTGGACGCGAATGTTGATACTTAAGAATAAGCGTGCAGCACGGACTTCCCAAGAATCGGCGGCTCGAGATACCGGTTGGGGGCGCGGATTGCGCCCCCAACCGTGAGCATCACTTGGGCTTGATGTTGAACAGCACGCGGATGCCAGCGCCCTGGAACATCGGCGGGGCTTTCGGGCTCAATTCGCTCGGGAAGCCCGTCCAGTTGGTTTCGTTGTACTCGAAGAACTCCAGCGGGCGGTACATCATGGGAATCGCCGGGATGTCCGTCATGAAAATCTTGTCGAGTTCGCTGTAGGCGGCTTTCTTGCCCGCTTCGTCGGCGGCGGCGGCCCTGTCCAGAAGCTCGCCAACTTTCGGGTTGTTGTAGCGGTTGTACGCCCAGAACGCGGTCTGGCCGACGGCTGGCACGTCGCGGCCATCCATCACGTCCCTGAAGCGCTGCCAGGGGCTGGCCGGGCCGACGCCCGCCACGTACCACATGCCCAGGTCGAAGGTGCCGTTGGCCATGTTGGAGTTGGCCACCGGGAATTCCGGGAAGTCCGTCTTGATGTCGATACCGATGGCTTTCGCGCCGGAGGCGACGATCTCGAGGGTCTGGTTCCAGTCCGACCAGCCGAACGGGCACTGCACCTTCCACGGCCCCAGGCGCGTGCCGTCTGGCAGCACGTAGATGCCGTCGCCGCCCTTCTTGGCCTTGAGGTCGTTTTCCAGGATGCTGACGGCCTTTTCGGGGTTGTAGTTCCAACCGAGTTGCTTGACCTGTTCGGCGTTGTAGAACTTCTTCTCGCCGCCGTCCGGGATCACCAGGCTGGAATTGGCGGGCACCGAGTAGCTCGACATGGCGGTCTTGGCGATCAGGCCGTAGTTGATCGAGTAGGCGATGGCCTTGCGCACCAGCGGGTTGTCCAGACCCTTCTTGTTGACGTTGATGAAGACCAGCGGGATCGAGCCGGGCACGTGGTACGGCTCGTTCTTGGACCAGGTGGAGACGGGCAGTTTCTTGTCCTGCCACATCTTCCAGATTTCCGGCGCGAACTGCTGGCTGATGTCCAGTTGGCCCTGCTCGAGCGCCAGGTTGCCGGCGTCGTTGGATTTGAAGATCGGGTGAACCACGTATTTGGGCGCGGGCGTACCGTAGGCTTTCTTGCCCCAGTACGTATCATTGCGCACCAGTACGACGCGTTCGTTGTTGGCGCTCTGGAGCGTGTACGGCCCGGAACCGACGGGCTTCATGTTGGCGTACTGCAACAGGGATTTCTCGCTCTTTTCCAGGCCAGCCCAGATGTGCTGGGGTAGAATCGCGACGTTGGCCAGGTTCTGCTTGACCAGGTCGGGGTTGAGCTTCTTGGGGTTGAGCTTGATCGTGACGGTCGTGGCGTTGGTGGCGGTCATGCCGGTCACGTAATCCCAGAAGGCCGTGTAGCTGACGTTCTGGCGCTTGGCCATCTCGAAGCTGTAGACCACGTCCTTGCTGGTCAGAGGCTTGCCGTCCTGCCACTTCGTACCGCTCTGAAGCGTGACTTTCATGGTGGTGGCGTCGGGTTGCTCGAGCTTCGCGCCCAGCACCGGATCGAGGTTGCCGGTCAGGAGGTTGTAGCCGAACAGCGTCTCGTAGATGTACTCGAGGTTGCCGTTGGCGGGCCAGGCGTTCCCCGAACCGACCGGGTTGTAACTGGTGGGCGGGCCCCACTGGAAACCGCCGATGTAGAGCGTGTCCTTGCGGGGTAATTCCTGGGCGAAAGCGACCACGCAAACCGCTGCGACGGCAGCGAGCGCGATGGTGGATCGGTGGCGTAGATTCATGCGCGACTCCTCTTGAACAGCCAAATTGCCGGACTGGTGTTTGAGCCTCCTCGAGAAACCTTGACCTCGAGGGACAGACGGTGAAAACGTGCTGCACCCAACTGATCCTTGTCTTGCTGCAACTCACCTCCTGACAGTTTGAAAACCTGCAACGAAACGAAAACGGCGTACCGGGGAACCTCCTATCCGCGTGGAGGTGCGGTCGAATCGCGGACGATCAGGGTCGTGGGGAAGCAAGGGTGGGGTTCAGCCGGGGTCTCGCCCCTGGCCAGGTCGCAGACGATCTTTGCGGCGGCGGCTCCCATCTCGCGCAGCGGTTGTCGAACGGTCGTCAGCGCGGGTCTGCTGCTGACGGTCTGAGGGGTATCGTCGAAACCGATGATCGAAACGTCTTCGGGAACGCGCAGGCCCACTGACTGCGCGGCTCGCAGCACACCGATGGCCAGGTCGTCGCTGCTGGCAAAAATGGCGGTCGGTGGTTCGGGCAGGGCGAATAGTTTTCGTCCGGCGTCTTCGGCCTGAAAATCGGCGTAATCGCCCTCGGTCAGGTACTCGGCGGGAACGGAAATTCCAGCTCCATGGAGGGTCTGCAAGAAACCCTCCTGGCGCTCCAGCACGTCCTCTCGGGTGATGAACAGCACGTCTTTTTTGGGCGTGACGCGTCCGCTCGGGAAGCGCACATTGGCGATGCGCCGATGCCCCAATTTGAGCAAGTGTTGCGCTGCCAACCGACCGCCGGTGGTGTTGTCGGCCTGCACCGTGTACGGGCCATCGGCGTTGATCGTGGCGACCGGCACGGCTCCGACAAAAATCTGGTGCTCATCCGCGACCGGCATCACCAGCAGCACGCCGTCCGCCAGCGAGCGCAGCAGTTTGGCGCGTTCGTGCTCTCGCTTGATGTTGTTGGATGTGGTGAAGATCGCCAGATCGAAGCCCGCGGCTTCGACGGCGGTGCTGATGCCGTGAACGATTTCCGTCAGGTATTGCGACCCGAATTGCGGGATGATCACGCCGATCAGGTTCATGCTGTGCCCCGCCAGCACGCGCGCGACCGAGTTGGCGACGTAACCGCTCTCTTCGATGGCCCGCAGGACGCGCTGCCGGGTGTCTTCGGTCATACCGGGTTTGTTGTTGATGACGTTTGAGACCGTCATCTTCGAGACGCCCGCCATGCGGGCGACATCGGTCAGTGTGGCTGGAAAGTAAAAGTCACCCATCGGGCTCCTGGGAAGGATCGTGCGCTGGTCGTTCCCGATGCGTGTGATGGTCGAGACAGAAACGACCGTCGCACACGGATCGGTGAGACACGAAAGCGTCAGCGTGCTTGGTGAAAAGCACCGTGCTTTATCGGTAAAGTTAGCTTGACGCAAAGATACTGATCCAGTTCACCCTTTGTCAAGGGTGCGGCGTTCAGATCGAGAAAATACCGCGTGCTCGAGCCCAACGATTGGCTCGAGCAGGGGTTCAAAGGTCAAAGATTTTGTGTGGGGAATCCTCGAGACATCCTTTGGCGATTCCAACCTTCGGGATCAATCGATTGTGATCACCGGGATCAGTCGAACGC
>CAXTKV010000109.1:6297-17252 GCA_964244895.1 uncultured Deinococcales bacterium
CGGGATCAGTCGAACGCCATCAGCGGGATCAGTCGATCCACACGCCGATGGTCGCACCCTGGTTGACGGCGGGCGTCCAGCCGCGCCGCCTGGATTCGTCCCAGGCTTCGCGTTGGGTCGCGGCGGTCAGGGCGTAATCGAGGGTGAAGACTTTCGCGCCGCGATCCTGTGCGGCTCTGGCCCAGGTTTCCTCGCTGGCGCGACGCGTGGGGTCGTTGGCGCGGCACTCGCCCGGCCCGAAGCAGTGGTAGGTGAAGCCTTCGATGTTCAGCCCGTCGAGCGCCTCGAGAAAGCCGGAGTCGGCTTCCAGGCTGCTCTGGATCAATCTGGCATCGGTGTTGCAGACGAGCTTGACACCCGGTCGGATCGAATCCACCAGCGCGCGCACGCGGCGCACGATCTGCACGTAACGCTGAATGTTCTGGGGGCTGGTGTCGTTCTCGAACTGGAATCCGGCGCAATCATCCAGCCAGATGCCGTCGTAGCCGCGCCCCAGGTCGTCGCGCACGACTTTTTCCAGCACGCCAAACCAGGCGTCGCTCGAGACATCCACCAGGTACGAACCCCAGCTCGTCTGGAACTTGATGTAGGGCGAGCTGGCGTTGACATCGGTGGGCCAGGTGCGTTTATCCCACGGGGCTGCCGCCGCCACGTCCTCGTAGGCGAGCACCCACTTGCCGGACGCCTTGATGCGTTCCAGGTCGGCGGGCTCGAGCAACCTTCCGGTGCAGCGCGCGCTCAGCGTGACCATGCCGAACCTGGAATTCAGGATGTCGGGCAGCCTGCAATTGGTGTCCTGGCGCATCCAGGAGCGCACGTCTTTCCACTCGGGTCGCGCGCCGGATCGGGCTGGCGCGTTGGGGTTGGGCGGCAGGGCGGTGTCGTTCGCGACGCTGAAACGCAATTCCGATTTGATGCTCGAGCCATCATTCAGGGCTGCCGTGGCGCGCAGCGTGTAGGTTCCGTCCGGCACGTAGTTGGTCGTCCAGGCGCTGCAACTGCCGCCGTCCAGGCCCGTGATGCAGGCCAGCGCGCCGTTCTCGTGGCGCTCCCACCACCTTGAACCGTCGGGGCGGAAGATCTCTATTTTGAGGCTCGCGATCCGGCTGGAATTGATGGTCGCACCGGGCGAGTTCAGCATGACGGACTGCACCACCTGACCGTCCTTGATGTTTAGGAAGTTGATCGTCTCGCTCTGAGCGGAGGCGGTGGCGCTCATGGTCAATAGGAAAGCCAGAATGAAAATCAGAGGTCGCACGGCTTGAGCCTACGGTCTACCCAGCGCGACGACAGTGGTTGATGTTAGGGATGAATATCATCAATCGCACACACGGGAAACACCGTCCAGGACAGTGTTATTTGCGCCACAATTCTCGCGTGCAGGATGGTCTTTTTCTGGGAACCCGACTGGCTCGAGCGAGTTTGATTCACGCGTCGGCGCGACTTCGCGGGGCCGCTCAGGACTCACCTCAACTGAGGTCGTTCGGGTAGGCTGGCTCCCGTGAAAGCCGCCCTCGTATCGGTTTGTGTGATCGCCCTCGCGTGCGCCAGCGCCCTCGGTCAACCGGGCGCGAAGGGCAGCAGTTTCGGGCAGCCGGACTTGACCCCGATTTTAGAGCGGGTGCGCGCCAGTTACGGCTTGCCGAGCCTGACGGCGGTGCTGGTCGAGGGCGGCAAGGTCGTGTCCAACGCGGTCGTGGGTGAACGCGCCATCGGCAGCGGCGTGTCGGTCACATTAACCGATCAGTACCAGCTCGGCAGCATCTCCAAGAGCTTCACCGCGACCGTGATCGCCAGGCTGGTCGAACAGGGCAAGTTGCGCTGGAATATGACCCTCGAAGAACTCCTTCCGGACATGAAAATACGAGACGCGTACAAATCCGTGACGCTCGAGATGCTGCTCTACCACTTCGCGGGATTCCCGGCGGATGTCAAGAACAAGAGCGTCTACGACTGGAACCTCGAGCCGGGCGCGGCCCGCAAAAAATACCTCGAGCTCGCACTGGTGAGCGTTCCCGAATTCAAACCCGGTGAGATGGTGGCGTATTCCAACATCGGGTACGTGATCGCCAGCCTGATCGCGGAACGCGCGGGCGGAAAGCCGTGGGATGCGCTGGTGCGCGAGATCGTGCTGGAGCCGTTGGGCATGAACTGCGGTTTCGGCGTGATCTTTCCAGCCCTGACCAACCCGCACCCGCACGCCATCAAAGATGGGGGCGCGCAGGCGCTGGAACCCGCGGCGGGGAACGGCAACTCGCCCGTGCTGAACGGCGCGGACAACCTGCGCTGCAGCATGGGCGATCTGGGTCTGTACCTGGCGGCGCACCTGGAAGGCGAACGCGGGCGGGACGGCATCCTCAGGAGCCAGACGTTCAAGTTTCTGCACCGCGCCCGCGCCGATGGCGGTCAGGGCATCCGCGCGGCGCTCGGCTGGTTTATTTTTCCGGACGGCGAGATCTGGCACAACGGCAGCAACACCCTGAATTACGCCGAGATGATCCTGCTGCCCCGTCAGGACGCCGCCATCGCCGTGGCCACCAACGCCGCCGGGGGCGGAGCGGAGGCTCGGGCCGTGGCCGAGGTCTTCGAGGCGATCGAAGCGCTCGTGCCGCGCTAAAAACACTGTCCTGGACGCAAAAAAAGAACGCCGTGCTGGACGGTGTTCTCGAGCTTCGCGCTCAGTCGGCGCTGCCGATCTCGCCGCAGGCCACGCGCGCCCGATCGGTCTTGATCAGCACGGTGTGACCGATGACCGAATTCGGGCCGGGGGCGATGGTCAGGCGCGCGTTCAGGGTCGAGATGATCTCGGAGCCGCTCGCGCCGACCACGAAATCCTCGAGGTTGCCCATCTGGCCTTTGAACTGATCGCCCGCCGCCGCGAAGGTCGGGCTGTTGTTGCAATCACTGCCCGCGTGAATGGCGCTCAGGTACTTGCCGGGTTGAAAACCCACCACCCGCACGATGGTGCGCAATCCGCCCGCCGTCTCCGCGAAGGTGACCGTACCGACGTTCTTGCCGGACGGATCGATCAGCGATGCCGCAGCGGTCTTCCCGGTAATGCCGGACGCGTTGGCGGGTTGGGTGGCGGGCTTTGCGGCTGGCGCGCAGGCCGCCATGGCGAACATCGTGACCGCGAGCAACGGTGTCAATCGGTTCATGGACTTCAAGCTAGACGCCGTATCTGAGTACAGGGTCGGGAATAGATGATATTTCTCAGCAAGAACCTAACCGTGAAACGCGGCTGCTCGAGCCGCTGGAATCTACCCCGTCAACGGATTCCAGCGGCTCGAGCAGGCAACACCGTCCGGGACGCATCTTTAAGAACACCGTCCTGGACGGTGTTCTTATTTTTTATGGGCCGAACGGTTGCGTCCAGATCGGCAATTCCAGACTGAAACGGCTGCCGCGTCCAGCTTCGCTTTCGGCGTCGAGCGTGCCGCCCATGGCTTCCAGCAGTTCGCGGGCGAGGGAAAGGCCCAGCCCGGCGCCGCCCGTGGTGCGCGCGCGGCTGGCATCGGTGCGGTAAAAGGGCTCGAAGATCCGATCCAAGTCCGATTGGTCAATCCCGATGCCGGTGTCCAGCACGCTCAACCGCACGCGATCACCGATGGTTTCGGCTTCCAGGCGCACCAGCCCGCCTTCGGGCGTGTACTTGAGGGCGTTCTGCACCAGATTCACCACGGCCTGCGTCAGGCGCTGACGGTCGGCGCGCACGCGCGGCAGGTGCTCCGGGATGGCGTCCAGCAGCGTGATGCGTCCAGCTTCGGCCACGGGTTGCAGGCTGCGCGCCAGCGAGCGCAGCAGTTCGCCGGGATCCACCGCCTCGAGGCGCACGTCGAGCTGTTTCAGGTCGGCTCGAGAGAGCGTAAAAAGATCCTCGACGAGTCGCTCGAGCCGCGCGACTTCCGTTTGTAAAACGCGGCGCACGTCGTCCTGGACGGACTCACCGCGCAGTTCAGCGCTTTCCAGGTGGGCGCGCATGACGGTCAACGGGGTGCGCAATTCGTGAGAGGCGCTGGCGGTCAAGCGCCGGTTGGCGCGCAGCAAGGATTCGACGGTGGTTTTCTCGCGCCCGAGGGCTTCGAGGTTGTGTTCCAACCGATCCGCCATCGCGTTCCAGCCGACACCCAATCGCGCCACCTCGTCTTCGCCCTCGACGGGCACGCGCACGCCCCAGCGACCAGCTTCGAGGGATTGCGATCCGGCCAGCAAATTCTCGAGCGGCCCGGTCAGGCGGCGCGCCGTCAGGTAGCCCAGAAACCCGAGCGCCGCGAAGATCGGCAGAAAACTCTGTGAGAGCGTGTCCAGCACCAACGTCAGGTCGTGCGCGAGCTGTGAAACCACGTCCGAGAGCGGCGCGCTCGAGGGACTGGCCGGGCGCAGAACCGCCGCGATCACCCAGCGCCGCGACAGTCCGGGTACGTCCGGTTCATCCGCGAAGGCCGGGCAGCCCGCCAGCACCTCGTTGCCGATCACCGTGGCGCGGCAGCGTCCAGCGGCGTTGGCGTTCAGCACGTCCGCCCAAAGGGTTCTGAAGGTTTCCGGCAGCGGCCCGACCTCGAAGCGCGAGGGTCGGCTCGAGGCGATCACCTGAGCGTAAGGGCTGAGGATCAACGCGGTGCGTCCCGGCCCACCGACGGGTAATACGTCCATGTCGGGATCGGGTTCGATCACGCGCGGGCGGGGTCGGTTGACACCGCGCCGCAAGCTCTGCATCAACTGGCGCACCGCGTCGTCGTCCAGTCCCAGTTGCAGGGTCGGGGTGAAGGTCAGCGCCAGGTCTCGGGCCTCGCGCAGGGCCTGCCCGGTCAGGCTGCGGGACGGAGCGCGCACCAGCGACACCAGGCCGGGCAGCACGGCCACCAGCGCGCTGGCCAGCACGCCGCCGCCGAGGGCCAACGCCGTCAATCGCCAGCGTAGACTGCGCCGTCCCTCGAGCCAGACCGCGCGGTACGAGTACGCGAACACGAAGCGCAGCGTGGCCGTCAAGACCAGCGCGTTCAAGCCCGTGCCCAGGAATTGTTGCGGGTCGGGGGCGGACAGCGCCTGAAATTCAAAGAACGGGCGCTCCGGCGGAATCAAGCGCGCCAGTTCCCCGCCCAGCGCGGCGAAGCCCAGTCCGGCCAGCGCACCGAACAGCGGAACGCGGGCCACGCGCCAGACGACGTGGCCGCGCGATGGTCGGAGCCGCAAGGCTCCCAGAAACCAGAGCGCGTGCTCACCGATGAAGGCCAGCAGTTCCGGCCACGGTGTGGGCACGAAGCGTTGCGTCCACATCAACGCCAGCGCCTGCAAGACCAGCGCGACCAGCAGCACTTCCAGGAGTGCCCTAGGGAACGGAGCGGAGTAGAAAATCCGGTGCGCCGCGCGACGAAGCCAGGTTGGCTCCTTCTCGAGCCTGAAGCCGGGGTGGGTTGAGGCTGGCTCGGGAATCAAAACGGGTTGCTCGAGCTTCGGGGCGGGTTGTTCAGCCTTCGAGGCGATAACCCACCCCCCAGACGCTGACCACGCGCTCGCCTTCTTGCGAGAGTTTGCGGCGCAAGCGCACGACGGTCGTGTCCACCACGCGATCCGATCCCTCGTAGGCCGGGCCCCAGATGTGTTCCAGCAAGTAATCGCGGCTGAAAGTGCGTCCGGGCTGGCGAATCAACATCAACAAAAGGTCGTACTCGCGCGGGGTCAGGTCGGTGGTGTGCCCCTCGACGCGCACCGCGCGGGCTTCGGGGTCGATCTGGATCGCACCGATCCGCACGGGTTCCCGAGAAATTTCCAGGGTTTCGCGCAGCAGTTGCACGCGGCGCAGCATCGCCCGGACGCGCGCCACGAGTTCCTTGAGGCTGAAGGGTTTGGTCAGGTAATCGTCCGCGCCGACTTCCAGGCCCAGCACCCGATCCGATTCCTCGGCGCGGGCGGTCAGCATCAGGATCGGCACGCTGGAGCGCGTCCCGGACGGGTTGTTCGGTGTCGAACGCAGCACCCTGGCGACTTCCAGGCCGTCCACGCCGGGCAGCATCAGGTCCAGCACGATCAGGTCGAACATTTCGCGGGCGGTTCGCTCGAGCGCCTCGCGCCCGTCGGTGGAGAGACGCACCTCGAAGCCTTCGCTTTCCAGGTGGCGCGTCAGCACGCTGCCCAACTCGCGTTCGTCCTCGACCAGGAGCAGTTTCGTCACGGGATCATTCTACGGTTTGGAACCAGGAAAACCGTGAGCCATCGCGTTCTAGAGCCTTCAGAACGCCCTCCAGGACGAAGAATTGTGTTTTCTGGAATTCAGTCCAAAACCCGAGCGCACGCCGCACGCCAGCCGATCCCGAGCTGTCGAATCGAGATGTTGGCTCGGGTCGGGTTCCGGCGTCCCACCGGGCAATTCTGGGTGGGCTTGCGCGGGGACACCGTCCCAGACGCAATTCCTTCGGATAAGAAGGACACCGTCCTGGACGGTGTTCTTTCGTTTCAGGAAGTCGGGCTCAAAAGGGATTAAGATGTCCACCTGACCGTCACTTGACCGTCCGTGGGGAGCCCGCATGAAGGATGAGATTCGGCAACGACTCGACCTCCGAGAGATCGTCTCGGAGTACGTCGCGCTGAAACCGTCCGGGCCGAACAAGTGGAAGGGTTTAAGTCCGTTCAGCAAGGAAAAAACGCCCAGCTTCTACGTGAACGCCGCCAAGCAGGTCTACTACTGCTTTTCGACCAAACAGGGCGGCGATGTCTTCGATTTCATCATGAAGGTCGAGAACATCTCCTTCCGCGAGGCGATGGAAAAGCTCGCCCTGCGCGCGGGCGTGCAACTCGAGAGCTACAAGAGCGACGACAAACGCAAACGCGACCTGTATGAAGTCAACACGCTGGCGCTCGAGTTCTTCCGCAAGAATTTGCCGGGCTCCGAGGCGCTTTTCTACCTCGAGCGGCGCGGCGTCAGCCCGGACATGATCGAAGCCTTCGGGCTGGGTTGGGCTCCGGCGGGCTACGACAACCTCCTGAAATTCGGCAAGGCCCGAAACATCTCTGAGCGCGAATTGCTCGAGGCCGGACTTCTGTCCGAATCCGCCGAGAACGGACGGATTTACGACCGCTTCCGCGCGCGCGTGATGTTCCCGATCAAGGATTACCTGGGGCGCGTGATCGCCTTCGGCGGGCGCGTGCTGGACGACAGCAAACCCAAATACCTGAACAGCCCCGAAACCGAGGTCTTCAAGAAACACGACACGCTCTACGGCCTCGAGATGGCCCGCAAGCACATCCAGGAAACCGGCGACGCGGTCGTGGTCGAAGGTTACATGGACGTGATCGCCATGCACCAGCACGGCTTTCACGGCGCGGTCGCCAGCCTGGGCACGGCGCTCACGCAGGATCACGCGCACCTGCTCTCGCGCCAGGGCGCGCGGCGGCTGGCGCTCCTGTTCGACAACGACCCGGCGGGGCAACGCGCCACGCTGGCCGGGCTGGATCAGGAAATCGGCAAGATGTTCCTGGTGCGCGCCGTGGTCGCACCGGGCGGCAAGGACGCCGCCGACATCCTGCTGGCGGGCGGGCGGGACGAACTGGCGGCGGCGCTGGCGGGCGGTTTGACTGAAGTTGAAGTGCGCCTGAACGCGGTGCTGGAAAAATTCGACGTGAATACCCTGGATGGCAAACGCGGCGCGCTCCAGGCGTTGCTGCCGCGCCTGCGCCCGCGCGATGTCTTCGATCCAGTCGCGCTCGATCTGCAACGCATGGTGATCGACCGGCTCGGCCTGGAACCCAAACGATTGGACGAACTGCTGAACGCCAGCAAACCCAACCCGCGATCCGGCACGTCCATAGACCGGATTCAGGTCTCGGGCCTGATGTCGCGCGGCGTGGGATCGGGTGATCGCGGCGAGATCCGGCTGGCGCAACTGCTGGTGCAGAACCCGTCGCTGACGGCCAAGCTGGACGGCGAGGCGCTGTTTGAAAATCCGTTGGTGATGGAGATCATCGCGGTCGCCCGCACCGCCACCACCAGCGACCAGATCTTAGAGCACTTCCGGGGTCGCCCGGAAGCCAGCATGCTCTTCGAGGGCCTGATGGACGGCCCCGAGGGTTCTCCCGGCCAAGACGAACTGGCCGTGGACGAGATCAGTTCGCGCAAGCGCGAGGAATCCATGAAGCGCGAACTGGCCGCCACCAAAGCCAAACTCTCGAGCGTCACCAGCGACGAGCAGGTCGCGCTGTTGCGCCAGTGCAGCGAGTTGCAGCGCGGCATCGAGGCCGAACGCCGGTTGCGCCTGCGAAATTAGACCGTCCCGGACGCGTTATTCTGAATCTAAAAAAGACCGTCCAGGACGGTGTTCTCGAGCCAGGTGCGGGCACCCGAGCCGCCCAATCGCAGCAAGGTGGCGACGCACGCACCATCGAGCGGTTTGAGCGGGCCGTTCTGACTGGTCTTGTAGGCCGCCGTGCCGACGTAACCCGCCCCTTTCGGGCTTTTCGCGTCGAAGGTGCAGACCTGGATCGTGGCTGCACCCGCGATTTCCAGGGTGGCGCGGTTGGTTTTGGGATCGAAATAAAATGTGGCGTCCGCGCGGATCTTGCCGGTGGTGGCCGGGCCGGTCGGTCTAGCGTTGACCAGTCGCGTCAACGCCAGGTCGTAGCGGGTTTTGCCCAGGTCAACCATCCAGACCTGCCCGAGCGCGATGCGCGGCGGCCACGCAGCCAGGTTCGAGGACGCCGTACTCGAGGGTGAAGCTGGACTCGTTGGTGCAGCACTCGGGGGTGGGGTCGCAACGCTCGGGGTCGCCGCGGGCGCGGCGCTCGGGCCGCTCGAGAGCACCGCGTTGCAGGCCATGTTCGTCAACTCGAAGGCCGCGTTCGGATCGGCGCGCCGCACCACCGACCCGGTCATGACCGATCCAGCCAACGAACCCGCCGGGAACACGCAGGCCGTGATGGTCGTGCCGTCCGAGAGTTGCAGGATCGCGTTCCGCTCCTGCGGCGCGTAGTAAAAAAACGCGTCCAGGCTCGAGCCGCCACCGACCGGGGTGGCCGTGCCCGTCGGGTCGCCATCGGCGTCCGTGCCGTTCAATGCGACGTTCCACTCGCGCAATCCGGGAATCGTGACGCGCCACGTCTGACCGGATTGCAACCGCACCCACGGCGAAACCGGAGGGGTGGTGTCGGGCGTCGGATTGAGGTTGATGCCCAGTTGCGCCAAAGGATCGAGGCTGGCGGCGCAAACGTTATCAATCGGTTTGAAACCCGCGTCGGATTTGGTGCGCGTGAAGGTCGCACCGAACATCGTTTCACCCTGAACGCTGCCCCGATCGAAGGTGCACAGCGTCGTGATTGACCCGTCCGTCAGCGCCAGGTACGCCTGATCGTCGGCGCGTTTGAAGTAAAAGAACGCCTGCTGATCCTTGATGTCCTTGGTTTGCGCGACCGCCTTGCCGACCGGATCGCCGTCCGTATCGCGCCCGGTCAACTTCAATTCCCAGGTGCCGATGCCGTTGATCGTGATCACCCAGGTCTGGTTGAGCTCGAGCTTCGGTGGCCAGCCGATCGGCCCGGCGGGTGGCGCGGTCGGTGCTGGCGGTGTCTGCGCCAGGCCGACCGAGAAACTCAGAACTGCAATTGCCCCCAGTCGCGCGAGCGAAGACCGTCCTGCACGGCGTCTTCTGGATTCAGGCGAGCGGTCAGCGACGGTCTCAGCTCGATCAAACATGGGCTCGAGCCTACCGCGCCCGATCTCGAGCGTCGTGAGTCAAATCTGGGTCATCGCCCCTCCTCGAGTCCCGATATTTTATCATTCCGAGGACAGAATTGCCGCGAGAACATCGAATTGAAGCGCTTCGACCCGCTTTAAAGCAGGATCAGGCGGTGCCTATCTTCAAAAGAGAACCTTGCCCAACGGGTATGACTTTGTTATACTTTTTCTATGAAGACTGCGATTAGCATCCCCGACGAGACCTTCGAGGCCGCAGAACGCCTCGCCAAGCGCCAGGGTCGTTCGAGAAGCGAACTGTACGCCGCCGCCGTGCGGGAATATTTGAAACGCAACGGTCACGACGATCTGACGGCCCGCATTGACGCCGCCATAGAGGGTCAGGAGACCCGACCCGACGCGTTCTTCCAGGCGCTCTCGGCGCGAACCCTCGGTTCGGCAGAAGACTGGTGAGGCGCGGAGAGATCTGGTGGGCGGAATTACCCGATCCTTCCGGCTCCGGCCCCGGAGGTCGCAGACCCGCACTGGTGATCTCGAGTGATGGGTACAACCGGAGCGGTATTCAGACGGTCGTGATCGCGGTCATGACCTCGAATACGAAGGCCGCGAACTTCCCCGGCAATGTCTGGGTCTCGGGCGAGGAGTCGGGCCTCTCGAGAGACAGCGTGGTCAACGTTACGCAACTGTTCACGCTCGATAAGCGCGACCTCAGCGAGCGCGTCGGTGAACTGGCGCTCGACAGCCTGGATTTGGTGGATCTCGGTCTGCGAACGGTATTAGAGCTGTAGCGCCTGCGGTCAGGGTGACGCCTCAGCTTGTCGTCTGACCCACCCTTCCAATACCCTCAGTTCAGGCCTTCGCGTACCGTCCACCCGGCAGTTCGCGCACGATGCCCTGCAAGGACAGCATCATCAGCGCACTCAGCACTTCTGAAGCGTTCAAACCGCTCGAGGCGACGATCTCGTCTAGAAGCGGCGTGCCGTCCAGCGCGGCGTAAACGCGGGCTTCGTGGCCTTCGAGGGTCGGTGCTTCGCGGGGCAATCGGTTTCCCGTAGCCCAGCCGAGTTCCTCGAGGATGTCCTGGGCGCTCTCGGTCAGCACGGCTCCGTCGCGGATCAGGCGGTGCGGGCCTCGGGCGTTCTCTTCACTGGGGCGTCCGGGCACGGCGAAGACCGTGCGTCCGGCTTCCAGGGCCGCGACCGCCGTGATCAACGAGCCGGATTTCAGGTCGCCCTCGACCACGACCACGCCGGATGACAAACCCGCGCTGATG
>CAXTKV010000110.1:0-1985 GCA_964244895.1 uncultured Deinococcales bacterium
TGGAAGGCGAACCCGGGGTCGGCAAAACCGAGATCGTGAAAGTCCTGGCCGACGTGCTGGAGACGCGCCTGATCCGCCTGCAATGCTACGAGGGGCTGGACGTTTCTTCCGCCGTCTACGAATGGGATTACGCCCGCCAGATGCTCGAGATTCGCGTGCTGGAAGCGAGCGGTGAACGCCAGGCGGATCGCGTCAAACGCGAGGTTTTCGGCGCGGAGTTCCTGGTCAAGCGCCCACTTTTGCAGGCGCTCGAGAGTATCGATGGCAAGCCGCCCGTGCTCTTGATCGACGAACTCGATCGGGCCGACGAGGAATTCGAGGCGTTCCTCCTCGAATTCCTGTCCGACTGGCAGATCACCGTGCCGGAAATCGGCACGATCAAGGCCGAGCACCCGCCCGTGGTGGTCATCACGTCCAACCGCACGCGCGAGATCCACGACGCGCTCAAACGCCGCTGCCTGTACCACTGGATCGACTACCCGGATTTCCAGAAGGAATTGCGGATCGTGCAACAGAAGGTTCCGGGCGTCAGCGACAAGCTCTCGAAGCAGGTCGTGGCTTTCGTGCAGGAACTCCGCAAACTGGAACTCTACAAGGCTCCCGGCGTGGCGGAGACGCTGGACTGGGCCAGTTCCCTGATGGCCCTGGATGTCACCAATCTGGAACCCACCGCGATTGAGGACACGCTCGGGGCGCTCCTGAAGTATCAGGATGACATCGTGCGCGCCAGGGCCGCCGCGCAGGACGTGCTGGCCAGGGCGCAGGCGGTCTAGGAAATGGCACTCGAGTCGAGAACACCGTCCAGGACGCGAACTCGAAAATGCGTCTGGGACGGAGTTCTCGCGTTTTGCGAACCTTCAGATCGTCCTACAAATCCGAGAACACCCGTAGGGGCGAACTCCATGTTCGCCCTCGAGCGGCAACGATGTCTCGAGATTCAGCGTGAGCCACGATGGATGCTCGAGATTCAGCCTGAGACTCGGGGGATTCGATGACCTGGGAATCCAGGCTCGAGGCCTCGTCCGGGTACTTGCTGGCGCATGCCGTCAAGTTCTCTCGTGAATTGCGCGAATCGGGCGTGCTGGTCACGCCGTCCCAGACGGCGACCTTCGCGGAAGCGCTCTCGGAAATTGACGTGATGAACCCGATCGCCTTCAAGGATTCCGCCCGCGCCACGCTGATCTGCCGACGCGAGGACCTGAAGCGCTTCGAGGATGCCTTCACCAAATTCTGGCGCGACCTGGGTTTGGGCGGCATCCCAGAAGAATTGCTCAATCAAGCGCCGGGATTGCCACCCAAGCAGAACAAAGCCAAACCCGCCGAGTTGCGCGATGTCCCATCGAAGGATTCCAAACCCCGCGATGACGTTCCACCGCAGCAACTGACCGACCGGGCGCTGACGTTCTCGAGCGAGGAAGTCCTCAAATCCAAGCGTTTCGATCGCATGAGCGGCGCGGAACTGGACGCCACCAAACGGTTGATGCAGCGCTTCGAGTGGCGCATCAGTCAACGCCGCACGCGTCGGCTCGAGCGGGCGTCCAGGGGCGAGAAGCTGGATCTGCGCCGCACCTTCCGCCGCGCCATGAAAAACCAGGGCGAGTTGATCCGATTGGAGGTGCGCGAACGCAAGTTGCGCCCGCGCCCGCTGGTGGTGATCGCGGACGTGTCCGGCTCGATGGAACGCTACGCGAGGATGCTGCTGCACTTCATGCACGCCGTCACGCAACGCGCCGCGCGAGGCGAGCGCCGCAAGGTCGAATCGTTCGCCTTCGGCACGCGCTTGACGCGCATCACGAAATCGCTCGAGCGCCGGGACGTGGACGCCGCCGTCAACCAGGTCGGGCAGACGGTCAACGACTGGTCTGGGGGCACGCGCATCGGGGATTCGTTGCGGGCCTTCAACCGTTTCTGGGCCAAGCGCGTTCTGGGTCGCGGCGCGGTCGTGATCGTGATTTCTGACGGTTGGGATCAGGGCGAACCCGAAG
>CAXTKV010000110.1:2085-17209 GCA_964244895.1 uncultured Deinococcales bacterium
GCCACAACCAAGCCGAAGATTCTCGGGGTGCGCACCTTCGCGCGCCGCAGGAGGTCACGCATGAACATCATCATCACCGTCGGCGGATTCAACGACGCTCCCGGCTTCATCATCGTCTCCGACGGGCACGGCGGCTTCAAGATCGTCAAGACGCCCGGCTGGAACCCCGAGGTGGCCCTGGAAGTCAACGCGGGCATGGCGATCCTGCGCGAGGCGCAAGGTTTGAAGTCCGTGCGCGCTCAGGCGAAGCTGGTCAAGATGGCCACCGAGATTCTCGAGCCGCACCAGGCCGAGTTGAACGAGTACCTGACTAAAGCCGCGAACGCAAAGGCCGCGTAACCGCGAACACCGTCCAGCACGCGAATTCTAAACTGCGTGCTGGACGGTGTTTCTGCGATCTCAAACCCACCCGAGATCGTCCAGCAGGGCTTTCAAGGCTGGTTCGAGCAAGTTGTAGACGTTCTCAAAATCGTTGATATCGCCGTAAAACGGATCGGGAACCTCGGCGTCCTCGAGTAACAGTTTCGCCTTCCGGGAAACTTCAGGCCAGCGTTCCAGATCGCGCAGATTCGCCCGATCCGCCGCCAGGATCAGGTCGAGATTCGCGTCAGAATCCCTGACCTGCCGCGCGACGTGCGCAAAGCCCGCGCCGCGCTTCTCGAGCACCCGCAGCGTGCGCCCGTCCGCGCCATCGCCCGCGTGCCATCCGCCCGTGCCCGCCGAATCCACCGTGAATTGCTGCTCGAGCCCGCGTTCTCGCAGCAATTTGCGGAAGATGCCTTCCGCCATCGGGCTGCGGCAGATGTTCCCGGCGCAGACGAACAGCACGCTCATTCCGGCCACAAACCCTGCCCTTCGCGTTCGACGTGATACCCGGCTTTTTCCAGGTGCGCGATCACGTCCAAACCGTGCTGTTCATCCCTGACCTCTAAAGCCAGTTCCACGCCGACCTTGCCCAGTGGTGCGAGCCACATCGCGCGGCGGTGGAACACGTCGATGATGTTCGCGCCGACTTCCGCCAGGCAGTCCACCACGCGCGCCAGCGCGCCGGGGCGGTCGATCACGGAAAGTTTCAGCAACACGTAGCGTCCCTGGCGCACCATCACCTGTTCGATCACGCGCGCCAGCAGGTTGCCGTCGATGTTGCCGCCGCACAGCACGGTGGCGACCACGTCTTCAGGCTCGAGACGGATCTTTCCGGCGATGATCGCGGCGATTCCGGCTGCGCCCGCGCCTTCGGTCACCAGCTTGGCGCGTTGCCCGCAGTGAACGATGCCGCGCGCGATCTCGTCCTCGGTGACGGTCAGCACTTCATCTACCAGGCGCTCGATGATTTCCAGGGTGATCTCGCCGGGGCGTTTGACGGCGATGCCGTCCGCGATGGTCTGGGCGGCGCTGACGCTGACGGGATGCCCGGCTTGCAGTGACGCGGCTACGGGTGCGCAGCCCGCCGCTTGCACGCCGATCACGCGCACGGAGGGTTTTTGCGCTTTGATGGCCGTGGCGATCCCGCCGATCAGTCCGCCGCCGCCGATGGGTACGACGATCACGCTCAGGTTCGGGAGGCGCTCTAAGATCTCGAGCCCGATGGTGCCCTGTCCGGCGATGACGCGCTCGTCGTTGAAGGCGTGAACGGTTGTGAAGCCGTGCTGTTGCGCGAGCTTCTGGGCGTGTTCGGCGGCATCGTCGAAGGTCTCACCGTGCAGCACGACCTCAGCGCCGTAGCCTCTGGTGGCTTCAATCTTGGTCAAGGGCGCGTGGCGCGGCATGACGATCACCGCGCGGATGCCGTGAACCTGCGCGGCCAGCGCCACGCCCTGCGCGTGGTTGCCCGCCGATGGCGCGATCACGCCGCGCGCGCGCTCAGTCGGGGAGAGGCTGTTGATCTTGTTGTACGCGCCCCGAATCTTGAACGATCCCGCGCGCTGCAGGCATTCGGCCTTGAGGAATACGGGTGCGCCGATGTCCCTGGAGAGCCCTTCGTCCTGGAGCGTGGGCGTCTCGGCGATCACGCCGCGCAGCGCTTCTCGGGCGGCGAGGATGTCGTTCAGGTTGACACTCATGGACTGAGCTTACTTGGGTCGGAACTTAGAGGTCAGTGGTCAGAGGAAAAAAGCGGGATCGCACGAGCGAAACACCGTCCAGGACGCACTTCTCGAGCATCGTGAATTCGTGTGTAGGACGGTCTTCTCGATGCTCGAGCCAAACCGAGCTTTGCGCCACATCCGCACGACATCCATCCCCAGTATCGCTCGAGTTTTACCTCTGACTGTTTTCCCCTGACCGTAAATTACGCCGTCCTGACCCGGAGCGTGCGAGAATGCCGTAATGACGGTACTCGGGATCGACGCGGGGGCTTCAAGCACGAAATGGGTGGTGCTCGACGGGAGCGGCAGGGCGCTCGAACGGGATCGGGGAACGCCGATCACCGGGCACGCCTTCGACGAAAACGGTCAGCGAGACATGCTGAACGCGCTCTCCACGGTCATCACGCGGGCGCGAGCGTACTCGCCTCGGGCGGTGGTGGCTGGAATCACGGGCCTCTCGGCAGGCTCAGAGATCGCCGGGACGCTCAAAGCGCATATCGCGACGAGCTTCAACCTCGTGCCTGAGCGCGTCAGCGTCATGAGCGACATGGACTTGGCGTACCGGGCGCACTTCAAGTCCGCCGAGGGCATCCTGTTGTACGCCGGGACGGGCGCGATCGCGTACCACATCCGCGCGGACAACCGCGTGGTGCGGGCGGGCGGGCGAGGGTTTTTGATCGACGACGCGGGTGGCGGGTTCAGCATCGGGCAAGCGGCCCTGCGAACCGTCACGCGCTGGATGGATCTCGAGGAGGGCGCGTCGGTGGTGCAGCGCCCGTTGGCCGCCGCCATTCTGTCCGCCATCGGCTCGAGCGACTGGAACGCGATCCGGGAGCACGTCTACAGCGGTGGGCGTCGGGCGGTCGCGGCCCTCGCGCCGCGCGTCGGGCAGGCGGCTCAAAAAGGCGATCTGGTGGCGCACGAGATTCTGGTGCAGGCTGGACGAGATTTAGCGGAATTGGCGTCGGTGATGCGCGCAAAGCTCGGGGATTTGCCAATCGTGCTTTCGGGTGGCGCGCTGGAAATCAGCCCCGTGATCGAACACGCCGTGCGCGAATACCTGCCGATCAACGCGCGCTTCGCGGTTTCCAAGACCTCGAGCGCCGAGGCTGCGGCGCGCATGGCGATTCAGCTCTCCAGCCGATGAGCGCGGATCATCCAGATTCAATTCGGGACGCTGAGGAATCAGCCGCTCACCTCGAGCGCGACCTGGAACGGATCGCGCGTTCGGGCACGGAGAGCATCGACGCGCGCTACCCGAACCTCGATCAGTTCACTACGCCCGATCTGATCGAGGCCCTGGTTGAGGATCAACGCAACGCCGTAGAGGCCGTCGTGCGCGCCGCCAGTGCGATCTCGAGCGCCGTGGATCAGGCCGTCGTGCGGCTCTCGCGCGGCGGACGGTTGATCTACGCTGGTGCGGGCACGAGCGGCAGGTTGGCCTTTCTGGACGCGGCGGAACTGACCCCGACCTTCTCGTGGCCCGCCAGCCGGGCGTTGGTCTGCATGGCGGGCGGTCAGGATGCAGTCTTCAAAGCCGTCGAAGGCGCAGAAGATCATCTCGAGGCTGGACGCGCGGATGTCCTGGCGCGGAACCCCGCGCAGGACGACGTGATCATCGGTATCGCCGCCAGCGGCACGACCCCTTACGTGCTGGGCGCTTTTATCGCCGGAAAATCCGTCGGTGTGCTGACCATCGGGATCGCCAACAACGCGGACACGCCCGTGCTGATGGCCTGCGATCTGCCCATCGCTCTGCTGACCGGGCCGGAAGTGATCTCCGGTTCGACGCGCCTCAAGGCGGGCAGCGCGCAGAAGATGGCGCTCAACGCGCTGTCTTCCGGCATCATGGTTCGTCTGAACAAGGTCTACGGCAACCTGATGGTGGACTTGCAGGCCACCAACGCCAAGCTGATTCAGCGCGCCATCCGCTTGACCACCACCGCGACGGGCTCGAGCATTGATGACGCGCGAACGGCGCTCGAAGCCTGCGGCTGGAACGTCAAGACCGCGATCGTGATGCTCAAAGCTGAATTGGGCGCGACCGCTGCCCGAGAACGCCTGGATCGCGTTCAGGGCAGCGTCCGATTGGCGCTCGAGCAGTAAATGCGCTCGCCCAGACCACCGATCTGTTCGCATTACATGATGACAATGCCTCGAGCTTCAGCCCGAGACGCGAGCCATGCTCGAGCTTCAGCGCTCACAGAAGTTCCATTAGACTTCCTGTGAACGTGATCGAACGCGTCCCGAAGGAAGCTTAGGGACAAGCCCTACAAAACCTCCGTCCTGTAGGGGCAACCTTCATGGTTGCCCTCGCGTGAACACGTTCTCAAGACGGACTTTCCCAGGAGGTCTATTGGTTGCGCTGCGCCTTGAGAAAACCTTTCTGCGCTTCAGACCTGATGCGTAATGCCGTAAGAACACCGTCCAGGACGCGAATCGAATAACGCGTCCTGGAGCGCGAACGGCCCTTCAGGTGCTGTCCTGTGAGAACGAACCCAACTCACGGAACGGGGTTGAGGGTCACGTCCTGCCCGTACAGCGGCAAGCTGGTCACGGTCACGGAACGCTGACCGACCAGATCGCCGGAATCCTCGGTGCCGTTCTTGTTGACATCCACGCTGACGCGCACCGTGTACGTACCGGGTGAGATGTCGCTCAGGCTGTACGCGCCCGTGCTGCGTCCCGGCTGCAGGCTGGACTTGACGGTCTTGAGGACGGTGGCACCGTTCAGGACGGTCGTGGTCACGTTGTAACCCGACGCCGCATCCGGCCCGGACAGCGCCAGATCGGCCCGCACGAGCCCGTTGCCGGTCTGATCGTCGCGCCCTGAGCTACCCAGATCCTGCGCGGTCTCGAGCAATCGGGCAAAGATCAGGTCGGGGCTCGAGAGGCCGTTCGAGCGCAGCAGGGCCGCCACACCCGCCACGGTCGGTGAGCTGAACGACGTGCCGGATTCCTGGCCGATGCTCGCGCCCAACAGTACCCAGACGTTCCGCCCCGGCGCGACGAGATCGAGCTTCGGGCCGTAATCCGAAAAGTTGGATCGACCGAGCGCGTTCTCGATCGATCCGACCGCCAGCACGTAGCGGTTCAACGCCGGGTACGCGATTGAACCCGCGACGTAACCCGCCGATGCCGCGTCGTTGCCGGAAGCCGCGACCAACACGGCTCCGGCCTTGTAGGCTTTCTCCAGAGCCGCATCGATGACGGGATCGGTCGCGCTCGAGCAAAGGTTGCCGCTCACCAGGCAGAAACTCATGTTGATGACCTTCGCGCCGACATCGATCGCGGTGTCCAGCGCAGCGGCGATCGTGGCGCTGGTGCCACCAGCCGGGGCGCTACCGCCCGGATCGGTGAAAACCTTGATCGGCACGACCTGAACGCCCTGCCAGGTCACGCCCGCGATGCCCAGGGCGTTGTCGGTGGTGGCCGCCACGATGGACGCCACCGCGCCGCCGTGCGTGTCCTCGGGGTAAGTGCTGTTGCCGGGGAATTCGGTCGGTTGGTTGTCGCCGTTGCCCGGATCGAGCCACAGCCCGGATTTGGGCGTCGGCAGGGCGATGCGCCCCGAGATATCGGTCTGGTTGGCGTTGTATCCGTCGTCCAGCACGGCCACCAGCACGCCCGCTGCGCCCTTCTGGGCATTCCAGGCGGCGGGCGCACCGATCAGGCTGAGGTTGGTCTGCTGCGCGAACTTTGGATCGTTCGGCGTCGCCAGGCGCTTGTACCGGTAATTTGGCCCGATGGCTTCGACGTTCGGGTCGTTCTCGAGCTGCGCCCGCACGGATTCCTCGCTGCCCGGATCGACCTCGAGAAGGCTGATTGACCCGAGCTGTCGCTCGGCGCGCACCGACGCTGGGCGCGCGCTCAGCGTCCCGACCCGGCCATCGCGGTAACGCACGACCAGCTCACCGGGCACGCGCGCTGCGCCGTCACCGGGCACGCGCGCAGGAGTCTGAGCGCTCGAAATCCCGGCGCTGGCCGCCTTTGCATTCAGATCTGCGCGCATCAAGCGCCCGCTGACGACCGCCTCCGCAGCCGGAGGCTTGACTGGCTGACACGCCGTGACCGCGACGATCAACAGCGCACTCAGGAAGGGTTTCAAACGTCCGGTCGGCGCGCGAGAGGTGTCAAACATGTTAAATCATCCTAATCGAGCACCTGAGCAATCACTGAAGAAATCCATCAGTTCATGATGCAGAACCCCGGCACCGTGCTGGACGCGACTACTTGAGCCTAAAGAATCGCGTCCTGGACGGTTCATCTGCAATTCTCAGCACGAGGCTCGAGATGGATGTCCCAATCCTTCATTTTTAGAAAGACATCCCCTCGCGCGTTTGTGCTATGGTTTCCAAATCCGACACAGACAGTGGTTCGGAAACCCGGCAGAGGCCGGAAGTATCGGTTCTGGTGCGAACCAAAACCGCGTTACAGAGAGGCAGTACAATGGCAGAAGGTACAGTCAAGTGGTTCAACGGTGAAAAAGGCTTCGGATTCATCACGCCCAGCGACGGCGGCAAGGATGTGTTCGTTCACTTCTCGGCGATCAAGGGGAGCGGCTACCGCAACCTCGAGGAGAACCAGCGCGTCTCCTACGACGCCGAAGAGGGCAAGAACGGTAAGGGCCCGCAGGCCGTCAACGTCACCGTTCTCTAAATCGAACTCAATCGCAAAGAACCACCCCTCGGGGTGGTTCTTCATGTTCTGGTTCTGCTCGAGCCTCACGGCCCTCGAATGTTGCTGGGTCGAGCGTTATTGGGCGCGCTGCCGCGCCTTGTTGATGACCGCGACCGTCAAGGCCAGAACCATCCCGCCCACCAGCACCAGGCCCGGATATTTCTCGAAAGCTTGCCACACGCCCGGCTCCAGCGCGAAGAACCCGACCAGCGCGAGCGCCCAACCGGACGCGGCCACGAGCACCATCGGTTGAACGCGCGGCAATTGGACGCGCGGCAGTTTCGAGGCGTCCAATCCCGTCACCAGGAACCCCGCGAACAGCAGGCTGACGCCGACCATGCGCCCCACGGATTCCAGGTACGTGATGCCGAAACGGTTCAGCGTGGAGGTCGAGGCCAGCGTCAGGCCCGAAACCGCGATCAACAGCGTCCCGAGCGCCCGCACCCGGTCTTTTCGCCACAGCGCGATGCTCGAGTACAGCGCTCCGCCGACCAGCCAGACCGTGCCGTAGAGGTTGAACGGGATCGTCCACGATCGGGGAGTGGCCCAACCCGCCTGTTTGATTTCCATGAACGCCTTGCCTGAGGGCTCGAACGGCGCGGTTAGCTTCGAGAAATCGATCGGTGCGTTCAGCGCGACCAGCCCCGCCACCAGCGCCAGCACGATCAGCAGTTCGAGCGCGCGCAGTGTCCAGTCGCGCCGATCCAGCAGGTGCAGCGTGCCCTGCCCCAGGAACGCCACGCCCAGCATCGCGCCCGAAAAATACCAGAGGCGGTAGCCGCCGTCCGACCACGCGCCCTGAGCGCGCGCGATGGCTTCCACGGTCACGCCCAGCGCGAAAAACGCGATCCCGACTGTCCAGATCAACTGGTGCAGCTTGCCTCTGGATCGGTACTGCCCCCAGGTCAGCAGCGCGAACAGCCACGATACGGCGGCGGCCAGGGCGCTGAAGGCGGGATCGGAACTCACGGCAGATATTGTGACAGCTCTTTGGTGCTGGAATGTCCCAGGTCGAACAGTTCCCAGGTTCCCCAGCTCGGTTTTTCTCGAGCATGTGGGCTGAGGGAGCTCTTCTTTTGGAGACGCGATCATCGGAACACCGTCCAGCACGAGATTCTTGAAATGCGTCCTGGACGGTGTTCTTCATACTGCTCGCGAAAGCCTCTCGCTCGAGTGCGAACCGTTCCGCACGGCACGGTTTCCTTGACACCCCTCGCCATGACCGCTAGAATCCTGTGGCTTTCGTGGTGGGTGTAGCTCAGTTGGTTAGAGCGCCGGTCTGTGGCACCGGAGGTCGAGGGTTCAAGACCCTTCACCCACCCCACTCAAGCACGGTGATCTGCACGTCGAAACCTGGCGCGTATCGTTTGGCTCCTCTCGGTTCAGGCGGGTTTTTCGATCACGGTTCGGCCAAGATTTCAACACAGAAGGATGTTCAGACGAACGACGGTTCAACGCGGGCGAGGATGGCGGAACTGGTAGACGCGCCAGACTTAGGATCTGGTGGCCTAGGCCGTGAGGGTTCAAGTCCCTTTCCTCGCACCAAATGAACCTGGCTGGTGGAGGATTCCTGTGGCAGAACTGCTCGAACGCAACGGCAACAAGGTCAAGTTCAAAGTCATCATTCCCGCCGACGAGGTCAACCAGGCCTTCACCGGCGTGGTCAACGCGTTGGCGCAACAGGTTCGGATTGACGGCTTCCGGCCCGGCAAGGCTCCCAAGAGCGTGATCGAGAAGCGCGTCGGCAAGGACTACGTGGTGAGTGAGGTGCGCGAATTTCTGGTCGGTCAGGCGTACCCGAAAGCCGTCAAGGAACTCGAGTTGATCCCGGTTTCCGCCAACGTCACGCCCGGCGATCTGGCGGAAAACGCGCAGTTCGAGTTCACGGTGGATGCCGAGAACTACCCGGAAGTCACGCTGCCCGCCTGGGAATCGTTCAGCATCGAGGCCAAACCGCTCGAGATCACCGATGAGAACGTTGATCAAGCCATTTCTGAACTGCGCGAACGCCAGGCGACCTACGATCCGGTCGAACGCGAAGCGCAAGCCGAAGACCTGGTGACCGTGGAAATTTTGGAAGGCGAAGACGCCGGCCAGACGTACCCGATTTACCTCGAGCGCAGCGATGCGAACGTGCGAAACGCTCTGCTGGGTCAGGTCGCGGAAGCCCAGGTGGAAGTTCCCATGTCCGGCGACGACACGGACGGGCAGACCCTGAAAGTCAAGATCGTGGACATCAAGGCCAAGGTCGTGCCCGCCCTGGACGATGATTTCGCTAAAACCATGCAACTCGAGACGCTGGACGAACTGAAACTCAAGGTGCGCGAGGACCTTGAAGCGCGCGCCAAGCAGCAGACCGAAAACAACCGCAAGGACGAGTTCGTCGGCAAGCTGGCCGAAGGCATGAGCGCCGAAGTGCCGCAAGCATTGATCGATCGTCGCCGCGAAGCCCTAGAAGCCGACCTGGGGCGCGACCTGGAACGCCAGGGCGTGACCCTGGAAAGCTACAAGGAATACCTGAAAACCGAAAATAAGCTCGAGGAATTCGACAAGGATCTGGACAAATCAGCCGTGGACGCCGTGCGCCGCGACTTGGCGCTCGAGCAACTGACCGAGCAGCAGGGCACGCAACTGACGGATGACGAATGGCGGGCTGCGCTCGAGAATTATGCCCGCACCAACCGCGTCAGCATCGCCCGCCTGCGCGAACTGATGGGCGAGGAAGGGCTCTCGAACTTCAAGGTCGTCGTGACGCGCGACAAAGCGCTCGATGCCGTCCTCAGCAAGCTTTCTTGAAATTTGAACGCTCGCAAAATCCCCCGAAGATGGGGGATTTTTTTGATACTGATGCTCAATTCTTGCGATCAGCTCGGGATAAACCTTCGTCGTCACAGTTTCTTTTGCAAGGTTCTGTAGACTGATGCGAAGCGCACAACACAAAAGCGCGCAGGCTGAGGACAGGCGGTTGATCTGCTCGCTCGACCCCGGAAAGGATCACCGATGAGTCACCGCGTTCCAGTGGAACCCACCGATGTGCTCGAGCAAACCCTGTCATCGCTCGAATTGAGCGAGGCGCTCGTGTTGCGCCTCAGAACCGGGCTGGTGGACGGCAGGCGGCACACGCTGCGCGAGGTCGGCGAATTCCTGGGCACGACCCGCAGCGAAGCCCGCACGCTGGAATGGAGCGGCTGGCGCAAGCTGGCGCGCTTGGCGAGCAGCAGCAACGCTTCGCGCGAGGCCGTGCAACTGCTCTTGCGCCGTTGCACGCGACCCGTGCTGGTTCGACCGCTCAACTGAATTGTGCAACGTTGAACCGACGCCTCGAGCGTCGGTTTTTGGTGCGACAATATTGATCGGGCAAAAAACGCGTTCTGGACGGTGTGTGTCCCAAGAAACGCCGCCTGGGACGCGTCTTTCTTAGATCGGCTCGAGCTCAAAACCGCCGCGTTCGCGAAGTTTGAATGTGCCCCACGAATACCGCGGATCGTGCGGCGTGGCGATCACGAAACCGCGCTCGAACCACTCCGGGAACAGGCGCTTGCGAACCTCCAGGGTGGTCACCGGGTACAGGTCGAAACCCATGATGTACGGGAAGGGCGCGTGATCGAAGGTCGGCAGCAAATCCGCCGTGTAGACCAACCCGGCGCCCTCGGACTCCAGGATCACCGCTTGCTGACCCAGGTTGTGACCCGGCGCGGGCACGACGCGCAGACCGGGCAAGATTTCCGTCTCGCCCTCGAGCGCGTCGAACAACCCGGCCTCGAGAACGGGTGCGATGTTGTGCGCGATGTAGCTGGCGCGGTTGCGCTCGTGGGTGTGCGTGGCGTCGTGCAGTTCCTGCGCCTGCACCACGTAGCGCGCGTTCGCGAAGGTCGGCCTGAGATCCATGGTCGTGTTGCGGCCCGCGTGATCGAAATGCAGGTGCGTGTTGATCACGATGTCAACATCTGAGGGCTCGAGCCCCAACGACCGCAGACCGCCGAAGACGGTTTCGTCCCGATCCACGGCGAATTGCTGCTCGAATTTCTCGCCGGATTTGTCGTCCATGCCGGTTTCGATCAGGATGTTCTTGCCGTCCAGTTGAATCAGCATCGGGTTGATCCGCAGCGCGATCCGGTTCGACGCGTCCGGCGCGTTCAGTTTTTCCCAGAGCACCCTGGGAACCGTGCCGAACATGCTGCCGCCGTCCAGCCGGAACGTGCCATCGGTCAGCGAGTACGCGTCGGCTCGGCCAATTTTGAGGTGTTTGATCCAGGTCATGCGAGGAGTCTACCAACGCGCTGCGCGGTTCTCGAGCGAGTCTCGAGACGTTCCGCGTCGATCCAGAGCCGAGTTTTGTTTCTCGAGATCGGAGTCGTTCCAGGCTCGTCTCGGGTACGGATGAAACCTCGAGAATACCGTCCAGCACGCATATCTTATTTCGCGTGCTGTGCGGCGCTCGTGTGCAGCTAGACTCGAGGCATGAGATTGTTTTTCCTCTACGGCCCGCCCGCAGCCGGGAAACTGACGGTGGCTCGGGCGCTGGCGTCACTCACGGGCGCGGCAGTCTTTCACAACCACGTCTCGCTCGACTACGCGCTGCAACTTTTTAACCGGGACGCGCCGGAATTCGGGGCTTTCGTCGAGAAATTGCGCCTGGAAACTTTCGCGTTCTGCGCCAGCCACGACCGCGATCTGATTTTCACCTTCGTCTACGCCCACAAGACCGACGAGGCCATCGTGCGCCGCACGGTCGCCGCGGTCAGTGCCTTCGAGGGTGCAGAAATCGTGTTCGTCCACCTGACCTGCGACCCGGAAGAATTGCTGCGCCGCGTCTCATTGCCGTCTCGGGGAGAACACCAGAAAATCTCCGATCCAGCCGTACTCGAGGACTTGTTCAAACGTTTTGACCTGTTCTTGAGCATCCCGTTCGTGGACAGTTTGAGCTTCGATACGACCCGCACGCCACCCCAAGAGATCGCGCTCGAGATTCTTCGGGCAATCACAGAAGACCGTCCAGCACGCGAATAAAGAACATCCTCCGGGACGGTGTTCCGGCGCACGTAGTCCGGGTGACGTTCAAACTGGGAAACTTCCACGACAATGCGCCTGAGAACGCTGTCCTCGAGCCACCACATTCAAGCTCGAGGCCACGAAAGGATCAACCATGAGCCTACGCGAACGGATGTATGAGCTTCGCACGCCCGAAGAAGTGGACGCTTTCGTCACCGAAAACCCGACCGCCGCGATCTTCAAGGCCGGAACCTGCCACAAAACCATGCAGGGCTGGGGCAACGTCGAAAAGCTCCTGCGCGACCGCGACGATGTCAGCGTCGGCATCATTCGCGTCGTCGAGGCCCGCCCCGCCAGCAACCGCGTGGCCGAACGCACCGGCATCACGCACCAGAGCCCGCAACTGATCCTGTTCCGCGATGGTCAACCGAAGTTCGACCTGGACAACTGGGACATCACGCCCGAGAACCTCGAGCCGAAGTTCGGCGCGTACCTGCCGGACGCGACCACCGGCGAAACGCCGAAGGCCGGAGCGAAATCCAACCTCGAGCCGTACAAGCGCCTGCTGGACGCGTACATTGCGGGTCAGATCGGCGAGCAGCAATTCCAGGCGTACTACCTGGAAACCTTCCGCAACGACGCGAACCTTCGCGCCCAGGAAGAATTCGACGTGCTCAACAGTCTCTTCGGCAACCCCGACGAGCACCACATCCACGCCGGAGCGATCATGCAACTCGAGGCGGTGGCCGTGCGGGCGGGCAGCGTCGCGCCGTTGGTGGACCGCGCCAGAGCCCTGCGCGAGCAGTTGAACGCGCTCTGAGTTGAACCCCAGATTGGAACCGACCGGGAAGCCGTGTGGCTTCCCGGTTTCTGTATCCCTTCAGAACACCGTGCTGGACGGTGTTCCTGCGATACTCGAGAATGCCGTCTGGAACGGTGTTTCTCGAGGGTATGACTGTTGGGATCGCTGAAGCGCTCGTGCAGGGGCGAACGGTCTGTTTGTCCTCGGGCGGCAACGATGCCTCGAGATCAAGCCTTCAGCGAGAGAAATCCCGAGAAGATTGAACTAGGCTCGAGCGTGCGCGTCACTCGAGGCCGTCCACGTCGGTCAGGAACGCCCCCAGCAAATACTTTCGCGGACCGCGCTTCTTCAAATATCTGGCCAGAACATCGTCCAGTTCGCGCTGCAAGGCTTTGGCATCCTCGATGCCCAAATAGACCGCGTGCCAGCCGGAAACCACTGCCGGGCCTTCCGCCATCAAATCCGCCCAGGCGCGCCCGGAAGCGGACGCGATCTCGAGGTAGACGCTGCCGTTGGGTGCAATTGCGGTCACCACGCCCCAGTCCTGCTCGACGAAACGTTCCTCGCGGTACAACCGATCCAGGCCGCGCCTGAACAGCGCCTGATGGAGCGCCCAGTTCTGCCCGCTGATGCGTTCGGGCGGGTGCGTCCGGAACGGAATGAAGAACGCATCGGCCACCGTGCGGTAATGCCGGATTGCACGTCCCGCTCGCGCTTCAGTGCGCGTGATCTCGATCAGGTTCAGACCCTCGAAGCGTTTGACGATCTTGTAGAGCGCACTGACGGTCATCTCGAGGCTGGTCGCGGCCTGATTGATGGTGTTTTCCTGGCCCGTGAATTCCGCCAGGATGCGCAACAGTGCGCGATCCGTCAGCAATTCGCACGCCTGCGCATCTTCGATGCGATACCAGTTTTGAGTCGTCCGGGAGCCTGGTTCCTTCATGGGCTATCTCTGGAAGTAGATCCTAGCTCAGACTGTCCCCGGAGAACCAGACATGACGGAGATTATACGAATCACGAACCGCACCCGAGAACAACACATTCGGGAACTCGAAACCGAATACTTCAGCTGGGTCGACGCTCAACTTCAGGCCGAATTTCAGATCGCGCTCGACACGCCAAAAATGATCGCCAACGATCTCGAGCACCTGGAAATGTACCTCCCACCGACCGGAGGGCTGTTCCTGGCCGAACTGGATCGAACGCCGGTCGGCATGATCTTTTTGACCCAACTGCGTCACGGCGTCGGACAGATCAGGCGGATGTACGTTCGGGATGCGTACCGCCGTCGCGGAATCGCGAGAGCCCTGTTCGAGGCCGCCATCCAACAGGCGCGCCAGATCGGGTACGTTCAGTTGCTCCTGGAAAGCCCGATGTCCTGGCGCGACGCGCACGCCCTGTACCAATCGCTCGGCTTTGAAGCTGTAGCGATGTACCCCGAAAGCGAAGTCCCACAGCACCTGCGAAAATACTGGGTTTTCATGCAATTGACGCTTCGAGACACGGACTGAAACTGGCCCGAACGCGTATGATTTCCAGATTCCATCAGGCTCGAGACGGAGGACTCCATGACCCAGACGACCGAAGCACCCAAACCCAAAGCCGGAGGAGACGCCGGAATCCAGGCCGGAATGATCTGGATGAACGGCCAGGTCGTCCCCCAGGAACGCGCCGTGGTCAGCGTCCTGACGCACGCCCTGCACTACGGCACCAGCGTCTTCGAGGGCGTGCGCGCCTACGAAACCCCGCGCGGCGCGGCCATCTTCCGATTGGCGGACCACACCAAACGCCTCTTCGACAGCGCCCACGTCATGCGCATGCCGATTCCGTTCAGCCAAGAAGAAATCAGCCAGGCGCAACTCGAGGTCGTGCGCGTCAACGCGTACAAATCCTGCTACATCCGACCCCTGGTGTGGCGCGGCGGTCAGACCCTCGGCGTCAACCCGATGCCCTGCCCCGTCGAGGTCATGGTCGCAGGCTGGCACTGGGGCGCGTACCTCGGCGAGGACGCCATCCAGAAGGGCGCACGATTGATGACGACCGCCTGGACGCGCCTTCCGGCGGGTGCCATGCCCGGCAAGGCCAAAGCGGGCGGCAACTACGTCAACAGCGCCCTGGCGCGCATGGACGCCGTCAGCTCCGGCTTCGACGAAGGCCTGCTATTGGACCAGAACGGCTTCATCGCCGAAGGCACCGGCGAGAACTTCTTTTTCATCAACAAAGGTGTCGTGTACGCCATCAGCCGCAGCGTCAACCTGACCGGCATCACCCGCGACAGCGTCATCCAGATCTGCCGCGACATGGGACTCGAAGTCGTCGAAACCATGGCCACCCGCGAGGAACTCTACTGCGCCGACGAGGTCTTCATGACCGGAACCGCCGCCGAAGTCACGCCCGTCAGCGAGATCGATTACCGCAAGATCGGAACGGGCGTGTCCGGCAAGCTGGCCCTCGAGATCAGGAAGCGTTACCTGGAAGCCTGCACCGGGCAGTTACCGCAGTACGATTCCTGGCTGAGTTACGCGGATTGAGACTTAAGAACACCGTCCCAGACGAGGTTTAA
>CAXTKV010000111.1:0-16934 GCA_964244895.1 uncultured Deinococcales bacterium
CGATCTTGTTCTGGGACTGTTCGACCTGAACCTGCAACAGCGCCAGGGCTTCATTTTTGGCGCGACTTGATTGCGACAGGCTGGCCTGAGCCTGCTGGAAGTTGGCTTCGGCCTGCGCCAGGTTGGCCTTGCTGGTTTCCAGATCGGTCTGGGATAGGCCACCGATCTTGTAGACGCTCAGGTTGGCCTCGTAGGTTTTGCGAGCCTTGTCGAGGCTGATCTGGGCGCTTTCCAGGGATGACTGGTTTTGCGTGGTGGTTTCCGGTGTCTTGCGCTGGCTGGTCGAGAGGTTGATCTGCGCGGTCTTGAGCTGCAATTGCGCATCCGTCAGTTGCTGGCGAAGGCTGGTGTCGTCGAGCTTGAGGATCGTCTCGCCCGCCTGAACCTTCTCGCCCTCGCGCCGGAATACCGTCACGACCTGACCGCTGGTCTGCGCGGCGATGCTGCTGTCCACGGTCGCCTCGAGCGTGCCGCTGACGGAACGGCTGGTGGTCAGCGCGCCCGCGTTGACGGTGATCGCCCGGACTGAGGTGGGCGTCTGGGTCGAGGCGACGGGTTTGGTCGCCGCGTCGGTCTGGCCTTGCGCGCTTGGGCGCGTGCAGGCGACCAGCGTCAGGGAAAGCGTGAGCGCGAGGATGACGGGTGCGTTTCGTGGCATGGGAAACTCTCTTTCGAACTCGAGCTGGACGGTTTGCGGCGGCACTGGAAAACGGTCTTGGGTCAGGATTTGTGGTTTTGATTGCGCTTTTTTGCGTCCTGGACGGTGCTAAAGAATGCGAACACCGTCCAGGACGGTTTTTTTGGTGATCAGCTGGCCGGAACCAGACCCGCCACGTCCGTGCCGGACGCGGTCGAAAGGGACGCCAGGGCGCGCCAGTACGAATCCACCGACTGCGTGTACGTGAACTGCGAGCGCAGCGTCGAGACTTCGGTCTGCTGCAACTGCACCCTCGAGATCGTGCCGCTCTTGAACTTCGTCTGATCCTGGCTCAGGCTGGAATTGGCGTTGTCCAGATTCTGCTTGGCGATGCGCACGTTCTCGAGCGCGTTCGAGACGCTGCGGCTGGCGTCGCGCAACTGCGTCACGGCGTTGGATCGGGTCGTGTCCAGCGTGCGCTGCGCGTTTTCCAGGGTCGTCTTGGCGTCGCGCAGCGTGGCGGGCGGGGTGTAATCGTTGTCCGAAAGCCGCACGTTCAGGTCAGCCAGTTGCACGCTCTGCGCGGCCTGCAGGACGCTCGGCAGGCGGGCCTCGAGCCCTTTTTCCAGGGTACCGATGTCAAATTTGACTTCCTTGAAGGCTGGCGGTGCGCCGACCGTCAGGTTGCCCGCACTGCTGGTGCCCAGGTAGACCTCGAGCCGGTTCGAGAAGATCGGCAGGTTGGCTTTGGCGTCCGCCAGGCTTTGCTTGCTGGACGACAGCGTGCTTTCGGCTTTGCTGACATCGAGCGCCGTGCCGTTCTTGGCGGCGAGTTTCGCCTTGGCGATGTCCAGGTTGCGCGAATCGAGCGCGATCTGCGTCTCGAGCACCTTGATGTTTTCCTGGCCTTCAAACAAGTTCAGGTACGCGCCCAGCACGCCGCTCACGACTTCCAGGCGTTTGGCGCTCAATTGGACGGTGTTCAGCGTGGCCGTGTTGCGGGCCTGCGTCAGCGTCACGACCAGCGTGCTCGGGTCGGCTTCCTTGGCGGCCAGATCGGCCTGTGCGTTTTTGAGTGTGGCCACCGAAGAGGCCAGGTCTGGGCCTTTGGTGAAGGCCTGCTGAATGGCGTTCGTCAGGGTCAGCGCGGCGGTCTGGCCGAACGCCAGTCCCGCGGTGGCGCTCAGCGCAAGGACACTCAAGAGCTTCTTGGATGGGAGAGCGAGCGTGATTGGGTTCATTCGGTGGCTCCTTGAGGGACGAGTTTGAAGGTTCCGATGGCGTTTTGCAGTCTGTAAACCGCGATCATGGTCGTGGCGGTGGCGCTCTCGAGGTCGCGTTGGGCTTGCAAGACGTTGACAGTGGCTTGTTGCAGGTCAATCGCAGTGTTCAGACCGGACTGGTTGCGGGCGGTCGCCGTCTCGAGGGTTTTTCTGGCCGTCTCGAGCGTGCTCTGAGAGACCTTGATGCGCGCCCTGGCGGTGATCACGTCGCTGTAGCGTTGTGCCACGTCCAGGGCGGCGGCCCGGCGGGTCGATTCCAGGCTGGCCCTGGCGTTGTCCAGCCCGGTCTGCGCCGCGTTGATGCGCGCGTCGCTCGATGGCGCGAGAATCGGAATGTTGGCCGAAACCGAGACGCTCACGCCGGTTCCGGTCGTGCTGCTCGAATTGTTGTTGAGCGGAACGGTTCCGGTCACGGATGCATTCCCCGTCTGGAAGTTCAGGCTGGTCTGTACGCTCGGGCTGCCGAGTCCGCCCGCCGTCAGCTGCCCGTAGCCCAGGTTGACGCTCGCGTTCGGCAAGAATCGGTCGCGCTGGGCGCTGCTGAGCGAGTCCTCGGCGTCTTGCACGCGTGAAATGGCCTTGAGCACGTCCGTCCGCCGTTCCAGTGCGGCCCGCGCGAGCGCTTCCGGTGTTCCCTGCGGCGGCTCGAGTTCCATCGGGGCGGTGGTCAGTTTGGTGCCGTTGGCGACACCTAAATTCGCCAGGTTGATCTGCAACGTGTTCTGCGCGGTCAACAGCGTCGATTGCGCCGTAGCCAGCGTCTGCTGGGCGCTCAGCAGATCGGTCAGGGCAATCTGACCGTTGGTGTATTTCAGGTTCGCCACCCGCAGTTGCGCCTCCGCGAGCTTCTGGTTGGCGCTGGCGACATCCGCGTCCAGCCCCGCCGTGCGCGCGTTGAAATACGTGCTGAGCGTGGTTAAGGTCAGGCTGTTGCGCGTATCGCGCAAATCCAGCGCCGCGCGTTCAAAGGCGCGCTGGGCGCTGCGAATGCCGTCGTAGGTGGCCGACCACGGCAGCACGGAGGCGCTGGCGGTCACGGACAGTGAAGCCGCTGCGTTGGCATCTTTGGTCGAATCCGTCGGTTGGGTCAGGTTGTAGTTGCCGCCCGCCGAAAGGTTGATGCCCGTGGCGGCCTGCGCGGTCTCGAGGCTGCGTTGGGCGTTCTGGTAGGTCAGCGTCGCGATCTGCCAGTCCGGTGTGGCGCGCAGGCTCACGAGCGCGTTCTCGAGGCTGAACCCCGCGTCCTGAGCCAATGCGGCGCTGCCCAGGCACGCGAGCAGAGCGAATTTGAATGTTCGAGCGGTCATCAGTTGGGTTCCTCCCTGTGGGACAGACTGAACGAAGTTCTGCGAAAAAGCTGAGCGCGGTTCGTGAACCCGGTGTGAACGGCAGTCTGTTGACTGACCGTCAGTTCAGTCGAGTGAATATACACTAGACTGACGGTCAGTCAATTCGATGTCAGCTACATTTCCTCTCCCTTCTGGACAGTACATTTCCTTCAATGACGGGTTGCGAACGCAAACCGAACGCTGCTTTCAACGCCAAAAGTTTCACGCCCCAATGGTTTACGCGCCAGAATCCCGAACGGTTTCAGACTTGTTCATCTTCACGACCGCCGTCAGGTTCCGAGCCAGGAATAGGTGGCCAAGCCGGAACCAAACAGTTCCACCCGACCATCGCGCGATCTCGTCCCGAGGCCAATATGGACTGCGTTCGATTGGATGTCGTCAGTCGAAAGGACCAACGCTCGAGCATCGGGCGCGCTCGCGTTCGTACCCGAGACGCTGCCGCGATCCCCGCCCCGAGACGCGACGCACCGAGGGATGGTTTTTCGTGCTCGCGCGAGACAAAATGCGCGTATTTCGTCAATTCTGATCGACACAAAGACCGTCCAGGACGAGATGAATCGCGTTTTTAAGCGATATTTTGCGTCTGGGACGGTTTTATTCGACTTTGAAAACGTGTAAAAATTGCTTCTCGAGGCGCGGTTCAGACGCGTTTGACCGCGATCGCCAGACCGTTCGCGCCGCCCATGCACAGGCTGGCCACGCCGACGCCCAGGCCGCGCTGCTCCAGGGCGTGCAGGAGCGTCACGATGATTCGAGCCCCGGAACAGCCGATCGGATGGCCCAACGCGACCGCGCCACCGTTGACGTTGACCCTGGTCGGGTCGACCTCGAGATCGCGGATGACCGCCAGCGATTGCACCGCGAAAGCCTCGTTGAACTCGAATAAATCGATGTCGGAAACGCCCATTCCGATTTTCTCGAGCAGGGTTCTGGTGGCGGGGACGGGCGTGGTCGTGAACCACTTCGGCTCGAGGCCGCTGCTGGCGTAGCCCACGACTTCCGCGATGGGTTTCAGGCCGTGGGCTCGGGCGAAATCATCAGTCGTGACGATCAGCGCGGCGGCACCATCGTTCAGTCCGGGCGCGTTGCCCGCCGTGACCGTGCCGTCCTGGTCGAAGGCCGGTTTGAGCTTGCCCAGCGCGTCCAGATTCGTATCCGCCCGCGGAGATTCGTCGGTGTCCACGGTGGTCGCGCCCTTTTTGCTGGGGACTTCGACCGGTACGATCTCCGGCTTGAATCTTCCAGCTTCTATCGCCGCGAGCGCCTTCTCGTGACTCTCGAGCGCGAAACGATCCTGCTCGTCTCGAGAAACCCCGTAAACCCGCGCGGTGTTCTCGGCGGCGCTGCCCATGTGCCAGTTCTCGAAAGCGCACCACAGGCCATCTTGAATGTTCGCATCGCGCAACTGCTGATGTCCGGCCTTGAAGCCCTCGCGGGCGTTGAACATCAGGTATGGGCTTCTGGACATGCTCTCCATGCCGCCCGCCGCGACCACGCTCGCGTCACCCAGTCTGAGGGCCTGCGCCGCGTTGATGACCGCGCGCATTCCGCTGCCGCAGACGACGTTGACGGTGCTCGAGAAACTCGTGTTGGACATGCCCGCGTGCAAGCTCGCCTGGCGCGCCGGATTCTGACCGTTCCCGGCCTGCACGACGTTGCCCATGATGCACTCGTCCACGGCGCTGGCCTCCAGCCCGGCGCGTTCGATGGCCGCCCGAATGGCTCGCGCGCCCAGGTCAGTGGCTGGAACGTCCTTCAGGCCGCCCAGAAACCTTCCGATGGGTGTGCGCACGGCGGAAACGATCACGGTTTTCATGTCACCTCCGAATACGTTGCGTGCCCGAATTCTAGCACCGGGGTTTTCGGCTGAAATGGGTGGTTCAGGTGCAATCATTCCCCATTTGAATGCTGCAGACGGCGCGTTCTCACGCGGTACTCGTACACTCGGGGCGGTGAGCGCCGCGTCTCTCGAGATCAAACTCTTCGGCGGTCTGGAACTGCGCGGGTCGGATGGTGCGCCGCTCGCGCTGCCATCGAGGGTCGCGCGTTCGTTGCTGGCGTACATCCTGACGCACCGCGACCGATCCCACCCGCGCGAGCGACTGATCGCCGTGTTCTGGCCGGACTTGCCCCAGCAGACGGCGCGCAGGCGGCTTTCTCAGGCGCTCTGGCGCATCCAGCAGGTACTCGGTGATGGTGTTCTTGAGGCCGATGTCTTGGCCGTGCGACTGAACCCGAGCGCCCCGATCCGGCTCGATCTCGAATCTTTCGAGGCTGCGTTCGGCATTGACCAGACCGGCGCGATTTCCACAGGGCTCTCCTCGGAGCGCCTTTCACAAGCGATCCAATCGTTTCGTGGTGCGTTCCTGGACGGACTCGACGACGACTGGGTGCTCGAGGCCCGCGAGGCGTTCCGCGAACAGTACCTGGTCGGCCTGGAGCGCCTCGGTAGGGACGCGGAAGCCTTCGGCAGTTTCGATCGCGCCCTCGAACTCGCCCGCCGGGTGGTGATTCTGGAGCCGATGCGGGAACAGGCGCACCGCGAAGTCATGCGCTTGTGCCTGATTCTCTCTCGTCCGCGCGAAGCCTTAGAGCAGTACGAGCGCTGCCGCCGGGTCATGCTCGAAGAATTCGGCGAACAGCCCGACGCGCAGACCAGGGGTCTTTACCAGCGCATCCAGATCGGTGAATCGAGCGCACAGCCCGGAACCTCACCCCTAGAGGTCGGCGCCAGCCTGCCGATGGTCGGGCGAGAGCGCGAGCGCGGCCTGCTGCTCGAGCACCTCGAGATGGCGCGTACAGGCCGCGGCGGGGTGGTGATGCTGGAAGGGGAACCCGGCCTGGGCAAGACCAGGCTTCTGAACGAACTCGCGCAGGATGCCGTCTGGCGCGGCTTCGAGGTCAGGTGGAGCCAGGGTCAGGAATGGGTCGCGCTCGAGCCCTACGCGCTGGTGCGGCAAGCCATAGAAACCGGACTGACCCCGATCCGGGCGGAACTGATCGCCGCGCAGCTCGAGCGCACGTGGTTGTACGAGGCCGCGCGGGTCATTCCAGCTTTTGCAGCCTTTCAGAACGCCTCGCTGCCGCGCGTGCCACTCGAGGCCGAGCAGGACGGGACGCGATTGCGCGAGGCGCTCGTGCAGACCTTGAAGTCGCACGCTGCCGCCGCTCCGCAGGTCGCGATCTTTGATGACCTGCAATGGGCGGATGAGGCCAGCGCGGAGCTGCTGGTGGCGCTCGCCAGACAGCTTTTTACGGAATCGGTGCTGGTCGTGCTCAGTTACCGGCTGGACGAGGCCCGAGAGCGACCCGCCGTCTGGAATGCGCTACAGGCGATCGATGGCAGTTTTTGCCGAGCCAGGATCGCCCTCGAACCGCTCTCGAGCGCCGAGACGGGACAGCTCGTTCGTCGCGCGCTCGGTTCGGCCTCCGAGACGCCGTTCGCGCAGCGCCTCGGCGCTGAAGCCCAGGGGAATCCTCTTTTGGTTCTCGAAACGCTTCGGGCTGTGCTCGAGCACGGCGGTCTGGAGGATGACCGGACGGAGCTTCCGCTGCCCGCCACGGTACGCGAGGTGATCGTGGCTCGCCTGACGCGGCTTTCGCCGCCAGCCCGAGCCGTCCTGGACGCAGCGGCGGTCATCGGTTCTAGCCCCGATGTCGAGCTCTGCATCGCCGCGAGCCGCCAGAATCCGACTGACACGCTCGCGTTGCTGGATCAGCTCGTTCGGCGGGGATACCTGGCGGAAAGCCCGACCGGATTGCGCTTCACGCACGACAGGCTGCGCCAGATCGTCTACGGCGAACTGATCGAGACCGACCGCCGCGCAATTCACCGCGCCGTCGCTGAGGCGCTCGAGCGCCGATCCGACCGGGCGTTCGAGTTGCTGGCTCGACATTTCGACGAAGCGCTCGCGTGGGACAAGGCGCTCGAGTACCACCGCCGTTCGGCGGAACGCGCCATCGGGCTGCAAGACTACCAGGGCGCGCTGGTTCACCTCGACCGCGCGCTCAGCCTGGCCGATCCCCTCGGGTTGGATCTGGAAGAACGCTACGCGCTGCTCGAGCGGCGCGTCGAAGCGCTGGGCGTCCTGAACCGCCGACCCGAGCACGCGGCTGACCTGGAACGGATGGAGCGCCTGGCCGAAGGGAATCCCGTCCGGCTCGGGCGCGTCCGCTGCGGTCAGGCGCGTTTGCTGGTGGCCACGGGTCAATTTCAGCAAGGGAGCGACCTGGCCAGAACGGTGCTCGAAGATGCGCACGCCCGAGTCGATCACCTTCAGCAGGCCGACGCCCTGCGCGTGCTGGCGACGGTAGCGACGCGCACGGGGCGCAGGATCGATGCGCTGCCCATGAACCGCCAGATCGTCGAACTCTACCGGCTGGCCGAACACCTTCCGAGGCTGGCCACGGCGCACCGCTCCCTGGCGCAGACGCTGATGCTGTTGCAGCATCTCGACGAGGCGCACCGCGAAATCATGGTTGCGCTCGGGCTTCACCGAAGGCTCAAAGACCGGATCGGAATCGCGGCGGATGTGGCGGTACTCGGGCATGTCTGGCGATTCCGGGGGCAGCTCGCGCGCGCGGTGGCCTGCTACCGATTCGACCTCCAGACCAGCCGATCCATCAAGAACCGCACCGGTGAGGGCTCGAGCCTGATCAACCTGGCGCAGGTCAGCGCTCGGTTGAACCTGCTCGGAGAAGCCATCCGGTGCTACGCGCAAGCGGTCGAGGTGTTCGCGGCGATCGACGACCCCGAAGGCGAAGCCAGCGCGCGGTACAACCTGGCGAGCTTGCAAGCTGGCTGGCTCGGGGATCACCAGGGGGCGCTCGAAAATCTGGAGGCGGCGCGAAGTTTCTTTGGGCGCGTGGGTGATGCCAACGGGCTGGCGTACTGCCTGCTGATCGAGGGAGAGATGGCGCTGGATCTCGACGAGTACGACCGGGCGAGCGAGTTGCTGAACGACGAAATCCTTGTTTCGCAGACCCTCAAAAACCGCTGGTTGGGTGGACAGTACGACACGACCCTGGCGGAACTCGAGATTCGAAAAGGTCATCCCGAGCGCGCCCTGTCGCGCATCGAACGCGCCGAGGAACGCTGCCGGAGCCTGAAGTTGGACGCGCTTCTGGCCGGTCTGGTCGCCGCTCGTGCGGAAGCCCTGCTGGCGCACGGTCAACCCGAGGCCGCCTTTCGAGCGACCGCAGATCTCGAGGACGCAGATTTCAAGCTCGAGTTCGTGCGCCACCGCGCCCTCGTTGCGCTCGGACGCGATGCCGATGCGCTGGCATCGCTCGACAGAGCCCACGCCAGTCTGATGCGCGCACTCAGTGGACTCGCGCCGGAGGATCGACGACGAAGCCTCCAGCGCATCTCGAGCCACCGCGCCATTGTTGAAGCCTGGGAAAACGCGCACCTCAAACGCGTCACCGCGCGCCTTCCACGGCTCGGTGCGCCGACGGGTCGGGGTTTGCGCGACGACGAGTACGTCGAGGTCAGCTGGACGCTCTTCTCGCCCGAAGACGACACCGCGCTCGACAAGGCGCTGCGTCGGCAATCGCAGCTCGCGCGCCTGCTGCGAGAAGCCTTTGATCAGGGAGCCGCACCGACCGTAGAAGACCTCGCGCGCGCGCTCGAGGCGAGTCCCGCGACGCTCAAACGCGACCTTTCTGCCTTGCGTCAATCCACGGGGCGGGTTCGAACCCGCGGGACGCGAACGCCCGAAACCGTGCCATCCATCGATCGCCCGGAGCCCCTTGAGATCCCCGTTTCGCGCTGAGTGAATCGCTCGAACCGTGACGCGGTGGGATTCGACGAATGCGGCGACCAGTGGGCGATACGGGTGCGCTCGGGATGTACGCGAAGCGCGAGTGCGAAATTGATCCGCGTGGAACGGTGTTCTTGCGACCTCAAACTGAGAAATACCGTCCTGGACGCAAATATGAAGAGGCGCTCACGGACGCTCGTTTTTGCGCGGAGGCTCGAGGACGTGCGCGCTCGTGCCAGATTCCACGGCTCGAACGAGGCTCCAACCGACGGCTCATTTTGCGTAGACAGCCGCGAGAGACCCCGCGCCTAGCCTCGATGCAGCCCCGCAGTCGCGGGCGCAAAGGGAGGCGCGATGAAAAAACGAACGATGAGAAAACTGTTGATCTCGCTGGTGGTGGCTGGAAGCCTGCTGGCTGGAGGGTCGCAAGCCCAGTCCGCCTACGCGGGTGGCGGCTTGGCGCTCAATCTGGTCACCGGGACGCTGCTGTTCGGTTTCGATCTCCAGGTCGGGTCTGACGACTTGTTCACCAAAGACTTCGGCGGTCGCTTCGACGCGCAACTGTTCGTCACACCGGGTTTCAATCTGGCGCTGGGTCTGGACGTGTACGGTCGCTTTTTGACTGGACGGATCGCGCCTTACCTCGGTTTCGGCGGCCAGATCGTACCGACGACCGACCCGCTTTTGTTCATCGTTCACGGGCTGGCGGGCGTGGATTTCCGGATCTCCAGGCCCGTCAGTCTGTTTCTCGAGCTGACGCCTGGGCTGGCGATTCAGGGCGGAGCCACGGCGTTCGATATCGGCATCAATCTGGGTGTTCGAGCGCGGTTCTAAAGACCACTCGCAGCGAATCGAGATTCAAACAGGAGGCACCATGAAGAATCGAATGGAACTGAAACTGCGATTGCTGGTGGTCCTGAGTGCGACCGCCGTGGGATTGACCTCTTGCCCTGGGGGTTCGGCGGGGCAATCGGGCATTTCCGGTCAGGTCACGGCTCCCCAGGGTGGCACGATCAACGCGACCGAAGTCGCCGCGTGTCCAGTCAGCGCGGGCTCGTTCAGTTGCGCGAACGCGAAGTCCGTCACGCTCAGCGGGACGGGCGCGAGCGCAGCCTTCCAGCTCAAGGATTTGACCCCCGGCCAGTACGTCGTGGTCGCGATCAAGGACGCGAACGGTTCGGGATCGCTCGATGTTGGGGATTGGTACGGAACCTACCCGACGCCGAATTCACCCACGCCGGTCACGCCACCTTCGAGCAACATCAACTTCCAGATGGGCGTGATCGCGTCGGCAACGTCCATTCAGGGTCTGGGCGGACTCGTCGGTCGTTAAGCTCGGGCGCGCCCGGTCGGGCCGGGAACCGGGCGCGCTCGAGCTTCGTATGGTTCGGTGTGGAAACCATCGCTGACGTTCTGTTCGTGGTGCTGTGGGTCGCCGGATTGGGATTGACCTTCATCCCGCTCGTTCCGGCGACCTGGATCATCTGGGGAGCGGCCTTGTTGCACGCGCTCTTGACTGGATTCAAGCCGCTCGACTGGACGTTCCTGATCGTCCTCGCATTGATCGCGCTGGTGACGGTCTTCATCGATAATTTCGCCGCCGCCTGGGGTGCGCGCAAGTTCGGCGGCTCGAGCGCGGCGGGTTGGGGCGCGCTTTTTGGCGGAATTCTGGGCATTTTCCTGGGGCCGATCGGCTTTCTGATCGGGCCGTTCGCGGGCGCGGTCGGGGCTGAAATGCTCGTCTCACGTCGCAACCTCGAGGATGCCGTCAAGAGCGGTATCGGCACGTTGGCGGGCATGCTGGGCGGCATCGGTGCGAAGCTGGTGGTTCACGCCGCAATGGGTGTGCTGGTGCTGATCAAGATTTTTTGAATTTCAGCGACACCGTCTGGCACGCAAATTGATAACGTCGTGCTGGACGGTGTTCCTGAGAAAGCGCCTCGGGTCGTTCGCGCGATTCTGCTCGAGGAGATGGCCGAAGTCTGACGGAACGCGTCTGCGGGGACGTTGCTCGCATCCCATTCGACATCTCGAGCAGCGACCGGGACTCGAGATCGCACTCGTTCGAGCTTGAATCCCGCTTGCCGTAGACTTTATTCATGCTGACGCTTTATTCCCGCCCCGGTTGCCACCTCTGCGAGATCGCCAAGGAACGCCTCGAGCGCGCCGGGATCGACTTTCGGGAGCGGAGCATCGCCGGGGATGCGAGCCTCGAGGATGCTTACGGCTGGGACATTCCCGTGCTGGTGGACGAGACTGGACGGACGCTGATGAAGGGCGTGTTCACCGATTCGCGCATCGCGTCGCTGAACGACGAACGAAAGCTCGGGATTTGAAAACCTCGCGCCCTGGACGGCGTTCTCAAAATCACGATATCCGCGTCTGGGACGGTCTTCTTGGAATCGTTCCGCCGTCCTCGAGAAACGCGCGGCGTTGTCTTCACAGAAACGCGGTTTAAGATAGCGTCGTATGCATCCAGACCTGATTCGCATCGGTAACTTTCCCATCGCCTGGTACGGCGTCCTGATCACGCTCGGCGTGCTGATCGGCAGCGTCATCGGTACGCGATTGGCGGAACGGCGCGGCCTGAACGTCAACCTTTTTTCCGACATGATCGTCTGGACGGTGCTGTGGGGCGTGGTCGGCGCGCGCGTGTTCTATATCCTGACCTCGCTTGATCAGTTCCGTGGCGCGAGCCTGCTGCAACTGATCAACATTCGGCAGGGCGGCATCTCGATTCACGGCGGCGTGGTCTTCGGGATTTTCGTGATCCTGTACTACCAGTGGCGCTACAAGATCAACTTTTACCGCTACGCCGACCTGATGGTTCCAGGATTGGCGTTGGGCGTGATCGGCGGGCGATTGGGCAATTTCTTCAACGGTGCGGACACGATGGGTCGTTTGACCAACTGGCCGATTTCTTTCACCTGGCCGAATCCCGGCACGCCGATCCTGGGCATTTTCAAATCGGACGCGAACTGGACTGGAATGCCGGGTTTGTGCGTGACCGCCGTGGAAACGAAGGTCATCCCAGCGGTTTTCTGCCAGGGGCAAGCCCTGCGCGGCCCCGTTCACCACACGCAAATCTACGGCGTGATCATCGGCATGGTGCTGGTCGTGGCGGCCTTCTACTGGCTGCGCTCCAAGCGCCCCGGCTGGGTGATGTGGCAGTTCGTACTGTGGTACAGCCTGCTGCGCGCGGGCATCGAGGAGACGTTCCGGTTGAACCCGTTGTGGTGGAAGGTCTACCTGAACGAGGGCGTCAACGCGCCCGGCATCGGCTTGTTCACGGCCACGCAGCTGTTCTCGATCCCGATCGTGCTGCTGGCGATCTTCATGCTGATGCGGCTTGCCCGATCCCCGATTCCGCCCGCCGAACCGGTTCCCGTGCCGGTCGGTATTCCGTCCAGCCCGAGTCCAGCCCAGACCAAAGGTCGAGCCAAACGGTGAAGCCGTGACGCTGGCCGTCGTGATTCTGGCCGCAGGGCAGGGCACGCGCATGAAGAGCGCGCTGCCGAAGGTGCTGCACAGGGCCGCCGGGCGCGAGATGCTCGATCACGTGATCCGCGCGGCGCGCTCGCTCGAGCCTGAAAAGGTGGTCGTCGTGACCGGTCACGGTGCGGATCGGGTCGAGGCTCGGTTTGCCGAAGAGGGCGCAATTTTCGTGCGGCAACTCGAGCAACTGGGAACGGCTCACGCGTTCTTGCAGGCGAAAGCCGCGCTGGAAGGTTTCTCGGGCGAGATCCTGGTGTTGTACGGCGACACGCCGATGCTGCGCCCGGAAACACTGAAGGCCGTCCTGGACGCGCATCGCGTTTCTGGCGCGGGCATGACGGCCATCACCTCGGTGCTCGAGAACCCGAGCGGGTACGGGCGGATCATCAGGGGCTCGAGCGGTGACGTGCTGAAAATCGTCGAGGAGAAAGCCGCCAGCCTGGCGGAAAAAGCCGTCAAGGAAACGAATTCGGGCGTGTACGTCTTTTCCAACCGCGCGATGGAACTCGCGGCCAGCATCACCAACGACAACCCGGCGAACGAGTTCTACCTGACGGACATCCTCGAGCGCTACCGCGCGGTCGGGGATCGGGTGATCGCCTTCCCGGTCGACGACTCCACCGAGTTGCTGGGCGTCAACGACCGCGTGCAGCTCGCGTTTGCAGAAAAAGTGCTGCGCGACCGGGTGCGAAACCGCTGGTTGCGCGCGGGCGTGACGATGCTCGACCCGGCCAACACCTACATCGACGATACCGTTCACCTGGAACCGGACGTGATCCTCTACCCCGGCGTGTTTCTCGAGGGGCAGACCCGGATCGCGCGCGATTGCGTGATCGGCCCGCAGTCCAGATTGACGAACGCGAGCCTGGAAGCGGGTGTGACGGTTCACGGCTGGACGGTGATTCAGGATTCCAGTCTGGGGGCGGGATCGGATGTCGGGCCGTTCGCGCGCTTCCGTCCGGGCGTGCGCCTGGACGAGGGCGTTCACGTCGGCAATTTCGTCGAGGTCAAGAACTCGAGGCTGGGGGCGGGTTCCAAGGCGGGTCACCTGGCGTACCTGGGCGATGCCGACATCGGCGATGAAGTCAACATCGGCGCGGGCACGATCACCGCGAATTACGACGGGCTGGGCAAGTACCGTTCCAGCATCGGTTCGGGCAGCTTCATCGGCTCCAACACCACCATCATCGCGCCGCGCAGCATCGGCCAGGGCGCATACATCGCGGCGGGCAGCGCCGTCCACGACGATGTTCCCGATGGAGCCCTGGCGGTCGCTCGAGGCAAGCAGCGCAACCTCGAAGGCTGGTCGGAACGCTTCTGGCGCAAGGGGCTCGAGAAAATCGCGGTGGGCAAATTCTCGTTCTTGCGCAACTGGTTGTCTTCACGCCCGCGTCATTAAACTGTGGGAACCTCGGGCTGGGCTTCATCATCGGAAGACCAAGTCCGCTCGCGCAATCGATCCAAATTGCTCTACTGTGCGTATACCAAGATAGTGGGCTCGGTGCTTGATCCCCAAGGTTGGCCCCAATGATCGGGAACGTGACAAACGCAACTGGCGTTGGGCACTAGAATCGACTCAGATAAAGCGTTCAAGGAGGCACTTATGTTCGGACTCGGTGGACCAGAAATCATGATCATCCTCGTGCTCGCCCTCGTGCTGTTCGGAGCCAAGAACCTGCCGCAGCTCGGCAAGAGCCTCGGCCAGGGCATCCGCGAATTCAAGGGTGGGCTGAACGAAGTCCGCAGCGACATCGAAAAGTCGCTCGAGGATGAACCCAAGAAGCCCGAGACCAAGGCCTGAACCCGACCTCGAGTACGGGTTTCTGTTGCTTTGAGAAACCCGTACTCGACGGTACGAGACCCAATCATGGCGACCCGCGTTCAGACCAATGAGGCTTACAAGGAAGCGCCGCTGCTCGATCACCTCGAGGAGTTGCGCTCCAGGATCATCTACGCCGTGCTGGCCTGGGCGGTCGCCTCGGTCGGCGGCTGGTTCCTGGTCGAACGGATTTACGCGGCCCTCAAGCGTCCCGTCGAGGCGTACCAGAAAACGGGCGGCAACGTCCAGATCGTCGCCAGTGGCGTGACGGACAAGCTTTTGATCTCGTTTCAGATCGCAGCTTTCGCCGGTTTGGTGATCGCCATGCCGATTGTGGTGTATCAGCTCTGGGCGTTCGTCGCTCCCGGATTGACGCGCCAGGAACGGCGCTGGGGCGGGCCGTTCGTGCTGGGCTTGGGTATTTCGTTCGGCCTGGGCGTGCTGTTCGGGTATTACGTGATTATCCCGAGCGCAATTCCGTTCCTGCTGGGGTTCGGTCCGCTGGCGGACGTGCCGAACATCCTGATGATCGGCCAGTACATCTCGACGGTCACGCTGTACCTGGCGGTCTTCGGGCTGGTGTTCCTGCTGCCGCTGTTCATGTTCTTGCTCGGCAAGATCGGGCTGGTCAACGCGCGCTTCCTGTCCACTTACCGCCGCCACGCGATTCTGCTGATCACGATTCTGAGCGCGGTCATCACGCCGACGCCCGATCCCTTCAACCTGGCCTTGATGGCCGTTCCGATGTACTTGCTCTTCGAGTTGGGCATTTTGATGGTTCGTTTCGCGCAGCGTCCCGGACGCGCGGTCGAGGCAACCCCGAGCGACGACTGAACACGCTTCCTGAGATTCAAAGAACACCGTCCTGCGCGCGTTTTCCGATCTGCGTGCGGGACGGTGTTCTCGTCAACCACAGCATTCTCGAACCCTGAATATAGAGTCTCGAGAAGCCGCCAGGATTGAGGCTCGAGTCCTCGCGCTGAAGGATTGAAACGGTAGACTTCCGGCATGGACGAGACGATTCAGGACCTTCGCACGCAGATCGACGCGATCAACCAGGACTTGCTGCAACTCCTGTCCAGACGCGCGGCGGTCGTGACGCAGATCGGGCAACGCCAGACGGAAGTCGGGCAGAACCATTACGACCCGGCCCGAGAAACCCAGATGCTCGAGGCGCTGGAAAAAGCCAACCCCGGCCCGTTCCCGAACGCCACCATCCGCAAGTTGTTCACCGAGGTCTTCCGCGCCAGCCTGGATCTGGAAGAACGCCAGGACAAACCCAAAATGAAGTACAGCCGCAAGGCGCACCCCGACAACTCTCAAGTGACCGTCTCTCGGGACGGCATCCGCGTGACTTTCGGTGACGGCTCCAAGGTTCTGATCGCTGGGCCGTGCAGCATCGAATCGTGGGAGCAACTCGACTCGACCGCCGCCTACGTGGCCGGCAAAGGCGTCAAGATCCTGCGCGGCGGCGCGTACAAGCCCCGCACCAGCCCGTACGGGTTTCAGGGCATGGGCGTGGAGGGCTTGAAGTTGGGCGCTCGAGCCGCAGAGAAGCACAAGCTCTTGTTCGTGACCGAAGTCATGGACACCCGCGATGTCAGCGTCGTGGCCGAGTACGCCGACATCTTGCAGGTCGGCACGCGCAACGCCCAGAACTTTGCGCTTCTAAAAGAAGTCGCCCGCGCTGGAAGGCCAGTACTGCTGAAACGCGGCTTCGCCCAGACGATGGAAGAATGGATGCTGTCCGCCGAGTACATCCTTTCGGGCGGCCAGGAAAACCTGATCCTCTGCGAGCGCGGCATTCGCACCTTCGAAAAATGGACGCGCAACACGCTGGACCTGAGCGCCGTCGCCGTCGCCAAGCTCGAGACGCACCTGCCCGTGATCGTCGACGTGACCCACGCGGCTGGACGGCGCGACATCCTGATCCCCCTCGCCAAAGCGGCCTTGGCGGTCGGTGCGGACGGCGTTCACGTCGAGGTGCATCCCAACCCGAAAGTTGCGCTCTCCGACAACGAGCAGCAACTCGATTTCGCCGGGTTCGACGCGTTCATGAGCGCACTCGAGCCGATGATGGGCGAGAAAACCGTCTCGAGGTAATCCAGAATCAGCTCGAGGTTTGTGTCTCGAGCTGAAGAGATTTCTCGTGCTGGACGCACAGCCATTCGAGAACACCGTCTAGGACACGAATTATGCTGAAAAACCTGTTCGATATCTTCCTGAAAGCCACCGATCCGCGCCCAAATTACACGGGTTCGCGGTGCTTGGTCGAAAAAAACGTGGTCGGCGGCTGCGATCTGTGCATGCAAGCCTGCCCGCACGACGCGGTGCGGATCTCGGATCGGGTCGAGATCACGGAGTCCTGCACGGGCTGCGGGTTGTGCGTGCAAGCCTGCCCATCTGGTGCGCTCGAGTACGACGTGGTGGGCGTGCTGGGCGTGCTGAAGGATCAGGGCGTGCGTGTGGAGCCTCAGGAGCCGCCAGCGTCCAGGATCGCGTGCTCGAAAGTGCCGGGGGACGGCTTCAAGCTCGAGTGTCTGGCTCGGGTCAGCCCCGCGATGGTCATGGCATCTCAGGCCTGGGGTC
>CAXTKV010000112.1:0-16898 GCA_964244895.1 uncultured Deinococcales bacterium
GCCGACCAACACCTTCGTGGTCTCGAGCTTCGAGTACACCTCCAAGAGCGTGCCGACCTACAAGTACGATCCCGAAGCCGCCAAAAAGCTGCTGGCCAAGTCCGGCTACGCGCCGGGTGCGGACGGCATCATGGTCAAGGACGGCAAGCGCCTGAGCGTGAAATTCATGACCCAGGCGGGCCGCGCCGAATACGAGACCTCGCAGCAGGTGATCGCCGCCGAACTGAAGGCCATCGGTATCGAGACCGTGACCGACAACAAGTCCGGCGCGGCGCTCTCCGAAGCCCGCCGCAAGGGTGGCTACGACCTGTGGTACTCGGGCTGGATCACGCCCGCCGACCCGATCGACAGCTACATCAGCTTCTACGCCACCAAGGGCTTCAACAACGGCAGCGGTTACACCAACCCGAAAGTCGACGAGCTGCTGGACAGCGCCGCCGCGACCTTCGACCCGCCGTTGATCACGCAGTACGTGCAGCAGGCGCAGAAAATCGTCATGACCGATCTGGCCAGCTTGCCACTGTTTGAAGCCCCGTCGGTGATCGCGACCACCGACAAGCTCCAGAATTTCAAGCCCAACCCGACCAACCAGACGAACTTCCGCGAGCCGAGCGGCTGGTGGCTGAAGAAGTAAATGCTCGAGGCTCGAACCGCGTTCACTGTAGGGGCGCACGACGGTGCGCCCCTACGCCTCGCGCCAAATTCGCTCGAATATCTCGAGAAGCGCCGTCCGGGACGGTCTTCTTGAGATAACAGAAATACCGTTCTGGACAGTCTTTTCTTTCCTCGACCCGAGAACCCGAAGGTGAACGCGTGAACCTGGCCTACCTGACCCGACGCGTCATCAGCACGATCCCGTTGCTGTTGGGCGTCAGCATCATCCTGTTCACCGTGCTGCTGCTCGCGCCGGGCGGCCCGACGGACGTGTACGCCGACATCCCCGGCGTGTCCGCAGAATCGCTGGCCAACCTCAAACGCGAACTGGGGCTGGATCAACCGATCCCCGTGCAGTACCTGCGGTGGGTCAGCGCCTTCGCGCGCGGGCAGTGGGGCTTCAGCATCCGTTCGGGTCAGCCCGTGCTCGAGACGGCGCTCGAACGGATCGGGCCGACGCTGTTATTGGGCGGTACGGCCTTCGCATTGGCGCTGGTGGTCGCCTTGCCGCTCGGCGTGTTCAGCGCCCTGCGGCGGTACACGACCATCGATTACATCTTCACGTTTTTATCGTTCCTGGGCATCTCCATGCCGATCTTCTGGCTGGCCCTGATGCTCCAGGCGTTCTTCGCGGTCAACCTGCGCATCCTGCCATCGGCGGGCATGGAGACCATCGGCAGCGACGATTTGTGGGACAGGTTGCGCCACCTGATCCTGCCCGCCAGCATCCTGGCGGTCGCCAACATCGCCAGTTGGGGCCGCTTCGTGCGCGCCAGCATGCTGGACGTGCTGGGCTTGGATTACGTGCGCACGGCGCGGGCCAAGGGGCTTTCAGAGCGCACCGTGACCTACCGTCACGCGCTGCGGAACGCCCTGATTCCGGTCGTGACGATCATCGCGCTGGACTTCGCGGGCATCGTCTCGGGTGCGGTCATCACGGAAACGATCTTCGCCTGGCCCGGCATGGGACGGTTATTCATCGAGAGCATGAACGGGCGCGATTACCCGGTGCTGATGGCTTTATTGATGATCGGATCGTTCGCGCTGGTGGTCACGAATTTGCTGACGGATCTGGTGTACGCCGCGATTGACCCACGGATCAGGTATGAGTGATCTAAAAGACCCTCCTCAACAGTGTTCTCTAGAATGCGTGTGGGACGGTATTCTCGAGTATTCACCATCCGTACATTCGTCAGGCTCGAAGAAAAACGAACGCCATGAGTGACGCCGCGCGCAACACCGTCCGCATCGCGCAACGCAAAGCGCGGGACGAATCGTTCCTGGGGCGGGCGCTGAAACGCTTCCGCAAGCACAGGCTGGCGCAGGTCGGGCTGGTCGTGCTGATCGCGCTGGCGCTGGCCGCGGTCTTCGCGCCGTTGATCACGCCGTACAGCTTCGATGGGCAGGATCAAGCGCTCCTCGGGCAGCCAACCGCACCGGGTTTGCAGCACCTGATGGGCACGGATCAGCTCGGGCGGGACAATTTCACGCGCATCCTGTACGGGGCGCGCGTGTCGCTGGCGGTCGGCCTCTCGAGCGCGCTGATCGCCACCTTCCTGGGCGTGCTGATCGGGGCGCTGTCGGGCTTCTACGGCGGCTGGGTGGATTCGGCGCTGATGCGTTTCACGGACGTGGTGCTGTCCATTCCGCTCTTGCCGTTGGTGATCACGCTCTCCGGGTTTTTGCGACCATCGCTGCCCTTGCTGGTCGTGATCATCGGCATTCTGGGCTGGATGGGTACGGCGCGGCTGGTGCGCGGGCAGTTTTTATCGTTGCGCGCCTTGGAGTACGTCGAGGCGTCCCGCGCGCTGGGCAGCGGCAACGCCCGGATCATGTTCCGCCACATCCTGCCCAACGTCGTCGGCCCGATCATCGTCAGCACCACGCTGGCGGTTGGCAGCGCCATCATCCTCGAGAGCGCCCTGTCCTTTTTCGGCCTGGGCGTGCAACCGCCCACGCCGACCTGGGGCAATTTGCTGACCGGCTCGAGCGATTACCTCGAGACCGCGCCGTGGCTGGCGGCCTTTCCGGGCTTGTTCATTTTGATCACGGTGCTGAGCGTGAATTTTCTGGGGGACGGGTTACGCGACGCGCTCGACCCAAGGTTGTAAAAAGGTAAAGTACTAATCATGATTACCTATGAAGAAGCCTACAATATTGCGTTGTCTCGTATAATTTCTAATTGCGAAATCGCTAAGGATTTGATTCTCGAGAAACCTTATGGTTGGTATTTTCGTGAACAGACTAAAGAATATTCACAAACTCGAGATATTCGCCATATTTTGAGAGGAGGAGAATCGTTTATTGTTGAAAGAGAGGATGGTCGAATCGTAAGTTTTAACTCTGCGTTTGGCCTTGAAAATAATCTTAGATATTATGAAGAAGGCTTTAAACATAAGATATATGATTTAGTTAATGAAAAAAATTATGATTTCGAAGCAACGGTGCAGTTTCTTATAGTTCTGCAATTAATTCATCATGATTTTAGATTGATCGAAAAGAAGTTAATACACGTACTCACCTCACAGGGTTCAAAGGAAATGGATGAGATTTTAAGCTCTTTGCCTTATACCTTTTCTAAAAAGAGACTTTATTTTGCTTATCCTCATTTGCTCGAGATGAAATATTCCAATTGGTTCGATTACCGTCTGATCGGATACGACGAAAGCGAGTGAATACATGAAAGTCACCATCATCGGTGCTGGCGCAATCGGCGGGCTGGCGGGCACGTACATGACCAAAGCGGGCTACGACGTGACGCTGGTGGATCAGTGGGCGGAACACGTGGACGCCATCAACCACAAGGGCATGTTCATCGACGGCATTCGCGGCGAGATGACCATCCCGGCTCGAGCCGTCACGCCAGATCAGTTGGCGGCGCACGTTCAATCTCACGGCCCGCTCGAGGCCGTACTGATCGCTACGAAATCGCAGCACACGGCGGGCGCGGTGCAGCAGATCATTCCGTTGATGACGGCTGAGACCTTCATCGTCTCGTACCAGAACGGCTTCAACGAACCGATGATCGCGGCCATGCTGACCGAAGCGGGTCTGGGCGGCAATGAGCGCGTGATCGGTTCGATCCCGAATTACGGCGGTGCGCTGGTCGATCCGGGCTACCTCGAGTTCGTGCACGAGGGGCCGATCCAACTCGGCGAGATGAGCACATCGGAGTTCACGCCGCGATTGCTCGACCTTGCGAAGATGCTGGAATCCTTGACCAACGTGCAGCTTTCTCCGAATATCTGGGGTCAGATCTGGGCGAAGGAGGTCTATTCGCAGCAGGTGATCTTCAGCGCGCTGGCCGACGCCAGAATCAGCGAAACGCTCGGCGTGGAACGCTACGCGCGCGTGGCGGGCGCGTGCGTGCGCGAGGCGCTCGAGATCGCGGAGGCCAACGGCATCAGCGTGGAAGCCTTCGATTTCTTCGACCCGGCCAATTACAAACCGAAGACGCCAGCGGACACGCAGAAGTTGATCGACAACATCAACCACGCGATCTGGTTGCTGAAAAAAGACCAGAAGCCGCAGCAGCACCAGTTCAAGAAGAAGGGTTCCGGCATCTGGTGGGACATCGTGTACCGCAAGCGCCCCAGCGAAGTCGGTTCGATGGCCAGCGAACTGGTCGGCTACGGCAAGAGCGCCGGTGCGGACACGCGCCTTGCAGAAAAACTGGCGGGCATGATCCTGGAAATCGAGCGCGGCGAACGCGAGCTGGGCTTTCACAACTACGACGAACTCGAGGCGTACGTCAAAAGCATCGGAAAGGAATTGCCGTGAATACGGGAACACCGTCTGACACAGCGTTTTTTGAATCTGGGGAATACCGTTCAGGACGGTCTCCTCTGAGCGCTCGCCCTCGAGCCTTCGATTTTTTGTGGGTGGTGAGGCTCGAGATTGCTCGAGTCTCGAGCGGCGCGGTGATCTCGTGAGCGGCACCAAACGCTTGGGGGTCGGCGTGATCGGGGCGCACGCCTGGGCACAGAAAGCGCACCTGCCGGGGTACGCGGCCTACGAACGCGCGCGGTTGGTGGCGATCTGCGATGTCGTGCCATCGCGCGCGCGCGCGATGGCGGATCAGTTCGGCATCGAGAAGGTCTACGAGAACGCGCAGGACCTGATCGACGACCCGGACGTGGAGATGGTCGATGTCTGCACGCCCACCGACACGCACCTGCCGTTGTCGCTGGCGGCGATTGCAGCGGGCAAGCACGTGCTTTCGGAAAAGCCGCTGGCTCGGGATGCCGCCAGCGCGTTCATGGCGTCCAGGGCGGCGGAAGCCAAGGGCGTGCGCACCAAGCTGGGCTTCACGTTCCGGTATTCGCCCGCGATCCGGCAGATTCACGCCTGGATTCACGACGGCACGCTGGGCGACGTGTACCACGTTCACGGTCTCGAGCAGAACTCGCAGTGGTTGAACCCGAACGAACCCTTGCGGCAGGTGCCGGAGGGCGCGGACTGGAACGCGCTGATCCCCTCGAGCATCGTCGGTTACGGCTCACACTTGCTGGATCTGGTGCGCTGGTGCGCTGGTGAATATAAATCCGTGGCGTCCACGATGAAGAACTTCGTGCCGCGACGGATCGTGCGGGGGTTTGAAGGCATGCAGAACATCCAGGTCGAGGACGGTGCGGTGGCGATCGCAGAGTTTGAATCCGGCGCGCACGGCATGTTGCAAACCTCATACATCGCGGTGGGAAATTATCCGGGCGTGGAGTTGCGCGTCTACGGCTCGAAGGGCGCGGCGGTGGCGCGGCTGGTGACGGAGTTCGGCGTGGCCGAGACCCTCCATTTCGCCACGCCGGACGACGTGGAATTCAGAAAAATAGAGTTGCCGCAGAGCGCCTTTCCGCCCGGCACGGACTTGCACACGCCCTGGCCGGAGCTGTATTACCGCAACCTGGTGCGGCACTTCGTGGACGAGATCGTGGACGGCGCACCGCAGGAATGTACCTTTTACGACGGCGCGAAAAGCCAGGAGGTCGTGGACGCGATCGTGCAGGCGCACTTCGAGCGGCGCTGGGTGGATTTGCCGCTCTACCCGGAAGAACGCCGGGGATGAAGAACACCGTGCTGGACGTACCCTCGAGCACACCGTGTGGGACGGTGTACTCGAGGCTCGAGGAGGGTTCTAAGCCGTGACGCTCGAGGCGTTGGTCGATCAATTCCTGGCGCTGCACCAGAGTTTTCATCCGGTGGACGCCACCTTCATGGGCCTGGACGGTCACGATCACCGTTTGCCGACCGCAGAACCGGGCGCGGTCAGGCGTGAACTCGAGGCGTTGTGGAATCTCGAGGTCGCGATCGAACAGGTTGAACCGGAGCAGTCGAGCCAGTCGCGGCTCGAGGCCAGAAGCTTGCGCTCGCAGGTGCGCGTCGCGATCCGCGAACTCGAGGAGCGCCCGCGCTACAGAAATCCGGCGTGGTACACGGGCGAAACGGCCTTCGGGATGATCTCCTTGCTGCTGCCGAGCGACCCGCCGCGCGGCGCGGACGATCTGCGCCAGCGGCTCGAGGCGATCCCGGCCTTCCTGGCCGATGGCGAACGCTGGCTGACGGGTCAGGCGATTCCCACCGACTGGGTCGGGCGCGCGAAGCAGGAATGCGAGGCGATCGTCGCGCTGTTGGAGCGCGGTTTGCGATTGCACGAACTCTGGTCGGATCGGCTCGAGAAACCCGCCCAGAGCGCGATCCGGGCCGTGCGCGCGTTCTCGGAACGTCTGGAGAATCGCGCCGATGCTGACCCCCGATCCGGCGAGGCGCACCTGGAATTCCTGATGCGCGAGGCGCACGGTCTGCCCTATTCGGCTGCCGAGGCCGAGGCCATCGCGCTCGAGGATTTCGAGACGGCGCGCTCGCAACTCGAGCGCATGGCGGCGCAACTGGATTCGTCTCGGGACTGGCGCGCGCAACTGGCGGACATGGAACTCGATCACCCCAGCCTGGAGGACGTGATTCCGACCTACGAGCGCTGGAACGACCGCGCGCTCGAGGCCGCAGACGCGTTCGGGTTGGTGACGCCCGCACGCGAGTACGGTCTGAATTTTCGCACGCTGCCCGACTGGGCTCGAGAGGTCGCGGGGGCGCTGTACTTTTTGTTCTACCGTTCGCCCGCCGCTGGGCGGCCATCCGTGGGCAGCCCGTACTGGGTCTTCCCGCCGGGTCAGGACGCGAGCGCGTACCTGCGCGCGCAGAACACGTCCGCGATCAAGATCACGCACGCCGTTCACCACGGCAGCATCGGGCATCACACGCAGAACGCGCGGGCGAGGGCATCGCGGGTCAGGCTGGGGCAACTGGCGGGCACGGATTGCGCCTCGGGAATCGCCATGCTCTCCGGCGGCACGATGATCGAAGGTTGGGCGTGCTACGTGCAGGATCTGATGCTCGAGGCCGAAGGGTTTTACACGCCGCAGGAGCGCGTGCTCTTGAAGCAATACGAGTTACGAAACGCCGCCATGTGCCTGGGCGACATCCGTCTGCACCGGGGCGCGTGGAGTTTAGGGCAGTTGCGAGACTTCTACCGGGATGAAGTCGGGGTTGCAACCGGGCGACTGTGGGCGGAAACGACCCGAAATTCGATCTACCCGGCGACCCGGCTGATGTACTGGCTGGGCACGAAGGAGATCAAACGGCTCCGGCTCGAGTTGGGTGGGAACCCCAGGGATTTCCACGATTCATTGCTGTCCTTCGGATCGGTTCCGGTTCACTGGGTCGCGGACGAGTTGCGCACTCGGGGAACGGGTTAGGGACACCGTCCGGCACGCGAATTTCAGAGGTTAAAGAACACCGTTCTGGACGGTGTTCTCGTCGTTGTCGCAGCTCACGGAGGCTGACGCGAGCATTGGCCACGAGCGTTCGAGCCTGCGGCTCGAGCAGAACGATTCCCCGATCGCTCCACCGCCCAGAACCACGCGCTGAGACCAGTCCCTCGAGAACCCCACCGTTCTGAATCTGGCACCACCGAATCCTCGGCGGTGTTTTTTGTGGCCTAAACCCGAGACACCGTCCTGCACGCATTTATCAATCTGCGTGCAGGACGGTGTTCTTGAGCCATCTCGAGGCGCGCCCGGGTGCCGAATCGAACTGCTGAGAACGCGTCCGGCGCGCCTTCAGGTGCGTTTCCCAGCTCCTTCCCTGAGCGCTCCCAAAGCTGGGCGCATCCTGCCCGCGCCTTTCAGCGCGGGACTGGTTTCGAATTTTTGACCAGTATTTGACCAGGCGGGGCCGAGCCTGATCGCGGGTCAGGACGAAGGGGGAATCGGACGTGAATTCACCAGATCAGGTTCCAAGCGCGCAATCCCACGCATCTCTCAAGATCCCGAAAGAAGACCCGATGCGCACCAGCCAGGTGTTTAGCGCACCGTCCAGCGCGACGCTGTCGAGGTCGTGCATCGCCCACCTCCAGGGCGCAGATTGCAGGCTCGAGTTGAGGCTGGACGCCACTTCTTGATCCAAGAAAACACCGTTCTTGATCAACAGATAGCACTTTCTTGATCCCAAGACGCACCTACCGGGCTACTCGCGCTTCAGAACCGTCCATTCAAAACCGAAAGGAGGAACCGATGCGAAAACGCCACATCGTTGCGCTGCTGTTGCTGGTCACGATCCTGCTGTCTTGCGGGCCGACACCGAACCCATCGCAGAGCGGCATCTGGGATCAGTCGAACTTTGAAACCGCCACCTGGAACTAACAAGGAGAACACCATGAACAAGGCAAAGGACATCAGAAACATCGCCCTGGGCGCGGTCGTCGCGGCTTCCGGGCTGTCCGCGCTGGCCGCCGTCAACCTGACCAGCTTTTCACCCGGCACGCCGATCAAATCATCGGAAGTCAACGCGAATTTCTCGAGTTTGAAAGCCAATATTGAAGCGCTCCAGGCTCCGGGCAGCGTGGACGCGACCAGACTGGCCGTCAGTGGATCGCTGGACGACGGCAAGGTGCTGAAACTTTCGGGTGGCAAACTGACCTGGGGTGATGATCTGGTCGGCACGGGCGGCGGCACGTTCACCGCCGACGGCACGAGCCTGGCGCTGTCCGGCACGACCTTTTCCGTCAAGGACGCTGGCGTGAGCACGAGCAAGCTGGCCGATGGGGCGGTCACGGCGGCGAAGTTGTCCTTCCCGTTCAGCGCCAGCGGGAACTTCGGGTTCACCGGTTTGTTCGTCACCAACACCACCGCGTCCGGCGGAGCAATCGCGCTGGCCGGTCGGAGCGGCAGCGGTGCCGGTCTGAACATCACCACCCCGGTCGGGGTGCTCGGCGAGAGCCAGAGCGGGATCGGTGTCGTTGGAGGCAGCGCGAGTTCCATCGGCGTTCAGGGCAACAGCCAGAGTTCCGTGGCGGTTCGCGGGCAGGGCCACGGCGGCGCTGGCCTCAGCATCAGCGGTCCCGTCGGCGTGCTGGGCGAAAGCGATACCGGCATCGGCATCATCGGGGCGTCGTCGGGTTCGATCGGCATTCTGGGCCGGAGCGCCTCGCGCGGCATCGTCGGCACGCAGGGCAGCTTGGCGCTCAGTTGCGGCGGAACCTACGCCGTGGGCGGTTGCGCCGAATCCTCCGGGATCGGCACGCTCGGCAGAAGCATCTCGGGCTACGGCGTGTACGGCGAGAGCACCAACAACAACGCCGTCTACGGCGTGACCAGCGGCTCGAACGCGAACGCCACCGCCGTGGCCGGAACCAGCGTCAGCGGTTACGCCGCGTACTTCGAGGCTGGCAACGGATCGGGCGGTTTCGCGACCTGCACCTTCCACGCGGGCACGACCAACTGGTCGTGCTCCTCGGATCGGAATCTGAAAAACAACTTCAAGCCCGTCAACACCGCTCGCGTGCTCGAGGCCGTGGCACAGATGCCCGTCACGACCTGGAGCATGAGGGGAAGCGCGATTCGGCAGATGGGGCCGACCGCTCAGGATTTCTACGCGGCCTTCAAGCTGGGCACCAGCGACAAGAGCATCAACAACACCGACGTGCAGGGCGTGGCGCTGGCCGCGATCAAAGGCATGTACGAGAAGAACCGGGCGCTCGAGAACCAGGTCAGGACGCTCAGTGCGCGTCTCGCAGCGCTCGAGAAGGCGGTGAGCTCGAGGTAAATTCGTTAGCCCGTACCAGGAACACCGTCCAGCACAGCATTCTCTGCAGTTAAGAATTTGCGTGCTGGACAGTACCCTCAGGATCGCACCTTCGAGCTGTCTCAGAGCGGCAGCGAGGATCAATCGAACTTCGAGCGCACCGACTGGAACTGCCGCAACGATTGCGGAGCGACCACGCGTTCTCGAGCCTGAAGTCGTGAAAGAGAAACCGTGTCGAGCCACGCCACCGCGATCAAGCCCGTGTTCCTCCAGTCGTGAACAAACCATCCATCCAGGCGGGAATGCAGCATATCGGAGGTCATTCATGAAGAAAGGTCTTTACTCGATGGTCGCTTCACTCGGATTCACCGCGCTTCTATTCGTGTCGTTTACCTCGACGACCAAAGCGCAGGTCGATAAATCGCGGGGAACCAACTGGAACAACGCCTCCGCCCAGTTTCGCTACATTGAAGATGCAATTGGTACGGGGAATCGCCAAGAACTCACCAACAGGCTCAACGAGTTGAAAGACAATCTGGTTTACGTGGTCGACCAGCTTCAGCACACCGGAGATCGCTTGCACGAGAAAGATCGCCAGTGGCGATGGCAGGAGCTGAGGGATACGGCAGTGACGAAGGTCAGGCAAACCACCGTGATCGCTGGCGTGTTTTCGACGGAAGTCAACGGAGCGGATAACGCAACCATCGCCAAAGATTACAACGACCTCAAGAGCGCCTGGGGTGAAGCCATCGATAGCTCGAACGATCTCTGGAAAGAATATCTCGCTCACAAAAAACAGTTGGATGACATCATGAAAGCATTTCTCGAGGACTGTCAGGAGTGCGGCAAGTAAACGGAATGGTTGGTTGAAAACCCGATGCGCTGCAACGCCTGAGAGATGGCCAGCCCTGCGGCGGTCAGGTGTTCCTGTCTGGCGCAATTCGGGCTCGGGGTGAACGCTCCAAGCAACTCGAGCCGTGCCGACACCGTCCAGCACGCCATTCATGGGCTTCGTACTGGACGGTGTTCTCGGGGGAATGCCGAACAAACGCCAGAAGCGCAATCCGGTTTTGACCAACTTTTGACCAGCAGCAAACGAATCTGATTCGAGCACCGCACGCGAGGCTCGAGATCCCAAACTCGTTCCAGGTCGCAGGGAGGACAACATGAACAAGAGGATGTCAATCGCCATTCAAGCCGCCGCGAGTGCAGGCGTTCTGGTGCTGGCGCTGGCGCACGCGCAGGGTGGCGCGGCGTTCCGCGCCATCAAATTGCCCGGTGATAACGAACGCGTCACGGGCGCGTACTGCGCGTCGGCCAAAGCTTGCGTGATTTCCACCAACGTCTTCGGCGGAGCCGGGCACATCTACGCCACGGACGGCCAGAAGATCACGGGCGCGCTGGTCACGGGCGATAGCAAGTTCGCTGAAAAACTGGGAACCCTGGGCGAACTCAGCTTCGACGGTTTTTCAAAGGTCGGCAGTCGGTTGATCGCTCACGTCGAGGGCGCGGGCGGGTCTTTCGTCAGCGCCACCGGGGACATCACGCAGGCCGCGAGCTGGAGCGCCGTCAAGATCGGGACGGTCAGCGGCGATGGAACCTTCGGATTGAACCAGCAGATGGGCATCGGCACCAAAGATGACCGTTGGGTGCATTTCACGTTCAGGACGATCTACGAAACCACCGACGCGCCTGAGCCCGGTGCGCTGTGGTCGCCGCTGTGGTCGCCGGTGTCGCCGTCCGTGCCCAGCAACTTCGAGAGCTTGCGAAAGGCAGACAAGACGCTCTGCGCTTCCGATCCGGGCGTCAGCATCACGCCCCGCTTGACCCAACCCGCTTACGTCGCGCCGGATCTGGCCGTGATTCTGTACCCGTCGGGCGCGCGCAACCAGCGCGGTGACGACACGCCGGGCGTGTGCATTTCCACAGATGGCGGCAAGCGCTTCTACCACGTGGAATTCAAGGGCATCAACGAGGATTACGGCCCTCTGGGTGTGACGTGCCTGAACTCGAGCAAGTGCTGGGCCTACGGCGGACTGGACAACGCGCCGGAATCCGCGTTCGTGTACTTCACGGCGGATGCGCAGAAGGGCGTGAATTCCACCTGGACGAAAGCCAAGCTGCCGAGCTTGCGCGAGGACACGAAGTTCCGCAGCATCGGCTTCGCACCGGACGGCGTGAACGGCTGGCTGGTCGGTTGGAGCGGCGGCAACGACACGCTGGTGTTCGCCAGCACCGACGGCGGCGCAAGCTGGAAGGACGCGACAGCGAGCGTCCGGGCGCTCGCACCGAACGCGAGGCTGCATTCGGTTTACGCCCTGGACGCGGCGCACGTCTGGATCGGCGGCGAGCAGAACGCGTTGCTGACGATGGGCAACTGAGGCGGGTCAAAGAGAACACCGTCCAGCACGGTGTTCTCGAGGGTCAAGAATTGGCGTGCCAGACGGTGTCCCAAAGAAACGCGCGCGCCACGAATCACGACGGAGGAACCATGAAGACCCGCAACCGTGCAGCCATGCTCGGGCTGATCGCCGCGCTGACGGCCTGTCCGCAAGCCCTCGGGCCGGACACGACCTCGCCGACGATCCTCTCGAGCGCACCCTCCAGCGGCGCGACCGGCGTGGCGGCCAGCGCCAGCCTCTCGGTTCACTTCTCAGAACCGATGGACAAGGCCACCGTGACCGCCAGCTCGAGCCCCGCGATCAACCTGGGTGCGCCCGTCTGGAACGACGCGCAAACGGTGGTCTTCAGCCCATCCGCCTGGCAACTCGGCACGAACTACACCGTCAACCTGGACGGCAAAGACCTCGCCGGGGACGCGCTCGGTGGCGCGAAAACCATCAGCTTCCAGACCATCGCCACAGCCGACACCACGCCACCCGCCACGCCCAACGGGATCAAGGCCACACCCGGCGACGCGGCCTTCGTGCTCGAGTGGAACGCCGACACGGAAACCGATCTGGAAGGCTACACGGTCTACTGGGGCACCAGCGCGAACGTCCTGACGAACGCGACCTTCATCGCCAAACCGACCACCATCGCCAGCATCAAGGGTCTCGAGAACGCCACGGCCTACTTTTACGCCGTGGATGCCGTGGACACCAGCGGCAACCATTCGGCCAAGTCGACCCCAGCCTCGGTCACGCCCGTAGACAAGACCGCGCCGAGCCTGACCTCGAGCGAACCCGCCGACGGCACGCTGGACATCGCGCTCGTGCCGAGCCTGCGCTTCAGCTTCTCGGAGCCGATGAACACGGCCTCGCTTGAGTTCGGCCTCTGCGTCAAGACCGACCCGCCAGCTTCGGCCACCTGCGATACGCCCTCGCTGGCGAGCTTCGGAACGCCGACCTGGAGCGAGAACGACACGCAAGTTCAATTCACGCCATCATCGGATTTCTTCAAGGGCGGCAAGACCTACGTGATCGTGCTGTTCGGCAAGGACAAGGCGGGCAACGCCCTTTCCGGCAGTGCGCGCATCGCCTTCGCCACGCGAGCCACGCCGGACACCACGCCGCCGACCGTGGTCAGCAGCAACGCGACCGTCACCGATCCGACCGCCAAGATCGCGCTGACCTTTTCTGAACCGATGGATCAGACTTCCGTCCAGAACGCGTTCCTGAGCCAGCCACCAATCAGTTGCGCCTGGACGTGGTCGGGCAACACCGCGACCTGCTCCACCGGAGCGCTGATCCAGTCGACGCAGTACACCGTCACTATCGGCATCGGTGCGGCGGACACGGCCCAGAACCACTTGCAGGCCCCGAAGCAGGTGCAGTTCGCGACGCCCAACTTCGCGCCGCGAGTCACGAATTACGCGCCCAAACCGAGTCCCTTCGGCGGGGGATTCTCCCCACCGAACACCCCGATCACGCTGACCTTCTCCGAGGCGATGAACCAGCAGAGTCTGAACCAGGGCTTGATCGTCTACATCTACAAGGGTGCCAGCCAACTGATTGATCCACTCGGGGGAACCCGAAGCTGGAACGCCGAGGGTACACAGGTCACGTTCACACCGACGACGCCTTACGGCAACGGCAAGACCATCGCCTGGATCGTCAACACCGGCGTCACCGACGCGGGTGGAAAAGCGGTCGCCGCTCCCGTGAATGGGTCGTTCCAGACCGAACCCGTCAACCAGCTCGGAACCTCCCGATAGCGCTGACGCTGAGGTTGCGCTCCTCGAGTCCAGCCATCCCCGAAGTACCGAAGCGAGGTCAACCATGTTCAACTCAAACCACCGCCGATTCTCGAGCCTGTTCCCGATGGTTCCCATCGCAATCGCCGCCGCGATGCTCGCCGGTTGCGGACAATCGCCGACGACGACGCCGCCACCGCCACCGACCGTCGTGCGCGACGAGGCGAAGGTGCTGGATGCCAGCGCCCGCACGGCGCTTCAAGAGGTCAAGCCGGACGGCACGCTGGTCTTCTCGAGCGCGGCGGGTGCGGCGGGATCTGGATCGGCTAAACGCCAAGCCGTCAACCCGAGCCAGCTCAAACCCGGCGACGTGATCGTCAGCGAACCGACCGCCGCCGCACCTTACGGTCTGCTGCGCAAGGTCACTGGAACAGCTCCGTCCGCCACGGGCACGACCGCCGTGACCACCACCCAAGCCAAGATCGGTGATGCCCTCAAATCCGGGCAGCTCACCGTCACGGATCGGGCGCTCACCGCTGCCGATCTCGCATCGGTCACGCCGCTCGCTCAGGGAACGATTCGGCGCACCGATGCCGGGCTGAACTATGCCCTCAACGTCGTGCTGCTCGACCAGGACGGCAACAACGCCACCACCAACGATCAGATTCGCGCCGTCGGTTCGATCAACCTGACGCCCAAATTTGACTTCGACATGAGCCTCAATTGCGGTTTCTTGTGCATCTACGACGATGACCTCGATTTCCTCTTCAAACTGGGGCTTCAGGAGCAGGCCAAACTCCAGATCGTCGGCAAGGTCGCTTACAGCGCGAGCTTGGAGGTTTCGGTCTTGCGGCTCAACTTCAGCCCGATCACTTTCTTCGTCGGCCCAGTGCCAGTCGTGATCACGCCGAGGTTGACGCTCAAGGTCAAACTCGACGGCAGCATCGGCGCGAACATCGACTTCCAGGCCACCCAGACCCTGACGGCCACGGCGGGGGTTCAATACACCAATGACTGGCACAACCTGTCCAGCATCACCAACAGTTTTGACACTACCTCCGCAACAGCGGCGCTGACCATGAACGCCACGGCCAGCGCTCCCCTTCAGGCCGAATTTTTGCTCTACGGCGTGGTCGGCCCGACCATCGGGGTCACGCCGAAGCTGAACCTGGACGCCGCCGTACCGCGCGATCCGGTCTGGAAACTCAACGGTGGCGTCGCAGGCACGGTCGGCATCAAGGTCGACGTGCTGGGCTACTCGAAGGAGTACTCGGCCACGATTTTCGACATCATGCGCCAGATCGATAGCGCCACCAACAGCCCGCCCTCGATCAAGTTCTTGTTCCCGGCAGCCAACGCCAATGTAGATGTCAACGTCTGCTGCACCTTCAGCGTTCAGGTCAGCGACCCTGAAGACGGCATCAGTTGCTGCACGGTCAGTTTCAACTCGAGCGTGGACGGCCCGCTGGGCACCGGAACCGGCAGCCAGCCGCAAGTCTCTAAGGTGTTGACCACGCTGGGTGCGCGCACGATCACCGCCACCGCCACGGACTCCAAGGGCAAAACCGCCACCGCCAGCGTGACCGTCACTGCCGTCAACACCCCGCCGACCGTGGCGATCAGCGCACCGTTCGCGGGTCAGCAGTTGTTCCAGGGATTGGCGTACACGCTGCACGGCTCGAGCTACGATCTGAACGAAACGAACGCTGAACTGCCCTGCACCGGCCTGAAATGGACGAGCAGCGTCGGCGCGGACGCGCAAAAAACGGGCTGCGACCCGCAGATCACGTTTGCCTCTCAGGGTACGCGCACGCTGACCCTGACCGGAACGGACGCGTTCGGAGCGACCGGAACGGCCACCGTCAACATCACCGTGCTGGCGCCGCCCGCCAACCTGCCGCCGGTGGTCAACGTCACCAGCCCGCAGAACAACATCTTCGTCGGGCCGACCAGCGTCGTCACGCTGACGGGCACGGCGACCGACCCGGAAGGCGGTGCGGTCACGCTCCAGTGGGACGTGACGCGCAATTACAACCCATCCAACCCGAACGCGGGAACACCAATCCCGATTGCGCTGCCCGCCAACAACACCTGGAAGCCGACCGATAGCTTCCCGGTCGGTTGCGAGACGAGCGAACTGATCCGCTTGCGTTTGCGCGCCAAGGATGCTCAGAACAACGAGAATTTCGACTTCGTCGTGCTGCGCCTCTCATTCATCTGCTGACGGCTTCGATCGAGCGCAAAAAGATTCATGGCCGCGCAAACACCGTCCAGCACGCGAATTTCTGATTCTCGAGAAGGCCGTGCTGGACGGTCTCTCCGAAGCCTCTTCCAGAGTCACGAGGGCTCGAGGCATCGGCAATTCGAGGAGCTCGCCATCGACGTTCTGGAGCTGACAACGGAAGCCAAGGCCGAATTCAGCAGAAACCGACCCTCGGTCGTGATGATTCTCGAGCGCAGCGATGCGCACTGTAAGACATGGGGAACGCACTGCTGCTTCGAGGAGTCAGCGACCGTTCCTTGAACCCGCGTCAGACAGGATGTGAAACCGTGGAGGAAACCACGTACCGCCTCTGCCCAAAGTGCTTTCGGGCCGTGCCCGCCCGATCCGGTGAACGCTACTGCGCCAACGACGGAGAACGCCTGCTCGAGCGTTGCCCGTTGTGCGAAACCGCGATTCATTCGCCCTACGCGCAGTTCTGCGTGGGTTGCGGCTTCGAGTTCGGCCTGCTGGCCATCGGACGGGCCACCGAACCGGGGCCGATGATCCGCGACATCAAGCGCAGATTTGAATGAGTGCATCCCAGACGGCACATCCTGAATTAGCACCGTCTGGGACGCGATTTTTGTGCATTTTAGCTCATGGTGAGCATCAAGAATTCACCCAGGGAAGCGGGCAAGGATTCCCCGACCTCGAGCAACCGCGCGCGCCCACCGAGGTAGAGCCTGCGGGCGTTGGGTTGATCCCCGCAGGCTTCGAGCGCCCGAACCGCCAGCCGGAGCGCGGTGGGATCGTAAGGTTCCATCTCGCACA
>CAXTKV010000113.1:0-16880 GCA_964244895.1 uncultured Deinococcales bacterium
AGGTCGCCAGGAGCGTGATGGCGACCCCGCCGAAGATCAGCCGCGCCAGACCGCGCGCGAAGCTCATCATGGCGAGCGTCACCACGAACGACGGGATGCGCAATCCGGTGGTCACACCGCCGTTGACCATGCCCAACGCGGCTCCGGCCAATAAACCCAACGCGATGGTCGGCAACGTGCCGAAGCCCGTGCTGGTCAGCAAGTAAGCGCTTAGCGTGGCGACGAACGCCAGGATTGCGCCGACCGACAGGTCAATCTCGCCGACCAGAATCACCAGGGTCATGCCGATGGCGATGATGCCGGTCTCGGCGACGTAGCGCAGAATGTTCATCTGGTTGGGCACGTCCAAGAACAGGTTCGTGCCGTCGCGCACGGGCGCAAAAATCGCGCCGACGATGAACACGATCACCAACCCGAGGTACCCCTGGAATCGAACGAGCGTCTCGAACAGGCGCTTGCCCGTGCTGCGCGGCTGTGGGATCTGAACCGAAGGGGAAGTCATGAGTAGGTCCTCGGGGTCGCGCTGGAAGGGTCGCTGGAAAGATGGGCGTGCTGGCTGAAACGCGTGGCCAGATCCAGAATTTTTTCCTGCGTGGCCTCGGCCTGGGTCAGTTCGCCGGAGATGCGGCCTTCGCACATCACCAGGATGCGGTCGCACAGCGCCAGCAGCTCGGGCATCTCGCTCGAGGCCAGGATCACGGCGGCTCCTTCCTGGGCCAGTCGGTCAATCAGGGCGTAGATTTCCGCTTTTGCGCCGACATCAATGCCCTGGGTCGGTTCGTCCAGCAAGAAGACCTTGGGGTTGGTGATCAGGAATTTGGCCAGCACGACCTTCTGCTGGTTCCCGCCCGAGAGCGACATGGCCGGGGTGTTCAAACTGGGCGTCTTGACGCGCAAGCGCTGCACGACCTCGGCGACCTTTTTGGCCTCGCGTTTCAGGTCAATGAACAGGCCGCGCGTGAACTGCGAGAGTCCAGCCAGGCTGGCGTTCTCGCCGACCGAGCGAATCAGCACGAGGCTCTGACCCTTGCGATCCTCGGTCACGAAGCCCACGCCCGCGCGGATGGCGTCCTGCGGCGAGGCGAACTTCTGGGATTTGCCCTCGAGTTGAATATCGCCCTGCACCCGAGCGCGGTTGGGAACCCCGTAGACCGCCTCGAGCACCTCCGTGCGACCCGCGCCGAGCAACCCCGCCAGGCCAACGATCTCGCCCGCGCGCACGTTGAAGCCCACCCCCGCCAGCGCTCGACGACCGGGAACGGCGCTGACGCTCAGGTTCGCGACGCGCAGCACCTCCGCGCCGGGTTGGCGCACGCTGGTCGGGTAGAGGTCGGTCAGTTCGCGCCCGACCATCATGGCGATCAGCGAATCTCTCGTCAGCTCCCCGATGGGTTTGGAACCGACCAGCTTGCCGTCGCGCAGGATCGTGACCTGATCGGCGATGTTGAAAATCTCGTCCATGCGGTGCGAGATGTAGATGATCGCCATGCCGGAGGCGCGCAGGCGGCGCACGACCGTGAACAGCTGCGCGACCTCTTCGGCGTTGAGCGCGGTCGTGGGTTCGTCCATGACCATCACGCGGGCCTGAAAGCTGATCGCCTTGGCGATCTCGAGCAACTGGCGTTCGGCCACGCGCAGCTCGCGCAGTTTCCGATCCGGGTCAATCTCGAGACCGAGTTCTCCTAGCCAGCGCTTGGTTTCCCGGCGCATCAGGGCTTCGTCGAGCGCTCCGAAGCGGTTGCGTTTTTCGTGGCCCAGGAAGAAGTTCTCGAAGACCGTCAGTTCCGGAACCTGGTTCAGTTCCTGGTGGATGATCGCCAGACCGTGCCGTTGGGCCGCGCGCGGATCGCCGAGCGTCACCTGCTCATTGCCGAGCGCGATGCTGCCCTCGTCCTGGTGGTACACGCCCGTTAGGATCTTCATCAGTGTGCTCTTGCCCGCGCCGTTCTCCCCCATCAGCGCGTGAACTTCGCCTTCGCAAGCGCTGAAGCTCACGTTGTCCAACGCGACCACACCCGGAAAACGTTTGGTGATGCCCTGCATGTTCAGCAACGGCGACCGATGGCCGTCACCGGGCGGTATGGGTGGGGGGATAGAACTGGGCGACGGGTTGGTCAGCATTCGAGTTCCCTTCTCGCGGTGGTACGCGCTCGTTCAGGCGGGTGGACTGGAGCTTCGTGGTTCGGGCCGATGACCGCAAGCGCGATCACGCGGAGCCGAACGGACAGCGCTTCACGCGCTGCCCCTCGAGAAAATGTGTTCGATGGCCAAGGCTACGCCGTTTCGATCGTTGGTTTCAGTAATCCATCGCGCAACGGATCGCGCGGTCGGCGTGGCGTTGCCCATCGCGACCCCGAATCCAACGGCCTGAAGCATGGTGGCGTCGTTGTCCCCGTCACCGATTGCGGCCATGTCCTGAAGCGAAATGCCCAAGGTCTGACCCAGAGCGCGCAAACCTCGCGCTTTGTCCATGCCGTAAGACACGACCTCGAGATAGGTGTGCTGCGAGAACTGACCCTCGACGCTGGTCGGCAGGTCTCGAAGAAGCGCGTTCAGCGGTGCCGCGTCCGCGCCGGGCATCATCATGCATTGCAGTTTCAACGGTGGCTGATCCAATCCGTTCAGCTCGGTCACTTCCGGTTGCACCTTGATGATTCCGGCCTCGCGTTGAATCACGTCTGTCAGGTTTTGAACCATCCAGCCGCGCTCGAGCATCCAGCCGATGTCCACGCCCAGTTGGACCGCCCTGGACGCGATGGCGCGGGCATCTGCCAGGTCAATCGCGGTTCTGGAAAGCACAGTCGCGTTGTTCCCTGAATCAATCTGGCAAATCAGCGCCCCCGTGTACGCGATCACGTACCCGCTGATGCCCAGGCGCTGCATGATCGGCGTCAAAGCGCGCGGCCCGCGCGCCGAGGCCAGCACCACGTAGACGCCCCTGTTCACCACAGCCTGAATTGCGTCTTTTGTCGCGTCGGTGACCTGGTGGTCGCTGGTCAAGAGCGTCCCATCAATGTCCAGCGCGAGCAATCGCACAGCTGTCGTGGTGGTCGTGTTCATGCTGGCCTCGGGGTTCGCGGTTCGGTGATTTACGCAGGATGTTTTCTTGAGTAGATCGCTTGTGTCGGTGAGGGCACAAGGCGCTCGGCGGCGCGTCAGGTCAGTGGATCGTTGCCAATTTCTGGCTTTTTGTGATTCTTTGGGTTGGTTGTGGAACAAAGTAGAACATCATCGAACAATTCTGTCAAGCCTCTGTCTCTAACCATTAAGGCCAGCCTGCGCGTCCGCGCCCATTCCACCTCGAGCCATCAACGCGATCCCGCGCGTCTGCCACGGTCTTGTGACAACACTTACGAGCTTTCCAGATTGACCGATCTTAGAAGCACGCCCACCCCGCTTGATCTGAGATTGATGAACCCTTCTTCAGGAACGCTCAGAACGACACCGTGTGGAACGCAGCGAAACACGAGGGCGCTGTCCCATACGGCGTTTCTTGAGGCAAGACATGCGCACGAGCAGTTTGATGGTTCAAGCTCGAGCATCAGCCTCAAGGTGACGAGAGCTTAATAGCGTTTAAAAACAAAAAAACAGTGGAGCTTGGTAAAATACCAAGACATCCACTGCACTCATCTCACGAAGCTAAAAGCTAGGTTGATGAGCTAAAACCTATCCCTCCCAACGGAGATTTCCTGCAATGTAAATTGCGAGGACTGCCACTGCAAGTGACAGGAGATAGGGCCAGTTGGACAAATTCCGATCAAGGTGCCACTCGAGAAACGGAGGCTGAAACTTGACGCGGAAAACCAACTGGGAACACACATTGTACATGACCAACGCTAAAATTAACGTTGGGCCTGCAAGCAGGTTGACATGGCCAAGCGTATTCTTTGTTGCTAGCACATACGCAAGATAGAACAGAACCATATGGCTCACAGAACTCGCAACGTTCCCAATAAGGAATAGTTGCCAGCTGAAATAATTCAGCTGCTCCTGCGAACGTATCGCCAGGAAAAGCACCAACGAGCCGGTTTCCGTGGAAACCTTTAAGCCCTGCAATAGGTTGAAAACGAATTTGCTCATAACATAGCCCAGAGGTTTCTCTGGAGATAAAGATCTGCGCACAAAATTGTGGCATGACAAAAGCATACGCAGAGCCCCAAGTCAGACCGCGTAAAAACCGCACAATCCGACTGTTCCCATCAAGGGCGAAGATCTCTGGACGTTCTCGAGCAACGGCGGACGCATCAAGGAACACCGTCCAGCACACAAATACAAATATGTGTGCTGGACGGTGTTCTCGACCATTCGCCATTCGTGGCATAGGGCAAACTCGAGCCTTCAGGCAGAGCCAGAACGCGCGTCGTTGCCCAAGCGTCGTGGGGTTCGAGCGGTCGGGAAGGTGGGTTTCTCAAGATCATCTCGTCGGACAAGCCTTCAGCTTCGCTCGAGGCTCAAATGCATCTGGATGTCTCGATGTTGTTCGTTGATGTGATACTTTGGTACAGTTGAACACAACTCATTGTGTGACGCCAACCGAGCGTCACATTGATCGGCTTAAGACACGGAGGTCAGGGTGCTCGCACACGTTCGACATCAGTTGATACTGGACTTGCTCAAACGCGACCAGTCCGTCACAAACGTGGAAATCGCGGAATCCATCGGGGTCTCCGCCATGACCATCCGGCGCGACCTGGTGCAACTGGAACAACAGGGCTTGCTCAGGCGCGTCTACGGCGGGGCGCAGAACATCACGGAACTGGATGTCGGCTACGCGCAGCGCGCCAGGCGCGAGCATCAGGCCAAAGCCATGATCGGCGCGATGGCCGCCGAGCGCATTCAGGACAACGAAACCATTTACCTGGACGGCGGCACGACCGTGATCGAAATCGCGCGCGCCCTGCGGCGGCGCGGGGCGCGCAACGTCCACCTGTTCACGCACGCGATCAACATTTCCAACGAACTGATCGGCGTGCCCGACATTCAGGTCTACCAGATGCCCGGTCAGATGTACCGCGAAAGCTACAGCGCGGTCGGCCCGTTGACGCTCGAGACCATCCGCAGGTTTCGCTTCGACCGCCTGTTCCTGGCAGCCCAGGGGTTCGACGCGGAGGGCCTGACCAACCCGAACCTCCTGGAGGTCGAGGTCAAGCAGGCGCTGATTGACCGTTCCGCCTGGGTCTGCCTGGTGGCGGACGGAACCAAATGGGGCAAGTCGGCTTTTGCGCGAGTCGCCCCACTCACCGCACTGCACGCGATCATCACCGATTCGCGCATTCCACCGACGGGCATCGCGACGCTCGAGAAATCGGGGTTGAACGTGATGATCACCGATCTGAACGCGCAAACACTTCCCAAAGGAGCGCTCAACAGCAGAGCGCTACGGGTATCGAACCGGGCGGAAGCGAAGGCGATCGACCCGCGACGCAAGGGAGGCCACGAATGAAATCCGTTGATGTCGTCTGCGTCGGCAATCTCGTCGCTGACGTGATCGTCAAACCGGTCAACACCTTGCCACCGAGCGGAGAACTGCGGTTGGTTGACTCCATCGATTTGCGAGCGGGCGGCTGCGCGCTCACCACAGCCATCGGTCTGGCGCAACTCGGGGCGAGCGTGATCATGGCAGGATTCGTGGGCGACGACCCATTTGGGCGGTTCCTGGAAGAACAACTGGATGCGGCTGGGGTCGATCCGCGCCGCCCTGGACGACACCCGAATCTTCCCACCTCGACGACCGCGGTGCTGGACGGTGATTCCGGCGAACACGTCTTGTTGCACACGACGGGCGCGACCGCCGGTCTGACGCGAGATTCGATACCGGATGAAATGCTGTTCGCGGGTCGGGCGCTGCACATCGCCGGAGCCGGGATCAATCCTGGTCTGGATGGTCAACCCACCGCCGAACTGCTCGCGGAAGCCCAGGCTCGAGGCATCCTCACCAGCCTCGACACCGCTTTCGACTCGACGAATCGTTGGGAACGAGTTCACGCGGCTCTACCGCACCTGGACGTGTTCTCCCCGAGTCTTTCTGAGGTTCGACCCATTTCTGGGTTGCACGCACCGGAGGACATCGCGGCCTGGGCTCGAGATCGCGGTGTGAAAACCGTGATCATCAAGCAAGGTGGTGACGGGGCGTTCGTCTCGAGCGATGCCTTTAGCGGCCACATCCCCGCGCATCGCGTACCGGTTCTGGACACCACCGGCGCGGGCGAAAGCTTCAACGCTGGAGTCCTTTACGGCCTGACCCGAGATTGGTCTCTTCAAGATTCGTTGTTGATGGGTGCAGCCATGGGCGCACTGGCCGTCACCAGAATTGGCGCAGTTGATCGCCTGACCAACCTCGATCAGGTACTTCAGATGGCTGGGCTAAAACTGGCGCACCACGCTTGATCGGGCTAGCCATCGAAGGGCGCTGAGTCGTTGCAATGTTGTTGCAATCGCGTTCAGTTTGTCTGATCGACCTCAGCGCAGCAACCCAATTCGGGTTGGGTACGGGCTGGATCGAAAAGCTCCAGGAACTGCTTTCAACCAACGCAAACGCTCGCGCAGACATCGCGCGAGCGAGTGGGAGGGGTGGGAAAGCTTAAGCGACAGCTTCGGCGGGCATTCTGGAGGGCTTGGAGCGCTTGTCCTCGACCTTCTGACCATCACCTGTGATCAATTCAGGCTGGTAACCGACGGGGCCGCGATCGTTCGATCCCAGACGGCAGCGCACGCGTTGGTTGACGGTCTGGTTTTCACCGTTCAAGCCGATCACGAACAGGTTGTGTTCGAGGTTGTTCTGGCATTCGAGCTTGATGAAACCCCAACCTTTCGTGCCGATGCGGGTCAGGCGGCCTTCGGCGGTCGCGTCGAGCACGAACACGTCTTCGGCGCGTTTTTCTTTGGTGTTGCGGATCGGCGGTAGGGCGTGGAACAGCACACGCGCGCCGCGTTTGAGGGCGGCCTGGACGACCAGGTTGCGGGATTGGAAGTAGTACAGTTCGCCCGCGTCGTCGCTGATGAAACCGAACTTCGGGCCGATTCTCGAGATCACGCCTTTGCGCCACTCGGCGGGATTCAGGTCAGCGGTGGGCGTTTCGGCGTGCATGGCGCTGATGAAGGCGGCGCGAATGCCGAAGGCTTCTTCAGCCCAGACCAGTTCGTGGTACGTGATGGCTTCGGCGCGTTCGGTCAGTCGGATGGTTTGGGCATCGCCGAGAGGCGATTCTCTGGTCGCGTCGATCTCGAGGCGGGCGAGCGCGGCAGCTTGCGCGGTCGCGGCATCCATCAGGATCGCGCGGGCGTTGGCGGCGCGGCTGAGTTGCGCAGCCTGTTCCAGAGGTGAGCCCAGGTAATCGGTTCCGCGTTCTGGCGTTTCAAACCAGGTCAACGCGCCCGAGGCGATGCCCGCACCGAAACGCAGCCCGTGTTCTTTGGCGTGCGTTTGCGCGCGGATGGCGGCGTTGATGGCTTCGGTGGCGTGCGCCGGGTCGTAGGCGATGAAGATGCTGCGGTCGGCGTGCTTGAGGATGTCCCCACCGATTTCTGCGGTGGACTCGAGCACCAAGTCGTAAAGCTTCGCGAGAGACACATCATTTGGGTTGCCGGGAGCGTCCGTCAGGTTCAGCGCGACGATGGTTTTGCGAACCTGGAACTGCGGGTCGGCGGTGATCTGGCTGAGTTTCATTTGAACCTCCTGTGATTTACCGAATCGGCTCTAGGCTGCGTGGGACACCGTCCTGGACGGCATATTCATAAGGTTAGAATTCGCGTGCTGGACGGTCTTTACCTCGAGTAGATCGCGCCGCAAGCCAGGCGAGCGCCGCTGCCACCCAACGCCGGAGTGTTCGTGTAGTTGTCCTCGTTGGCGTGAATCACGACCGCGCCACCTATGACGGACAACGGGCCGCTGGCGACCGTCAGTTTCTTGGTGGTGAATTCCAGCGAACCGTGGCCGTTGGCGGCGACCACCAGGTTCGGGAAGTCGCCCGCGTGACCCTCTTTTTCGCTCACCAGCGGCCCACCGTGGCTGTTGGTGTTCATCGGGTCGAAGTGCGCGCCCGCACCGCCGAATTTGACGGTGTTGCCGTTTGCGTCCGGGGCGTCCGCGCACGATGACTTGCCGTGGATGTGAACGCCGTGCTTGCCGGGCGTCAGGCCGCTCAGGGTGCGCACGGTGATGCGCGTGCCATCTGCGACCTCGGTGAAGCGAGCGACACCGATTGCTTTGCCGCTCGCGTCCTTGATGACGGCGCTGGTGGTCTTGGCGGCGGACTGTGCGCTGGGTGCGCTGACGAGCAGCGCGATGCCGAGCGCGGCGAGGGTGGCGGTGACGGTCAGACGTGCGTTGAAGCTGTTCACAAAAACCTCCTGTGGCCTTACCGCAGGCAGCTTAGGCGAGGTGCGCAACCATCAGGGTTGCCAGTTCACTTTGGGTTTATTTCTTGGCAACCTGCGGCGCACCGATGCGCGGTGGACGGACTGGTACCGAAAGCGCTTCCTGAATTTGCGCGCCGATTGGCTCGAGTTTCGCGGGTTGCGCTGGCTCGAGCGGTGGGGGTTGGCGCTCAGGTACAGCTTTGGGCTCGAGCTTTTCGGGAGGCTGCGATTCGAGGATCGGTTCGGGCTCGAGCGCAAACGTGCGTGCGACTGGTTTGGCTTCGCGCTCATCAGATTTTGGAGCTTCGGGGCGTTGGGCTTCGGGGCGTTGGGGTTTCAGGTTGCCGCTCGGGGCTTTGCTGGCTTGAGCAGGCTTGGCTTCACGGCGTTGCGGGGCGGGGCGGTTCTGGCTGGTTTTGGGGGCGCTGGACGCATCATTGCTGGGTGCGTCTCTCTTGGAGTCTGAGCGCGTGGCTTGCTTGGCCAGTACCGCCCAGAATTTCGTCAACCGGCTCAGCCCGAGGTGCGGGATCAGCAGGCGCTCACCGTCCGCGATCCAGCCTTTCTCGACCCATTGCGCCAGATCAGCCGGGATGGTCTCGAGCGCGCCCCGTTCGATACCGACCATGACGGGCTTGTCGCCGTCCATCTCGAGGCTCATGGTGACGTTGCGCTCGACCAGTCCGCCGAACCACGAGCGGAAACTCTCCGCGAACGGGTTCGGGGCGTTCTGCGCGGGCGCAGACGGCGCGTGGCTCGAGTCTGCCGGGTCGTTGAAGGTGGGAGCAGTGGCGGGATCGGGTTCGGCCATCACGCCAGGTTTGCGCAACTGCGGCGTCTGGTAGGTTTTCTTGATCTTGGCGTAGACGTTGGAGTACGGGTTCTGCGCCTGATCCAATCGGGGCATTTCAACTTTGGCGGGCGGCGCGCCGATGGTTTCAATCACCGCGAAGCCATCGGGGAAGGTGCGCATGGCCTCGGCGGACAGCAGGAAGCGTTTGACTTCCTTGATGGATTGCGTGCGTTTGACCTCACCGAACGCATCCGCCATCACGACGTTACCGGTCATGGCGTAGGTCGAACTGGCTTCAGCCACGGTGGTTTCGCCGAAGTTCTCGGCGAAATACTTTGCGTCCTCGAGCCGCAAGCTGCGCGGGAACACGACCATCTGCGCGAAATTGTTGTTGATCATGCCCGCGAAGGCCTCGCGCCCGTAAAGCGCCTGTCCCTGCGCCAGGTTCTGCATGGCGATGTGGTACGCGACCCGCCTGGAACGCATGGTCGCCAGGTTCTCAGCGATGTTCGGAATCGGGCCGAACGAGGGAAACTCGTCCAGGTAAATCGAAAGGTGAACCGGCAAGCGCCCATCGTTCTGCGCGCAGACGTTCAGAATGGATTGATCCAGCACGCGCTTGATCAAGCGCAACAAGACCTGACCCTGACCGCCCTGAATTTCTTCTTGCGGCATCCCAATGTACAAGAAGCTCGGGCGCTGGCAGACGGTATCCAGATCCAGGATCTGCCCCGGCCCGGCGCTGGTCGCGCGGTTCAGGTTCGGGTTCAAGAAGGGTTGCAGATCGCCCATCAACCCCGTGGCGATGCCCGTCAGCATGCTCTTGTTCAGTTCCAGCAGCGTTCCCAGGATCGGCTTGAGAAACGCCCTCGCGCTGACGTACTTGATCAGATCGTCCGTGCCGCCGCCCAGCAACTGGTAGATGCGGTACATCGAAGGTTCGGGTTCCTGGCTGACCGCCAGCACCAATCCGGCCAGCAACTGTCGTTCGTTGTTCTTGTAAAAAGACGCGTCCGATTCCTCGCCGCCCGCTGGTCGGAACGCCCCGGCGACATCCATCGCGTCCTGAATGGTTTTCACACCAGCCAGCAACGGGATGCGCACCGATCCAGGATCGAACGGCGTGAACGGATGCACGTGTCGGCCCCAGGCTTTGAAGTAATTGATGCACTCCAGAAAGCCGCTGCGCGGATCCGGGTATTTCAGGTCGAACACGACCGCGCTGACGCCATCCTTGGCGTCCATCAGCAAGTTCGGGTTGACGTAGCGCGTCGTCTTACCCGCGCCCGTACCGCCGATGATCAGCGTGTGCGCGCAACGCATGTTTTCCGGCGGTCGAATCACGTACTTGCTCTCGAGCAAGCCTAGGTAGCCCACGCGCGGCGAGCCTTTGGGCGCGTCCAGCAGGTACGGCTCGAGATCCTTCTTGTTCGCCCATCGCGCCTCGCCTGGGTCTTTGCGCGGCGCTTGATTGCGCAGGTAACGCGCCAGGAACAGCGACAAGATCGGCACGAGCGGAATGAAAAATAAAGTTGTCGGCATGCTCTGCGCCCAGACCTGATTCAAAGGCTGGTTGCATTTGGTGTCCATCGAGCATTTCAACAAGAACGTCTGTCCCGGTTTGGTATTCAGGTATTTTGCCCAGCCTTTGGCCGCCACCCGATCCGCCGCGACATTCAACGAATTCCAGCCCATCCAGCCCAGAAACGCGATCGACGCGATCAGCGCCAGGCCAGAAATCCAGGTCATGGCCACCAGAGATGGTTTATTGCGGTTGATCATTGAACCCCCTCGGGTGCGTCGTGGATCGAGAAGTCAGAGCAGTGTGAAAGGGAGTCGTCCGAACGCGGCGGTACGCGCGGCGCGAGCGGGTACTCGAGGCATTAAATTTCTAAAAACACCGTCCCAGACGCAATTTTTTGATTTCAAAAAACCTCGTGCAGGACGGTGTTCCATGTTTCAGCGAGTCTTCGTAAATGTTTTAAACGACACCGACGTTTTGGAACACTAAAGCCCAATGGGAGCCAACACAACTACAGCAGTCTCGGCAACTTCAGCCGCCGTAACACCCTCAGCCGCCGCGCCTCCGGCTTCAGCCGCTCCAGCAGATGCACCGCTCGAACCTCCGGCACTGCTGGAGGCACCACCGCCAGAACCACCCATCGGCGACCTGGGCGTTGGGCCGCCATTCGCGTAACTGGCCCACTCCTGATCTTCTGCAGCAGTATCGGCATTAATGATTTGTTGAGCCTCTGCATCTGACATACCGCCACCGCTTGGGCTCGAGCCATCACCCCCACCGCCTGGATTTGTACCACCGCCACCACCGGGTGTAGAAGATGAACTGCCACCACCAAAGAAGGAACCCGCCGTTGCGGCAGCCCCACCAGCCAAAGCGAGTCCAGCACCGCCGACGCCCGCAAAGGCACCACCAGCGCCCGCTTTCCCACCACCGCCAACGATGCTACCGATGAATGCTTGAATCTGCGCCTGGGCAGCAGCAACAAACATGACTGCAAAAGCAATACCGACGAACAGCATGACGATTGACGCGATCATGCCAAAAAGAAGCGTTGTAGCAGAGCCAGCCAAATCACCAACAGCACCAGTAGCATTGCCATAAAAATTCTTGATGTAATCTAGTGCTTGAGTAGGATTTCCGTTCGGAATGAGCGCATTTAGCTTTTGAAAACTCGAGTTTAGCTGCGTTGCCGCACCATCTAAAGCCGTATTGAATCTTTTTGCAGGCTCAATAAATCCAATTGTCATTGCAGCGACGTAGGCAATCGGGTGAAGTAAAACTATAAGTATGGCGGCACTAGCGCTCTTGAGCCAGGTAGCGAACCAGCTTTGAAGCGCATTGCCTGGAAAAATAAGAAGTACGCCAGCCAGGGGAATAACGAGCGAAGCAATAATTATTGCAAATCCACTCAAAATAACCACAAGATATTCTACAGTCACAATAAGACTGACACTCAAAACTACGTATTTAACGAGTTCAAATATCTGACTGGCGTTATTTCGTACTCCTATTCCTGCATCTTTTGTAGCTTCATCGAAATCCTTACCAGCTGCAACATGAGCGATCTCTGTTACGATTGGTGCTCCTATGTATACGACACTTAATCCTGCCATTGTAACGTTTAGGGCGGTAAGTTGATTTATTGCATCATCAGTTACTGTTTTTGAAAGATTATCGTGTCCCCATTGATAACATGCCGTCCACTCATCTCGAAGCAACTGTCCCATCCAAGGACCAGAAAGTACGAGTGCGCCTGCAATCAACGAACGGACGAGAAATCCCTGAATTTCAACTGTTCCCCCGAGTGTGACTATTCGCAAACCGCTCCAGATAATGCCAGTGAGTAGCAAAGCGGCGCTGAACGCTTCAATATATTTACTTAATTGAGCTTTTTCAACAGTTTGCCAAATGGTATTAAGCCATTTTGCTGGATCAACTATCACTCCAGAAACAAAATCCATCAGCCAGGAGCCAAATCCAGGATCTTGAGTAGCAGCAAAAGCAGAGCCCGATAAAGCGCAAAGGCTTAAGGAGGTCACGATAAAAATCTTCGAATATTTTTTTCGCATATTCACCACCCATTCATGACAGACTTTTTACGAGAGCTTTTGGTTTAGGTTAAAGGTAGATTCAAGGAATAGTCGATAAATTTATTGTCGAATTTGATGCAGCCGAGATACTAGCGCTAGTTGATGTAAAGTAAGTACTTACATTCCCAGAAACAGTTTTTGCAAATTGCTGCATTTCATCAAGTCTAGCTTGACCACCAGCACCTTTTTGCTGCATTTCTTGATACTTCATACTTACAAGATGACTGATCTGCTGGGTCGTAAGGGCTTGCTGCTGAACAGAAGATGCAATCAACGATGTCAGATTCAAGTTATTTGACATAACGTGATCGAGGGTCTTAACAAGAATTTCATTGGTTATTCCAATTGTTGCTCGAGTTGAAACTGCTAGTTCGGATTCTTGAAGTAGTTTTGCACCATCGTCGCTCGCAGTCACAGCCCTGTCCGTCGCTGATTGTACCGCTTGCGTTCCATTACTCGTAGCAAGAACAGCTGCAGCGTTAACGCCAGCAGCCGAGTTAACCAAACCTTTCGCAGCATCGGCGTTTATTGCCAGACCGATAGCTTGGCCAGTGTCAGTTCCCGGATTTCCTGATGGATTTCCTGTTATTGATTGAATTCCAGTAGAGAAAGATGCGTTGATTATAGCATCAGCAGCATTTTTACTATCGTTCACATCGGACGCAGATTTATTTTTAGAAAAGATGTCGTCGAACTTAAGCGCACCCATCGCAAATTTTGTTCCATTATCCAGCAAACTGAGTAAATCGCCGCCGCGAGAAATTCCCTCCGCCGCTTTCGCCATGTCGTTGATTGCCGGCGAAACCTCAGCCAGCGTGTCGCAGTACGGGATTTTATTTCCGGTAACCGTACCTGCAATCTTGCAAATTTGAGCCAGAACCGTCAGCACCTGATTTACATCTTTTGCGCTCAAACTCAGAGCGGATGCGCTCGAGCTGAAGGTCAGCGTCAACGCCAGGGCCAGCGCGATCATCGGTCTTGAATTCTTCATACTTTCCTCGCTTTCTCTGGCCCGTAAGCCAACCACTTCAGTCCTTCCAGCAGATTGCCGCCAAAGCGCGCAATGGCATCCTCGCGCCGTTTCATGTCCTTGGCCGATGTCGTGAACGCCCAGTAATCGAGCGGTGAGGGGCGCACCCAGATCACGTCGCCTTCGACGCCCGCTTCGCGGCGAATCCAGGTCAGCACCTCGCTGTACAAGCCATCCACGCGCTTTAACCCCCTGAAGGTTTCCATCGTGCTGGGTGGCAGGTGGAACATTTCCTGCACGGTTGCGTCCTCGCCGGGAACGCGCAGCAGGTAGTGGTAGGTGGTGTTCTGCAAAATGCCGTGCGCCTGGGGCCGCTTGAAATCTTCCAAGGATTGACTGATGCTCCAGACCGCCGCGTTGTACTTGCGGAAGCGTCGGTAGAGTTCGACCATGAAGTTCGCGGCGGCAGGAATTTCCAGCAAGGCCCAACCTTCGTCGAAGATCACGACTTTGCGCCGCGTGGTGTCGGCCTTGACGCGCCGCCAGACCAAGTCCGCGATCAATAGCGTCCCGACAACCGCGAGCGGCGAATCGAGCCGGAATTTCGAGGTGTCGTAACACACGATCCGTGCCGATGACATCGGCACGCTGGTCGGGCGGTCCACGAAGTGCCCGAGCGGACTTTTGCCCGTCCAGTTCTGAAGGGTTCGCGCCAGCGTGTCCGCGATCTGCTTGTCCTCTGCGGTGACGGTTTTTTCACCGATGCGCTCGAGGTTCGTCAGGGTGCGCACGAAATCGCGCAGCAGCAAACCCTCGAACTTGCGTTTCATGACGCCGTCCTCGAGAACCTCGTCGGTTTTTCTGGCGTAGGCGTTTCGGATCGCTTCGGTGATGATGGCGTCCTCTTCGGCTTCCAGGCGTTGATTGACCGTGCCGATCATGGCGCGAATGATGCTGGAAAGGAAACCGACTTTTTCCTCGTCCGGTTCGACCTCGCCGGGGGCCAGGTCGAACGGGTTGACGGCCATCTCGCCGCCCGGTTCGACATCGATCATCGCGCCACCGAGGAGCTCGACCGTTTTCTCGTAACCGCGCCCACGATCAACGATGATCACGTCCACATCGTCCTGGCGCATCAATTCAGTGATCATGTACTGCGCGAAGAACGTCTTGCCCTGCCCCGATCCGCCGACGATCAGGGCGTTCCAGTTGGTCATGCCCGGATCGAAAGGATCGATGTGCGTCAGGGACTTCCAGCGGTTGTGAAACATCGCCACGGGTCGTTTGTTGCCATCCCAGGGTGAACCGACCGGGAAAAAATGTGCCGCGTTGGTCTCGAGCATGCTGACGCGCTGATCGATCATGTTGCCACCCATCGGGGCGCACTGCATGAACGGCTCAAACAGGCCGCTCTGCAAGACCGTGAACGGGCTGCCCGGAACGGACGCCGCCACGCTGAAAGCGCGCGTGATCCGATCCTCGAGATCCTTGGATTGCGTACCGACCACGATCAACGAAGCGCCGACCTGAAAGACGTGATCGCCGTTGGTGGAAATATGCTCGATCGCCGCTTCAGCTTCTCGCAAACCGGAGCGCACGTTTGGGTCGACGTAGTAGGTGGTGTCAATCGAAGCGGAGTAGAACCTGCGCGCCATCGACTTCAGGCGCGTGATCGCCTGATCGTAGGGTTCGTGCAACAGGTCAATCACCAGGTAAAACTCGCCGGATGCGTCCAGCAGGGCGTTCATCATGCCCAGTTGAGTTTCGTCCGGGCTTTGCGTCATGCCCATCATGCGCACGCGCTTCCAGCCCAGACCGAGTTCGTGCAATTTCGCGTTGTCCACTTCCGATTTTGCGAGTTGCGCCCGCAAGCTGGGCGGCGCGAGGCCCGTCAGTTTTTCCACTGCTTCTTCCGGTGAAACCTGCCACGTAGGTTTATAGGGCGGGATTGGAACGTGTTTCAGACCGGGATTGAAGAATCGAAAGCACAACCCGAACACTTCCTGATCTCCCATCGGTTTCGGTGATAACCCCGCCGAAGCCAGAAAGTTCGTCAACCGGGTTCGCGCCTCTCGAGCCAACGCCAGACGCTCGTCGAACTCGAACTGCGTGTAACCCACGTGCGTTTTGTTGCGCAAGAACGGCAACACCTGAGAGAGCGCGTAAGCGGGCAAGGACGGGCTGGTCGCCAGGCGTTTCTCGCCGAGGGTCACCGTCAAGAACGCGCGCCACGAAAGCACCTCGCTCGGTAAGGCCGCGAATGCCTCGTACTGCTCGGCGCGTTTTTCACCGATCAGTTGAGCCGCAGCGTTCTCAGAGGTCGTCTCTTCGCGGTACGGCAGGATCGCTTTCTTGCCCGCCGGGCCGACCTCGACCACCAGACGCAAACGTTGACCTTGCGGCACGGCGTTGCGGATCACGTTCTTCAATTGACGGAAGATCATCTCGAGCCCGCCCTGGCTCAGAAACGCGGCAGGAGCGAACTTCACCTCCACGCCGATCTCGACGCGTCCATCCACCAGGAACATCACACCGTCGTGCAACTCCCAGTACGGTAACGAGTCAGCCATTGAACGGGTTCGAGAAGCCGTGAGAACGGACACTGTTTACTCCTTCGATTTCTTGAGTCGCGGATTCGGGTTGCTCCCGACGAGCGCACCCAGTGGTGTCGATGTTTGCACTGGCCTGGTTCGAGGTCTGGATTGTGCCAGACGACGATTGATGGATTCCTCGTCTGGCACGATCAGCGGCAGGCAGCGTTTTTCGCGCTCCATGATGTAACGGTCACCGGCGGTCAGCCACGACAGCAAATGGTAGAACGCGCGTCCAGGGAAAAAGCGTTTGATCGTGCTGATGATTTTCAAAAGCAGCAGTCCAGTTGCGCCCGCTGCTGGAAACGGCAGAACAGAAGGCAGGAACGATTGGAACCACTGCAACGACACCACCGTGCCGATACCGACGACACCAAAAGCCCACAACTCCACACCCATCAAGGTGAAGGGGACGCTGAGCCTGAAAACGCGCATTCGAAGCACTGACTTCACCCCTGTCAATCAGAGAGATGCTCAGATGGTTACGGCGTGGGGTTGTTACCTGCTGCTGCAGTGCAGTCGCCAGTCACGGCAGCGCCACCATCGGTCACCAGAC
>CAXTKV010000114.1:0-16624 GCA_964244895.1 uncultured Deinococcales bacterium
TGAACGCTATCCCAAAGAGCTCGCCCGAGGCATTCAGAGTTACATCGGTTTGCCGCTTCTGGATTCCTCGAGTCGCGTCATCGGTCATCTGGTGGTCGAGGACACCAAGCCGATGGGCGATCAAGCGCCGGGCTTGTGGGTGCTTCAGATTTTCGCCTCGCGCGCTGCCGCCGAACTCGAGCGCCAACGCGGTGAGCACGCGCTGCGCGATTCGGAGGAACGTTACCGCCTGCTTTTTGGCGGCAACCCACTGCCCGTACTCGTCTGCGACGCGCGGACGCTCGAGTTCGTGGCGGTCAACGATGCGGCCATCCGGCATTACGGCTATTCCAGGGCGGAATTCGAAGCGATCAACCTGGGCGCGCTCGTTTCCGGCGCGGGCGATCCGCTCGAGGCGCACCAGCACAACCTCAAAGATGGCAGCCCGATCGAGGTCGAGGTCTCGAGGTACACGCTCCGCGTCATGCGGCGTCAGGCGCACCTCTTGTTGGTCAACGACGTGACCGAACGCAAAAGAATAGAGCTCGAGCGCGCCCAGCAGTACCAGCTTCTCGAGCAGCGGGTCAAGGCCAGAACCCGAGAAATCGAACGCCGTCGGCAGGTGGCTGAAAGCTTGCGGGACGTGCTGGCGATCCTCAACTCGCACCGTTCGCTCGAGGAAATCCTGGCCTCCATCGTGGAGCGCGCAGGGCGTCAATTGAGAACCGACGCGGGCGCGGTCTGTGAAATGAGCGGCGATCAGCCCGATCTTCAGCGACTGGGTCTCCAGGCGCGGCAGGGACTCGAAGGGCGCGAGGCCATCGTCTCGACGGCCTGGTTCCGCAACCTGTCAGACCGGGCGATGCGCACCCGTCAGGCCGTGGCCGTTTCGGACACCCACACCTTAGACGAACCGCCCAACCCGGCGCTCGGCTTCAGGGCCGTCCTGGTCGTGCCGTTGATCGTCAATCAGCGAGCGCAGGGTTGCCTGGCGCTCTTTTCGCTTGAACCGCGCGATTTCTACGAGGAGGACATCGGGCTGGCGACCACTTTCGGCGATCACATCGCGCTGGCCCTCGAGAACGCGCGCCTGCGCGAGGCGGCGGGACGCATGGCGGTGCTCGAGGAACGCGAGCGCCTCTCGCGCGAATTGCACGATTCCGTGACGCAATCCTTGTACAGCCTGACGCTGTTCGCCGAGACCGGGCGGCGGTACGCCTCGGCGGGCGATCTGGGCCAGGCGCGCGATCACCTGAGTTTGCTGGGTGACACGGCACAGCAGACCCTCAAGGAAATGCGCTTGATGGTTCACGAGTTGCGCCCGTCCGCCCTCGAGAACGGCGGTCTGGTCGAGGCGTTGCGCCGCCGCCTGGACGCGGTCGAGGAGCGCGCCGGGGTGATGACCCGATTGCTCGCGCCGAGCGCGCTGGCGCTACCACCGATGCTCGAGGACAACCTCTTCCTGGTGGCCCAGGAGGCCCTCAACAACGCCCTGCGCCACGCCAAAGCCAGCGCGGTCACGGTCAGAATCGAGGTTGAAGGCCAAACGATCACGCTCGAGATCGAGGACGACGGTTGCGGCTGCGACCTCGAAGCCGCGCGTCAATCCGGCGGGATCGGACTTCTGGCGATGCGCGAGCGGGCGGAAAAATTCGGCGCGCAGCTCGAGGTGCATTCCGCGCCCGGCGCGGGTACGCGCGTCAGGCTTCGCGCGCCCCTGAAAACGCCCGGCGCGTAGACTCGAGCCCAGCTAGGGGAAGGAAGGTGCGTCTCGATGCAGGAAACCATACGCGTGCTGATCGCCGAAGATCACGCCGTCGTCCGCGCCGGACTCAAAGCGTTGATCGCCACGGAACCGGGGCTCGAGGTCGTGGGTGACGTGGGTGACGGGCTCGAGGCGGTCATCCGGGCGCAGACCTTGCGTCCCGACGTGATCCTAATGGACCTGTCCATGCCGCGCCTGGACGGCATCAACGCGATCCAGCAAATCAAACAAGAAAATCCTCAGGCGCGCATTCTGGTTCTGACCAGCTTCATCGAGGACGATAAGGTCTTCGCCGCGATCAAGGCTGGGGCGCTCGGGTATCTGTTGAAGGAATCCTCGCCGGACGACCTGCTGCGCGGCATCCGCGCGGTTCACCGGGGCGAATCGTGGCTGCACCCGGCCATCGCCGCCAAGCTGATCCGCGACCTGCACGCACCGACCAGCACTGCAATGGAAGAACCCCTGACCGAGCGCGAACTCGAGATCATCAAATTGGTGGCTCAGGGCCTGGCCAACAAGGTCATCGCCGACCGTCTCGAGATCGCAGAGCGCACCGTGCGAACGCACGTCAGCAACATCCTGGAAAAGTTGCACCTGGCCAACCGCACGCAGGCCACCCTGTACGCCCTCAAGAAAGGCATCGTGGATCGGGACGCGACACCCTGAAAACACCGTCCAGCGCGGGGTGATTGATATTACGTCCTGGGCGGTGTTATTGGTCAAGATCGCTCGAAATGGCTTCTGTTCAGAGAGCCTTGCCGTTGCCCTCGAGCGGCAGTATTTCTCGTGCGCTGGGAACGATCGGCGCGACGGTGACTCGAGAGGAAGGTCGCCCGAGGTGCGTTCCTCTCGAGTCGCCGAGAAAACGCGCGGCGAGATTCGTGACCAGCACTCGGCTCCGAAACGCGCATCCTGCGCTCACTCGAGCGGCCATCCGACCGCGACATTTGACGTAGCTGCCGGACGCCCGCGCCGCGACGTTGCGCCGATGCGAAACGGGTGCGCGAAGCGCAGGATGAACGCGTCGCTCGAGCCCGTCCAGATGGCCTTCCTAGGGTTGGTGGGCTCGAGCGAACTGCAGGCATCACGAAGGGGTCAACATGAAACACGGATACCTCGCACTCGGCGGCGTTCTCGTTCTGGGCATCCTGGGGCTGGGCCTGGCGCAACAAAAAGCCATCACGGTCGGCAGCAAGCTCGACGCGGAGGGCCGCCTGCTGGGCAGCATGATCCGTTTGACGCTCGAGAACGCGGGCGTGCCGGTCAACGACAAGACCGGCACGGGCACGACGCCGATCACGCGCAAGGCGCTCTTAGAGGGTCAGATCGACATTTACCCGGAGTACACCGGAACCGCAATCAACAACTTCTTCAAGGGCGAAACGATCCCCGAAGGCGCGTCTAAGGACGCGGACAAGTCCTACCAGACGGTCAAGGCGCTCGACAAGAAACTCAACAACATCGAGTGGCTGGGCCGCGCACCTGCCAACAACACCTGGGCGATCTGCGTGCCGAAAGCGCTGGCGCAGAAAGAAAACCTGAAGACGCTCGAGGATTTCGGCAAGTACGTCAACAGGGGCGGCGCGGTCAAGTTGATCGGCAGTCAGGAGTTCATCGAGCGCGACGACGCGCTGAAATCCTTCCAGAAAGCCTACGGTTTCACGCTCAAGCCCGATCAGCTCGTGATCCTGGCCGGGGCGACCACCGCTCAGACCGAAGGAGCCGCCGCGCAGGGCACGAACGGCGTCAACGCGGCGATGGCCTACGGCACGGACGGCTCGCTGGCGGCGCTCGGGCTGGTGGTGCTGTCCGATCCGAAGGGCGCGCAGCCGAACTACCAGCCCGCCCCGACCGTGCGCGGCGACGTGCTGAAGGCCAACCCGCAGATCGCCAAGTTGATTGACCCGATCTTTGCGACCCTGGACGAGGAGACGCTGCAAGGGCTGAACGTGCAGATCGACCTTCAGGGCAAGAATCCAGCCGACGTGGCCAGAACCTACTTGAAGGCCAAAGGCTTCTTGAAGTAATCCTCGCGGCACTGCGGGGCGATGGCACTGCGGGGCGATGGCACTGCGGGGCGATGGCACTGTGAGGCGATGCGAGATGCGCGTTTCTCGAGAAGCGCACGATGGCTTCAGCCTCGCTTCATCGCTCGAGCCGAACGTGGCACCGCGAGACCGTCCAGCACGCTATTTTCATTCCCCGAATAATTGCGTGCTGGACGGTGTTCTGGCCCAAGAGTCCTCGAGTCAACCCGTGTCCGACCGCCTCAAAATCGTGAGCGCGAACCGCGAGCCGCCGACGCAGATCGACCAAAAGGAGCAGCGCTATGAATCATTTCGACGTGGTGATCATCGGCGGCGGTCAGGCGGGCATTCCGCTCGCGTTCGCACTCGCCGAGGCGGGCAGGACGGTCGCGCTGGCCGAACGCAAGTATTTAGGGGGCTCGTGCGTGAATTTCGGTTGCACCCCGACCAAGGCCGCGATCGCCAGCGCCAGGCTGGCGCACCAGGCGAGCCGCGCCAGCGAATACGGCCTTCGCATCCCGAAAGTCGAAGTGGACTTCGCGGGCGTGCTCGAGCGGGCCAAAGGCATCGCCCTGAATTCCCGCCACGGTCACGACAACCGCCTCGAGCGTTCCGAGAACCCGAAGCTCCTGCGCGGACACGCGCGGCTCGAGGGTCGCAGCGATGAATTGTTCCAGGTTCGAGTCGGCGATCAGCTCATGGGCGCGAAACAGATCGTGCTCAACACGGGCACGCGCAGCTTCATCCCACCGATCTCCGGGGTGATGGACGTGGACATCATCCACGCCGGAAACTGGCTCGAGATGCCGATGCTGCCGACGCACCTGGCAGTCATCGGCGGCGGCTACATCGGCCTGGAGATGGCGCAGTTCTACAGGCGCATGGGTTCGGACGTGACCGTGCTGCACATGGGCGCTCAGATCGCCGATCACGAAGATGAAGATGTAGCGCGAGCCATCCAGCAGCTTCTGGAGCGCGAGGGCATCCGGTTTCAGATGGGCGTCAACGTCAAGCGCACCGAGGCCCGCGCAAGCGGCGTCCGCGTCAGCTTCGAGCGGGACGGTACGACCCACCAACTCGACGCGAGCCACGTTTTCGTAGCCACCGGACGCACGATGAACACCGATGATCTGGGCCTCGAGACCCTCGGCGTCAAGCTCAGCAATCGCGGCGTGGTCGAGGTGAACGATCACCTCGAGACGAGCGTGCCGGGCATTTACGCCGCCGGAGACATCAGGGGCGGGCCGCAGTTCACGCACACCGCCTGGGACGATTACCGCATCCTGGAAAACCGGATCGTCGGTGACGGCACGAAGACGACCAGGCGCGTGCTGCCGTATGGGTTGTTCACCGACCCGGAACTCGGTCGGGTCGGCCTGACCGAACGCGAGGCCAACGATCGAGGGCTCGAGATCAAGGTGGCGAAGTTCGAGCTGAAGCGCAACGGCAAGGCGCTCGAGATCGGGGAACCCGACGGCTTCATCAAGTTGGTCGTGGACGCCAGAACGGATCGCATCCTGGGCGCGGCGGTGCTGGCCAGCGAGGGCGCGGAGTTGGTTCACACCTACGTCACCTTGATGAACGCCGACGCGCCCTTGACCGTCATCCGCGATGCGGTCTTTGCGCACCCGACGCTTCAGGAGGCCATCCAGAGCGCGACCGCGCTCGTCAAGCCATCAGCATCGTGAAGATTCTCGAGACCTCGAATCAGGGAGTTGAAACCATGGCACGCAAGGAAACCGCACCCACCACCGAGCCCCGCACCAAGCGCAAAAGCGAGCCGCGAGCCGCACCGAAGCGCGACGAGTTGAACCGTGACGATGCTGGCTTCTCACCGCCGACCAGACGCGCCGCCAAACCCACCGCGAGCGCTCAAAATTCCACCGACTTCGTTCATTTCACGGCCAAAGACATCGATCTCGAGTCGGGCCTGAACCGCGAGTGGATCATCACCAACGGCATCGGCGGTTACGGTATGGGCGCGCTGATCGGCGCGAGAACCCGGCACTACCACGGGCTGCTCGTGGCCGCGCTCGAGCCGCCGTTGGGTCGCGTCGTGACGGTCGCGCAGCTCATTGAACGTGTCAAACAACCCGACGGCGTCACGCACCTGCACACGCAAGAATGGGGCGGCGGAACGGTCGATCCGCTCGGGTACATGAAACTCGAATCGTTCACCCTGGAAGGAACCGTACCGACCTGGCGCTACGACCTGAACGGCGCGAAGCTCATCAAACGCGTCTGGATGAAATACGGCCAGAACACGACCTTCGTGACCTACACGCTGACGCACGGCGGGTCAATCGCACTCGAGATCGAGCCGCTGTGCACCTACCGCGATCACCACGGCGGCACGAAAGCTGGAGAAGCCCCGCGCGTGGATGCCGTCAAGGACGGTCTCGAGGTGCGCTTCCCGAACGCCACGCCGTACTTCATCCGGTCGAACCTGGGCGAGCGCATCGAGGGCGGCGACTGGTGGTACAACGCCTTCTTGCGGGTCGAATCTGAACGCGGCTTCGACGCGCTCGAGGACGCGTACCGCGCCGGGCGCTTGGCGGCGACGCTCGAGCAGGGGCAGACGCTCGCACTCGCCATCTCGACGGAACCCGACGCTCACGCCTCCGACTGGGCGCACGAACTCGAGGGCGAACGCGCCCGCGCAGCGCAGCTTGTGGCGTGCGCCGGACTCAAGGGCGAGCCATCGTGGGTGCAGCAACTCGCCCTCGCCGCCGATCAGTTCATCGTCTCTCGCACCCTGCCGGACGGAACCGAGGGCCAGACCGTGATCGCGGGCTACCCGTGGTTCGGCGATTGGGGCCGCGACACGATGATCGCGCTGCCGGGACTGACGCTCGCCACCGGACGGCCCGAGGTGGCCGCCAGCATTCTGCGCACCTTCGGGCGCTACGTGGACATGGGAATGCTGCCCAACCGATTCCCCGACCACGGCGAAACCCCCGAGTACAACACGGTCGATGCGACCCTCTGGTACGTCGAAGCGATCCGCTCCTACGTCGCGGCCACAAAAGACGAAACCATCGTGGACGACCTCTGGGCGACACTCGAGAGCATCGTGCGCTGGCACGTCAACGGCACGCGCTACGGCATCCAAACTGATCCCACGGACGGCCTCTTGCGGGCGGGTGAACCCGGCGTGCAACTGACCTGGATGGACGCCAAGATCAATGATTGGGTGGTCACGCCGCGCACCGGCAAACCCGTCGAGATCAACGCGCTCTGGTACAACGCGCTCCGTACCCTCGAGCACTTCGCGCGAGGCTCGAAGAACCCCGCACGCAAGGCCACGCACGATTACACGGCGCTGGCGGATCGGGTGGCGGATTCGTTCGTGCAGCGCTACTGGAACAAGGCGACCGGATACCTCTACGACGTGATCGACGGGACGCTGCCCGATGGATCAATCGGCGACGACCCGACCATCCGCCCGAACGCCGTGATCGCCGCCAGCCTGGAATATTGCCCGATCGAGCACACCACGCGCCAACAGATCGTGAACGTGGCGCGAGAAAAACTCTTGACGCCCTACGGATTGCGCTCGCTCGCGCCCGAGGATTGGCGCTACGCCGGGCGCTACATCGGCAGCCCGCTGGAGCGCGATGGCGTCTACCACCAGGGCGCGGTCTGGCCGTGGCTGATCGGGCCGTTCGTCGGCGCGCACCTTCACGCCTTTTCTCGTCCGCACGAGGCCAGAGGCTTGCTCGAGCCCACCTTACAGCACGTGCTGGAAGGTGGGCTGGGTTCGGTCTCCGAGATTCTGGACGGCGACGCCCCATTCACGCCTCGGGGCTGCCCGTGGCAGGCGTGGAGCGTGGCAGAAGTTTTGCGCGCGTGGAAGCTGACCGCCGCGACCCAGAAACCCGTGCGCGAGAACTCCACCGGAAAGAAGGTCAAATCATGAGTCTGGACGCGCTGCTGGGATTTCCCGAAGGCTACCTGAGTCGGCTCGCCGACACCCTAGATCCACCGCGGTCACGAGACGAATGGGATTCTCGAGATCGGGTATCGAGCGATCCCGCGCCACAACAAACACCGTCCAGCACGGTAGGCGGTATCAAGAACACCGTCTGGGACGCAAGAAACACGCAGGGATTCGGGAAGGTCAAGTCATGAAGCCCAACACGACAAATCCCGAAATGGAACGACTCGAGCGAGACCGCGCGGGCCTTGAAGCGTGGAAGCGCTGGGGGCCGTACCTGTCCGACCGCGCCTGGGGAACCGTGCGCGAGGATTACAGCCAGTCCGGCACGGCCTGGGATTCGTTCCCGCACGACCACGCCCGATCCCGCGCCTACCGCTGGAACGAGGACGGCCTGATGGGCATCAGCGACGACCAAGGGCGCTTGTGCCTGGCGCTGGCGCTGTGGAACGGGCGCGACCCGATCATGAAAGAGCGGCTGTTCGGGTTGACGGGATCTGAAGGCAACCACGGCGAGGATGTCAAGGAGAACTACTTCTACCTCGAGAGCACGCCGACGCACAGCTACATGCGGGCGCTCTACAAGTACCCGCAACTCGCGTTCCCGTATGGAACGTTGGTCGAGGAGAACCGCAATCGCAGCAAGAATGAACCGGAGTTCGAGCTGGTGGACACGGGCGTCTTCGCCGAGAACCGCTACTGGGATGTTGAAGTCGAGTACGCCAAGGCTGGCCCCGATGACGTGCTGATGCGGATCACCGCGCACAACCGTGGCCCGGAGGCCGCCGCGCTGCACGTCCTGCCGACGCTGTGGTTCCGCAACACGTGGTCGTGGGGTCTGCCCGACGAAACCCGCCCCGCGATCCGCCCCGACATGCCGAACGCCCTGCGCACGGATCACCCGGAACTCGGATCGCGGTGGCTGCACTTCGAGGACAGCCCCGAGGCGCTTTTTTGCGAGAACGAGACGAACCGGATGCGCCTTTACGACGCGCCGAACGAATCGCACACCGCCAAGGACGGCATCAACGACCGCGTGGTACACGGTCAACTCGAGGCCACCAGCCGCATCGACGGCTCGAAGGCGGCGCTGTGGCACAAACTCGAGGTTGCACCCGGCGAATCCAAAACCGTGCGCGTGCGGCTCTCGAACGCGCATCTGCAACACGCGTTTGAAAGCTTCGAGATGATCTTCGAGCAGCGCCAGCTCGAGAGCGATCAGTTCTACACGAACCTCGCGCCAGAGAGCGCATCGGAAGACGAGAAGCTGGTGCAGCGGCAAGCCTTCGCCGGGATGCTCTTCTCGAAGCAGTTCTATCACTACGACGTGCAGAAGTGGCTGGACGGCGACCCGGCTGGCCCGACACCGCCCGCAGCCCGCAAGAACGGGCGCAACCGCGACTGGGAGACGCTCAACAACGCCGACATCATCTCGATGCCCGACAAGTGGGAATACCCGTGGTACGCCGCCTGGGATCTCGCGTTCCACACGATCCCGCTCGCGCTTTTAGACCCCGAATTCGCCAAGCGCCAACTCGAGAATCTGACCAAGGAATGGTATCAGCACCCGAACGGGCAACTCCCGGCGTATGAATGGGCGTTTTCCGATGTCAACCCGCCCGTCCACGCCTGGGGCGCGTGGCGCGTCTACAAAATAGAGCAAAAACACTGGGGTCGCTCCGACACGGCGTTCCTCGAGCGCGTCTTCCACAAGCTCCTGCTGAACTTCACCTGGTGGGTCAACCGCAAAGACGCCGAGGGACGCAACGTCTTCCAGGGCGGGTTTTTGGGGCTGGACAACATCAGCGTCTTCGACCGCAGCCAACCTCTACCCGGCGGCGGGCATCTGGAACAGGCGGACGGCACGGCCTGGATGGGCATGTACGCGCTCAACATGCTCAAGATCAGCCTGGAATTAGCCCGCGAGAACCCCGTCTACGAAGACATCGCCACCAAGTTCTTCGAGCACTTCTTGTACATCGCCAAGGCGCTCAACAACCTGGGACTGTGGGACGAACGCGACGAGTTCTACTACGACGTGCTGCGGATGCCCGACGGTGATTCCAAGCAGATCGGCGTGCGCTCGATGGTCGGGTTGATCCCGCTCTTGGCGGTCGAGACGCTCGACCAGGACGACCTGGAGCGCTTCCCCGGCTTCAAGAAGCGCCTGGACTGGTTCCTGGCGAACCGGCCCGACCTCGCCAACCTCGTGTCCCGCTGGATGGAGATGGGCGGCGGCAACACGCACCTGCTGGCGCTTTCTCGGGGACACCGCATGAAGCGCGTGCTGGCACGGATGCTGGACGAGACGGAGTTCCTGTCCGACCACGGCATCCGGGCGCTCTCGAGACACCATCTCGAGCACCCTTACGAGGTTCACGCCGATGGAATGAACTATCGCATCAGCTACGAACCCGCCGAAAGCACGTCCGGCTTGTTCGGTGGCAACTCCAACTGGCGCGGCCCGGTGTGGTTCCCGATCAATTACCTGCTGATTGAAAGCTTGCAGAAATTCCACCGCTACTACGGCGATGATTTCAAGGTCGAATGCCCGACCGGATCGGGAACGTACCTGACGCTGGAGCAAGTAGCGAGTGAACTGTCACAGCGTTTGATCAGGATTTTTACTCGAGACACAGATGGGCGGCGTGCGGTGTTTGGCAGCAACGAGACCTTCCAGACCGACCCGCACTGGCACGATCTTGTGCCGTTCCACGAGTATTTTCACGGAGACAACGGCGCGGGGATCGGGGCGTCACACCAGACGGGATGGACGGGATTGGTGGCGAAGTTGATTCACCAGCAGGGGCAGATCAAGAAGGAAGGGGAACTCGAGAGGACGGTCTGACGTAAAGTTAACAGGCGCTGCGTAAAGCCGCGCAGCGCCTAAGTTGAACGTAATGTTAGAAATCTATAGTGCCAAAACATCGCGGAGAAAACTGATGGATCTCTCTTCATCAATAGACGATTCAGGCGACAAGATAAGCTTGCTAATGGCCTTACCCTCAAATTGGCTAACACCTCTTGAATTTCTTCCGGCCCAGTGCTTAAGCAGAATAGTGGAATTCAGTAACCGCTCTTGAAACATTGAGACCAGAACGGTGTTGACAATTTTTTCCGGTTCAACACCAACAAAGTAAAACATGAAAACTGAGCGTTCAGAAGATAGAAAATCTAGTACTTTATCAAGGTTATATGCCTTTGGATTGGAGTCAAGAATCATAATCTTAGTTTTGACATCCGTTTCCGTAAAAAAATCGTTAAACTCTTTGGTGTAGTCGCCCAAAGTATTTTCCGTCTTGAATTGTGGAATACCGTTTGTGCGCTTCTGGAGAGCGTTGATAATCTCTTGGCGCAGACGGTCATCTTCTCCTGCAATCAGGTACTCAATTATTCGACCCCGAACATTGACATTTTCAATCAAGGCCGCCAGCAATATTTCGTTTTTGAACTTTTCTACTTTTGTATCAAGCTCTTCTTTGAGAACCTGTGCGTCCTGGGACTTGATGAACCTGATTGCTCTTGCTGGAGCGAGCAGTATTTGCTGTTGCTGGATTTCACTCGCCTCAAACTTTTTACCAGAAGGGCTAATATTGTTTGTCGTTTCCACCAAACGAGTAAGATTGCCTTCAAACCCAAGTCCTGAATGAATGTTGAATAATCTTTCAATATTTTCTGGTATATTAGCAATGCCTTCAAACTCGCGCATTATATCCGAGCCATTGAAACTTCCACGAATATTGTTTTCGCGCAGTTCCTGCGAGCTATGACTAATTTTCTTGAGGAATGTCGTGTTAGCTAGGTATATGTAATTGTATGATGGCGTTACCAAGCAAACAACGAATGGTCGGTTATCAAATTTTTGCAGATTCGATAGCGAAAGCACTGTATTCCCGAAGTTTTGGGAAGCGGAAGAATTAAATCTAACTGCAAAATCCTCGCAGTAATAAACCGATCTATCCTTCGTTAACCCAAAATTATCTGCGGTGAGCTTTGCCAGTCTTGCCTTGTCATTGATCCCGTCATGTTCACGCAGGAAAGTTATTAGTTTTTCAATTGAATTATTCATCGAATAACCCAACGGCAATTCCCGGCTCTTTATTAGCAGTTTTTACCTGCTTTTGGTCAGCGAGACTGTTGCGTTCCCAAAAATATCCATCGTGATAGCCTTGAATTGTGTTATCTGATTCAGCACGGTTTAGTCTTTTTACGGCCATCTGGCAGTATTCTGGCTCTTGCTCAACACCAGAAAACTTTCTGCTAAGTTTCTTTGCAACTACACATGTCGTTCCTGAACCAAAAAATGGGTCAAATACAAAATCGTTTGGCTTTGAACTTGCAAGAATTAGTTTTGCAATTAGTTTTTCAGGCTTTTGTGTTGGATGATCGGTGTTTTCTGACATAGACCAGAAGGGGATTGAAATGTCTGTCCAGAGGTTAGATGGGTGCGTTAAACGATAGTTACCGTTTATTGTTTCTTCCCAGTCTTTTGGCTCGCCAGAGGAGTTACGGTACGGCGCAATAACTTTCCGCTTTAACTTGACTGCTTCAACATCGAAAAAGTAATCATCAGATACGGTGCAAAACCAAATATCCTCAGAACAATTTTTCCAGTTAGAGATTGACCCACGGCCTTTCTCGCGTTCCCACGTGATGCGGTTTCTTACAATGAAGTGTCTTTCCAGAACTGTTTGCACCGATTTAGACGATTGCCAATCACAGCAAACGTAAAGCGAAGCAGTTGCTTTCAAGCATCTCTTGAGTTTTGCTATCCAAGACTCAAGCCACTCTTCATATAACTCCGATGAAGTCTTGGAGAATTTGCTGTTCCCAAATTTTTTGGTCAAGTTGTATGGCGGATCTATAATCATTAGATCAATGAACTGATCTGGTAAAAAATTAAGGCAAGCAAATAAGTTTTGATATATTAACCTATCCTCAATTTCAATAGAGGCACTTTGTGACCCCAACGAAATTGTTTGGCGCATGAGGACATCACTCTCGCTCTCGCGGACGACTAAGGTTCGGTTGCGCGGTGCTCTCTCTTTCATTGCGCTACATCGTAAGCCACCTCAGATTTCATGGCAAGCGACCCCCACGCGAGCCTGCGTTTGCCACCGCGACATTTGACGTACCCCTCACTCTCCTGCCTACCGTCATCGCGCCGATGCAACTCGATGCTCGAGCCGCGATGATACGTCTCGAGAGGACGGCATCAGAACACCGTCCCAGACGCAAATTCCTGACGCACAGGAACACCGTCTAGCACGCAAGCCCTTCAGCGCACCAACCATCGCACTCGCATCCTGGACTCGAGACATTCGGGTCTGCGGGGAAACCATTCATCGGAGGTCTTTATGGAAGCGGATCGCATCAAGAGTTTCCTCGCGCAAGACCTGGCGAAAGCCTTGTGGGACGCCAACTGGACGGAACCCGAAGATGACGAACCTGACGCGCCCCAGATCGAACTGATCCATGCTGCGCCGCAGTGATGCCCAAGCCCTGAGGAGCCAGCGATGAGCCTCGAGATGATCGCGCGAACGATCCAGTTCATCCTCGCACCCGCCGTGGTAGTCAACGCCTGCGCGGTGCTGATGGGCGGGTTGCTGGCGCACTACGCCACGATCAACGACCGCCTGCACGCGCTCAACCGCGAACGGCTGGAACGTTTGAATCTCGCCCACGATCACGAACCGGACGCGTTGACCATTGAACGTCTGCGCGAGATCGACGCGCAAGTTCCCAGTCTGGTGCGTCGGCATCGGCTGGTGCGGGATGCGGCGCTGGCGGTCTACGGCGCGATTCTGACGTTCGTGCTGAGCATGTTCGTGATCGCCGTGGCGATTGTGACGGAGGCGTCGTGGGTCTCGAGCGCCGCGTTGATCGTGTTTCTGGTCGGCGCGTTGCTGCTGGTCGTGGGCGTGCTGTTCGTCACGCTCGAGCTTTGGGCTTCGCACGTCGCCATCGAGTACGAGGTCGCTCGGGTCTCGAGCCTGGGTTTGAGCGGTTTGTTGAAAGGGGAACGCGCATGAAATTTCCGCCATTGACCAACTGGGAACAGACCAGCCACGGCCTGCACCAAGCCGCGCAAGTCCTGGGCGCGATCCGAATGCTGACCCGAGATCCCGTGCCGAATTATCTGGAATTGGCCTTGCGGATCGAAGCGGACGGGCTGTCCACGGAACGCTTGCCCTCCGGCGGCGAGGTGCGGTTGGACTTCGAGCGCGGCGTGGTGGTCTGCGCGCCGAAGGACGGGCGGGCGATGGCGGTCTCGCTGGCCGGGCGCACGCAGGCGTCGTTGCTCGAGTCGATCCTGACGGCCTTGCACGCGCAGGATCAATCGCTCGTGGCGCAGCAGGACGGTTCGTTCAGCGCGGCCTTCCTGACGGCGCTTCAGGCGAGGAATCACCCGCTGATCGGTTCCGTAGAGATCGGCGGCACGGACGCACTCGAGGTGGATCGCGCCCTGGGTGCGGAGTACGCGCACGTGCTGAACCGCGTCTTGACCGCGACCGCGCGCTGGCGCTCGAGGCTGGCGGGGTTCGTCACGCCCGTGGTGGTCTGGCCGGAGCATTTCGACCTCTCGACGCTGTGGTTCGCCACGAGCGAGGTGAGCGAGAGCGCCCCGCAGATGAACTTCGGTTTCGCACCGTTCGATTCTGTTGACCCCAGACCGTACCTGTACGTCACCGCGTACCCGATGCCGGAGGGCTTCGAGACGCTGCCGCTACCCATGAGCGCACGCTGGCACACGGAGGGCTGGAACGGCGCAGTCGTGCCTTACGGCGAACTGGTGCGGGCCGAAGACCCGGAGGCGTTGATCGAATCCGTGTTCGAGGCGATCCACGCGGTGCTTTCGCCCACACTCAGAACGCTCGAGCTTCACGCTTGAGCGAACCATCTCAGGCTCGAGCTACGCGAGAAGAAAGAGGAGGAAGGCATGAAGGGACTCAAGGGCAAGAAAGTGCTGGTCACGGGCGGCTCGAGCGGCATCGGGCAGGCGATTGCGATTAAATTTGCCGAGTACGGCGCGGACGTGGCGATCAACTTTTACAGCAATCAAGCCGAGGCCGAAATGACCGAGAGCGCGATCCAGTTCTGCCGCAACAGCGTGCAGCAGCACGGCGTCAAGGACATCCTGGTGCAGGCGGACGTGTCCAAAGAAGAGGACGTGGAACGGATGTTCAAGACCGTCCTGGACGCGTGGGGCACGCTGGACATCCTGATCAACAACGCGGGCATTCAGATTCCGGCGGATTCCCACGAGATGACGGTTCAGCAATTCGACCGCGTGCTGAACACGAACCTGCGCGGGGCGTTCATGTGCGCCCAACGCGCGATCCAGACTTTCCTGAAAGACAACAAACCGGGCAGCATCGTCAACATCTCGAGCGTTCACCAGGAGATCCCGAAGCCGCGCTTTCTGGGCTACAGCGTTTCCAAGGGCGGAATGCAGAACCTGACGCGCACGCTGGCGCTGGAGTACGCGGGGCGCGGCATCCGCGTCAACGCGGTCGGGCCGGGCGCGACGGTCACGCCGATCAACCGCTCGTGGATCGACGACCCCGAAAAGCGCGCGATGGTCGAATCGCACATCCCGATGGCCCGCGCCGGCACGAGCGACGAGATGGCGGAGACCGTGGCCTTCCTCTCGAGCGATCTGGGCGGGTACATCACGGGTCAGACGATTTTCGTGGATGGCGGTTTGACGCTCTTTCCGGACTTCCGCACGAGCTGGTCTTCGGAGTAACACCGTCCAGCACGCATTTCTCGAGAATCAAAAAACGCCGTGCCAGGCGGTGTTCCCGGAGTCTCGGGTATTCCTCACGGTGAAGCTCGAGCGATCGTTGCCGTGTGAGGGCGAACACTGCGGTTCGCCCCAACCAAAGCCCAATGCCGGATTTATTCCGCCCAGAACGCGAGGTCAATGGTGCTCGAGACGAATCCAGAACAGAATGCTCGAGAAGAGAACCTCGATTGGTTCCCGTCGCGCTACGGTGCTGACGATCAGATCGGGATGCTGAACGAGATCGGACTCGAGCACGTGGTTCGCGCAGCGCGGCTGGTGCGAGAAGGGCGCGTATACGATCTGAGTCACGTGCTGGACGAATCCGTTCCGGCCTTTCCAGGCCGCAGCTTCCGCCAGCACTTGACGACCAGCGCGCACCAACTGAACGCGCGGCGACCCGACGCGGGGCCGCTGGGCGGCTGGGGCGAGAACGACATGAACTGGATGGTCGAGGTGGTGTCCGCGACATCTCAACTGGGCACGCACCTGGACGGGCTAAACCACATCCAGATCGGCGAGCGCTGCTACAACGGCTTTCCGCTGTCTGAGATCGTCGAGGAGTACGGCACGAACAAGCTGGGCCAGGAAAGCGTGCCGCAGATCGTGACGCGAGGCGTGCTGCTGGACATCGCCGCGCTCAAGGGCGTGCAGCGTCTCGAGCGCGGTTACGCGATCACCGTGAACGACGCGGAATTGGCGCTCGAGCGACAGGCACTGGAGGTTGCTCGAGGCGATGCGCTGCTGTTCCACACGGGCTGGGGCGAACTGTGGATGATGGACAACGCGACGTACCTTTCCGGCGAACCCGGCCCCGGCCTGGCGCTCGCGGCCTGGATGGTGGAAAAGGGAATCGTGATCTCCGGCTGCGACACCTGGAGTTACGGCCCCGTACCGCCGGAGAACCCATCCCGACCGTTCGAGGTTCCGCAAACATTGAACGTCAAGCACGGCTTGTTCATCCTCGAGAACCTGAAGCTCACCGAACTCGCGACGGATCGCGTTTCCGAATTCATGTTCGTCGTCTCGCACGCCAAGCTGCGCGGCGCGACGGGCGCGTGGGTCGCACCGCTCGCCGTGCGGTGAGCGTGCGATCTCGAGGTGAAAGAAACACCGTCCCGGACGCGAAT